>CAZBMF010000038.1:0-21241 GCA_964492925.1 uncultured Rhizobium sp. | reverse complement strand
CAACAGAGGTCCACGTCCAGAGGGTGGCGGATACAATAGAGGTCCACGTCCAGAGGGCGGCGGATACAACAGAGGTCCACGTCCAGAAGGCGGCGGATACAATAGAGGTCCACGACCAGAAGGTGGCGGATACAACAGAGGTCCACGTCCAGAGGGTGGCGGATATGACAGGCCTAATCGCGGAGGAAGTAGATCTCGTTTTAATCAAAAGGAGCAAGATTTTACAGAAAACAAACCTGTTAAAAAATTATCTAAAAAGAAACAGTTCGATTTTGAAATTACAACTGGTTTCAAAGGCAGTAAAAAAGAATTTAAACAAGCAGGCGATAAATTGAATCTTGGCAAAGAGTTGTTGAGTCAAGAGATTAGGTTGAATCGTTATATAGCGAACAGCGGCATGTGTTCAAGGCGTGAAGCAGATTCATTGATTGCGCAAGGTTTGGTTAAACTTAATGGTGAAGTAGTTACAGAGTTAGGCACAAAGGTTCGTCCGAGGGATGAGGTTAAAATTGATGGTAGGAAAATTGTACCTGAGCAGCCTGTTTACATTGTATTGAATAAGCCAAAAGGATATATTACAACAACAAATGACCCAGAGGGAAGAGATACAGTATTGGATTTAATTGATTTACCGGGAAAAGAAAGAATTTATCCGGTTGGTCGTTTGGATAGAAATACAACGGGGGTATTGTTGCTTACAAATGATGGGGAATTTGCGCAAAAGCTCACACATCCAAGTTTTGAAATCAAGAAGGTGTATAAGGTTACATTGGATAAAAAACCTTCAAAAGATCACATGTTGGCATGGGTTGAGGGAGTTGAATTAGAGGATGGATATATGTCGTTTGAGCAAGTTGGATGGGTTGAAGAAGATGAAGAAACGGTATTGGGAGTAGAAATTCACAGTGGAAGAAATCGAATAGTAAGAAGAATGTTCGAGCACTTTGGATATGAAGTGGTGTCATTGGATAGGGTATTATTTGGTGAATTTGATAAATTAAAGTTGGGTCGTAGTAAATGGAGGTTCTTAACGGACAAAGAAATAGCTTACGTTGAGAGATTGAAGAGGAAGAATCCTAAAAAGCCTACAGATTATTCAAAAATAGATCCTGAAACTTGGGAATAAATTAAATTAAAAAACGAATCGACGTGAATGTTTTATTGTTAGGTTCTGGTGGCAGAGAGCATGCGTTTGCATTAAGGTTGAGCCAGAGCCAAAGAATTGGCAATTTGTATATAGCTCCAGGTAATGCTGGAACAATGAATTGTGGTGAAAATGTACAATTAAATCCATTAGATTTTGAACTTGTACATCAGTTTTGTTTGGAACATGATATAGATTTATTGGTTCCAGGAAACGAAGATCCGTTAGTTCATGGAATTGTAGATTTTATAGAGAGTAAGAACAATTCGTATTCAAAAAAGATAAAGGTAGCAGGCCCCAATCAGTTTTGTGCACAACTAGAAGGCAGTAAAGACTTTGCGAAAGCCTTCATGATACGTCATCAAATTCCAACGGCTCGTTACAGAACATTCAACGCTGATAATATTTCTGAATCGGTGGATTTTATGAAATCATTGCAACCACCATATGTTTTAAAAGCAGATGGTTTGGCGGCAGGGAAAGGGGTTATTATTACTGCGGACTTTGATGAAGCTCAACAAATTTTAAGCGACATGATTTTAGGGGGGATGTTTGGTTCTGCCTCAAGTTCAGTTGTTATTGAGGAGTTTTTACATGGGATTGAAATTTCTGTATTTGCAGTGGGCGATGGAAATTCTTATAAGATTTTGGCTTCAGCTAAGGATTATAAGAGAATATTTGATGGTGATGAGGGCCCAAATACTGGCGGAATGGGGGCAATTAGTCCAGTTCCTTTTGCCGATTTGCCATTCATGACAAAAGTTGAAAATGAAATTATCAAGCCAACTTTTGAAGGATTAAAATCTGAAGAGAATCCATTTAAAGGATTTTTATTTTTAGGATTGATGAATGTAGATGGCAATCCAAAGGTGATAGAATACAATGTGAGAATGGGAGATCCTGAGACCGAGGCAATTTTTCCTCGATTAAAAACTGACATGTTAGATTTGTTGGAAGGGATTTCTGATGGCACATTGGAGAATGTTGAATTAGAAATTGATGAGCGCACTGCAGCCACAATTTTCTTAGTTTCTGGAGGATACCCGGGAAATATTGAAAAGGGAAAGATGATCAATTTGCCAAATGCAGCTGAAATGGGAAACAATCAATTGATATTTCATGCTGGTACTACCATCAAGGATGGTGAGTTGGTTACCAATGGAGGTCGTGTTTTGGCAATTACTTCATTGAATAGCGATATTGAATCTGCTTTACAAGATTCAACAGAATTAGCCAATAGAATAGTATTTGAAGGTAAATTTAACCGAAAGGATATAGGATTAGATTTGTTGAAATATGGAAAATGAATTTGATATTCAGATGAAAAGGCGCGTTAAATCGCCAACCAGACATTTATTGAATTTATTCTTAAGGGGATTACTTGTTGTTTTGCCTATTGCATTAACCATCAGTATTTTGATTTGGGTATTGCAGGTTATTGGTTCATTTTTACATTTGGATAAGTTGTCATTTGGGGCAATTGTTCTGTATTTGGTGCTGGGAGTAGTAACCATAACCCTAATTGGTAAGTTTACAGAGGGTGTAGTTGCAAAGCAGATATTGGAATTTTTTGAGGGAATCATAGAAAAAGCACCTGGATTAAACTGGATATTTGGAACAACCAAAGACATGACCCAAGCATTTGTTGGTGAAAATAAAAAGTTCACTGTTACTGTTAGGGTTGAGATTTCAAACAATGTCTACAGAATTGGATTTTTAACTCAAGAGACAATGGCTGAATTTGGGATGGATGATTTTTGTGCGGTATATTTCCCCAATAGCTACGCAATATCAGGGGAAATACTGGTTGTAGCGAAAGAAAAAGTAGAGAGAATAGATGCAGATTCTGGCGATGTTACCAAATTTATTTTGAGTGGTGGCGTCACAGAAATGAAATAGTGTATTTCTTTGGGGATAATTTTTATCCGATTCTTTCGTTTATATAAGAGTTACATCTTTAATTCGCATTCATGATGTTTTTATTCAACATTTTATTACAAACTGCTGATGCGGCGCAGCAAGCGGCTGCTCCTGTAGCAGCAGCAACCCCTACTGCAGGAAGTGCTGCTCCAACAACAGAACATGTTTCTGCACCAATTTTAGAAATTATGTCTAAAGGGGGTGTGGTAATGGGGCTTTTGGCCTTTTGTTTGTTGCTTACTGTATTTTTTATCGTTGAGAGATGGATATACATTAAAAATCGCGCCAAGGTTGATGAAGCCATGTTGGGAGTGATAAAAGATAAATTGAAAGAGAATCAAATGGATGCTGCGATGTCGTATTGCGACAGAACACCAACTGCACAGGGTCAAATGTTTTCAACTGGTTTAAGATTTCTAGGTAGCAATATGCGTGAAATTGAAAGTGCCATGGAAACGAAGGCAAGTGTAGAATTGAGTGCTATGGAAAGTAACTTGGCCTATTTGAGTTTGATTTCAAGAATTGCTCCTATGTTAGGTTTTGTAGGAACCATTTGGGGTGTAATCAATATTTTCTATTCTATTTCCCAAACGAATGATTTGAGCATTGGTGCAATTTCTGGCGGTTTGTATACCAAAATGGTGGCTAGTTTTGCAGGATTGTTGGTAGGTATCATTTCGTTTTTGGGTTATCAATTGTTTATGAGAAAAATTGATCGCTTTGCTGAAAGATTGCAAGAACAAAGCTTGAATTTATTAGAAGTTTTAACAAAGTCTAATCTTTAATTTTCCTCTATGAGACTCGGAAGACGCAAAAGAGAAGAAGCGGAAGTAGAATCGTCGTCATTGAACGACATTATGTTCTTTCTTCTGTTGTTCTTTTTGATTGCGAGTACATTGGCAAACCCCAATGTAATCAAAATCATGTTGCCACAAGCTAAGACTGTTTCAACGGTTCAAACGAAGCCATTTGTTTTAACAGTAAAGTTTGATGAGAATGACCCTACGAAATCTGTTGTTGCTTATTTTATAGACAATGAAAAAGTACCAGTGTCACTGGATGAGTTGGAAAAGCGTTTAATAGAGAGACGCGATAAATTTTTTGACCCAAAAAATCCTGATAACCGATTGAATGTGGTGTTAAGGCTAGATAAGTCTCTAACCATACAACAAATGGTTGACGTAATGGAAATTGGGGCGAATTTGGGTATACGGATGGTCTTGGCCACCGACAAATCAAAGAGTTAATGAAAAAAGGGCTTATACAAATAGGCCTTTTTTTTTGGTTCGGAGTATTTTCGAATCATTTCAAATTATTGGCCCAAACAGATTCATTGGGAACAAATAAACAGCTCCCATCGGTTGATGTTAACTACATTTTTAGGTTGAATCGATTTGCGGGTTTTTTAATTCCCCACCACGAGAACATGCAGCACATGTATCGGGGAATTAGTGGTTTTCAATTTCAAATGCTTCATGATTTAACTTATGTGAATGATTCTCATCCTTCAAATAAACATTTAGGGTATTCTTTTGCCTACTATGATTTGGGATCCACGGTAAATGGCAAAGCCTTCGCTACTTCCCTATTAATTGAAGCAGACATATTTAAATTTAACAATGCCCGGAAGGAGATTTTTGTTAAAAGTAGCTTTCAGTTTGGACTTGGACTTGGGTATTTAACAGAAAGGTTTGATTATAAAACAAATCCATATAATCGGGCAATTGGAAGTCATATCAATGGTTATATGCAATTGGGATTGTTGCTTGAAGGTCGAATAAAGCAAGGTTTGGGCTATCACTTTTCCCTGGGAATGTCGCATTTTTCAAATGCCAGTTGGAAGTATCCTAACCTGGGGGTCAATTTGCCTTTTATCAAGTATGGTGTGAATGTGCAAATTCCTACAAAGAAACAGATCTCTCAACTGAAAAATAATTTTTCAATTAATCATGCAACAGTTTGGAGGAAATCCATTGCCCTTAGATGGGGTAAAAAAGAAGTAGACTTAGATGATAACAGGGCATTTTACAATGGGTTATTAGAATTTAGTTTTGAAAAATATCGAAATGCGGCGAGTAATTTTCGATTTTCTGCGGGTTTGTATCATGACCGAACTTATCAGTACAAAAAATTTGAAGCCTTGCCCAATTATGATATATTAAAATGTACCGAGCTTACTCTTTCAGTTGGGTATGAAACAAGATTTGGAAGATGGGGCATAATGACAGATTTGGGAGTTTACGCCTATAAGCCCGATTTTAAGAAGAAAACACCGTATTACGAAGCAATAGGTCTCTCGTATCAAATAAACCCTTCATATAGGGCTGTAATGCGTTTGAAGGCCAATAAAACTACGGCAGACTTTGCCGAGTTTGGTTGTACATATACGTTTAATGAATAAAATTATCACCTAGCAGTATTTTTAAGTATACACCGGTAGAGAAGGCAAAAAGTTTCTCTTGAATGTGATAAATTGGTTCTATTCGGATATCTAATTGAATTGGATTGACATGGATGAAATTTGAAAATAATTTAACGAATTGGTATCTCAACATAAAGAATTCTCTATTTCTTGAGTATAAATAAGGTTTTCCAAACAATTCACTTGTATACAAAGGAGCACCTAAAGGTGAATAATATTCAGATGCTTTAAAATAACTCGCCACAATTCGGTGTTGATTTTTATTGTTTTTATTTTGAGGGACAAAAACGGTGAAATATGTAAAAGTGCCATACCCGTCTTTAAACGCATGGTTGATAGATGGCGAAACATCATTGGAAAATATCAAATGAGATTCAAATTTGAAGTTGTTATTGATGTCATTTAATTTAACACCTACACTTCCATTCGCATTGGTTTGAATTTTTTGAGGGACATTTAAAGCCTCGCCACCTTGATGATAAATGAGCAGAGAGGCGGGAAATGATAGTTGAAAAGGTAGTTGTGTTTCCTCGATCACTTTGATCAATAGTGTTTGTCCGAACGATATTTTTTCTTGCTGTGAAGTTTCAATTTTTGCAAATTGACGCCAATCAAGCCAAGTTTGATATGAGATCAATTTGTTAAAATGAAAGTATTGAATACCATATTCTATGGGTTTGGTGAAGGTATTTTCATAATTATAGAGAGGTTCAATCAAGTTGTGGTTGGTGTTGCCAAGTAAACTTCCAGCAATCAATCTATTTCGTTCAGTATTATATTCAATGTTAAAAATGGGTAAACCTTTGCTAGGAAATTGGTTGTCACCAAAGTCATATTGCATAAAATAGCCCAAGCTTGTGCTCAAATTCTGTGTAAAATAGTATTTTCCACCAAACCATATTTGGTTGCCAAAAAAAGTTTGTCCGGGGTTGTTTGATTCGCCAAACTCATTGTTTTTGCAATAAAGCAAATTGCCAAAGCTAAACCCACTGCGGTAATTGTAAATATCAGATTGAGTTGTTTTTACAAACGAAGAATTTGGGTTTGTTGAATCGTTATAAAGCGAATCTAATTGATTGATTGTGTCATTATCGAGGTATTGGGATCTCACAGCTTGATATTCACGGTGTTGAATATCATTATAAGGTCGTTTAAAAATTTGATTGTCTAATTGAGCAGAAACGGCAAGCTGTCCCCCGAAAATAAAAAGAAACAAAAACAAATGCTTGCGGAAAGAGATCATGGTGCAAAGTAATTAAAAACCACGAAGTTTACGAAATTCTCGTCTCGCGTCAACAATAAAAATGCTATTTGAAAACTGGTCAATAATTTTTTGGTAGGTTTTAATGGCTTTTTCAGTGTTATTTAGTTTAAATTGATACAAATTGGCTAAGGCAAAAAGTGCATTATCTGTGAGAATGTCATGTTCAAATGCGATGGCTAGGGTTTCATAGGTATCAGCGGCTTTATCGTATTGTTTTTGTTGTTCAAAGATTTTGGCCTTTAGCAGCAAAACTTCGTCGGTAAGGCTATGTCCGGGAAAATCGGTTTTTACTAAATTGGCATAGAAAATAGCGCTATCAAAACGATGTTGTCTAAAGAAGAGGAGGGATTTAGAATAGATTTGAAGGGGCAAATAATTTGAGTCAGAGGCCACATTATCTGTAATACAAAGAGCAAGTTCCATTGCTTCATTAGAGATGAGTTGAGTAGTTGCATCTTTGAGAACATCCAATTGCATGGCGGCCCAATCATAATCACCGCGGAAAAAACTCAATTCGGCACGGTTGTATTTGGCGGTTTGCCCCAGTGCTTCTTCACTGTAATCTTTTTCAACTTGGGCAAAAAGGAGTTCGCTTTTCCACATTTCAGAATTGGCTACATGTGCCTTTGCCAAAGCAATTTTGGCTTGAGCCAAATTTTTCTTCTGAATTTGGTTGTTGTTTATATATTTTTCAAGCAGAAAAACCGCTGAATCAGGAGAATTTCTTTCAATGTAAATTTGAGAAAGGGTTTCAGCAATGGGGAGGGTTGAAACTGAAGGGCCATTTTTTAATTCGAACTGTTTGAGTTCACCAATGAGATTGTTCCAATCTTTTTCTTGTGTATTTTGTTGGGAATAAATGAGGTATTTTACTTCAAGATATTTTGAAAATGATTCGGTTTCATCAAATGAATTTTCCCCTTTTTTGAGGCAATATTCAAAGCATTTTAACGCAATATTGAGTTCATTGTTAGATTTACAAACCAGTCCCAAATCATACACTCTTTTACCATCTTCTTTGAGTCTGATGTCAATTGATTTGGTGAAAACAAAGGCGTTTTTCCAGTCTTGTAACTTCACGAATGTCCATTTTAACCATTCAGATAAAGAAGTAACGTAAGGATTTTCTTGAATTTTTGTGATGAGCAGTTGCTGAAGAGCAACGATATCGGCACTATCGGTGATATTGGATTCAAAAACTTGTTTTAGGTTTTCAAAATCAACGCTGGAATGAATCATGAGATTCATGTATCTTTCCATAGCTTGAATTCTTTGACCGTTAGAAATGTAGAGATTGGCCAAGTTGTTCGAGATTTCTGAATTTTCTCCAAAATTTGTTTCAGCTGTTTGCAGAATTTTTATGGCGTAGTTATTCAGATTATGTCGTTCAAACAACTCTGCGGCATATAGTGAAACTTCTAAATCTTGATTGATTTTGCTTAAGATAAAGTCAAATAAATTGTCGGCTTCTTTGGAAGTTTTTTCATCGGTTGATAAAACCCAACATTCATCGATCATGAGAGGCAGAGGATCTGGTGATTTTTTAGACTTTTTCCGAATGAATTTAACGGCTTTTTTCTGGTTACTTGTTTTCACCAAACATTGGATATATCTTTCGTAAAAGAATGATTGATTTGGGTTTTCATCTACAAGTTCTTCATAGATGATGGTTGCTTTTTCAAATTCATTTTGTTCATAAAGACCATTGGCTAAATCATTTTTACTTTGGGCAAAAATGTTGTTCATTAGTATAAAAGTGGCGATATAAACAAAAAGGTTTTTCAAATTTACAAGTTGCTAAAATAATCAGATGGATCGATTTGTCTGTCAATCATGTTTTTATAAATACCATTTTCGATAGACATTAATTGTTGATGGTTGCCAGATTCAATAATTTTCCCTTGTTTGATTACGAGAATGTTGTTTGAATGTCGGATGGTGCTAAGTCTGTGAGCAATAACCACAGAGGTTCTATTTGTCATCAATTCTGACAAAGCTTTTTGAACTTCAAATTCACTTTCTGAATCCAAAGCGGAGGTGGCTTCATCAAGAATTAAAACGCTAGGATTTCTTAATATTGCTCTTGCAATGGCAATTCTTTGTTTTTGTCCACCCGATAATTTCATTCCACGATCACCCACAAGGGTATGGAATTTTTCTGGAAATTCTTGAATAAAAGAGTAAGCATTGGCTTTTTTCGCTGCATCAATAACTTGTTCTTCGGTGGCTTCTGGATTTCCATAAAGGATATTTTCATAGATTGAACCGCCGAACAAAACTACTTCTTGAGGCACATAAGCAAAGTGTTTCCGATATTCTTGAAGGTCGAATTCATTGATATTGGTTTTACCTAAAGAAATAGTACCGGCAGAGGGTTTATAGAATTGGTAAATCAAAGCAGCGATGGTGCTTTTCCCCGATCCACTGGGGCCCACCAATGCAATAGATTCGCCTGGATTGAGGGAGAAAGTAATATCTTTCAAAACGGGATTATCGGGTCGAGAGGGATATGAAAATTCAACGTTTTGAAATTGGATGGTATGAGAAAGTTGGGGTGAATGATTGGCGTTGTTAATTTCAGAAGGGGTTTCAATGATATCAAAAACTCTTTCGATCGCGCCTAGGGTTTTTTGAATTTGAACAAATTGTTCAGCCATTCCACCAATACTTCCACCCACAAAAGCAGTTAGAAACATGAAGTTAAAAAGTTCACCAATGGCTAAATCGCCAGTTTGAACAAGCCCTAAACCTTTGTAAATGAGCCAGACGATACTACCAAATAAGCAAACAATGATAAAAGAGCTAAAAGCACCTCTCCAATATCCACGGATGATACTTTCTTTTTGCAAGTGGAGTGCATTTTTTGAATATCGATCAAGTTCAAATTTTTCATTGGTGTAAGCTTTGACATTTACAATACCGGAAATAGATTCTTCTACAATGATGTTATTTTGGGCATTTAAATCCTGAACTTCTTTTGAAATTTTTCTGATAAATCGGCCAAAGAAGAGAGCAACAACAACAATAATTGGCACGGTAAGAAGCATGTAAACAGCCAATTTGTTGGATGTCATAAAAATAAGCACAATACCACCTATCATCACGAGAAGTTGACGAATGAACATGGCGATATTGGTGGTAAAAGTATCTTGAATTTGAGAGATGTCTGAACTAAATCTACTAATCAATTCACCAACACGATTTTGTGCATGAAATTCCATGTTTTGAGCGATCACAGATTTGAAAAGATCGGTTCTCAAACCGAAGGTCATATTTTCTGTAACTCTAACATAGATAGCGATTCTAAGGAAGCTAAATACTGCTTGTACGATAAAGAGATATACAAACATTTCGGCAACTTTTGTGAGTTTTTCGATTGAAGGTGCGGTGGAAACGCCTCCTTGCTTGTATACAAAAACACCATCCATCATATCCCCCAATAATTTTGGAAACAATATAGAAGCGCCTGCCGTAATTCCCAAAAAAATGGTTCCAAGAAGGAAGAGCCATTTGTTGGTTGTAGACATATAATTAAACAACTTGGTAGACTTCTTGAGGGAAGTTAGGTTGATTTTTGATTTTGGAATATCTCTGTCTTCAAATCTTCGTGATGCCATGAAGGGCAAATTTCGTTGATTTATTTTGTGATTAGGGGGTTAACATGAAAAAAGTTGTTTTATGTGTGTAGATAATCGATAAAAGTTTGAACAACAATGATAAAGAAACTATTGGATGTAATGTTTCCAAGATATTGTTTGGTATGTGAAACAATCATTTACAACCATGAAAAGTATATGTGTTTGAATTGTGAGGCTGGTGTTCCATTGGGTTATTATCAATTGAAGACAGATAATCCGGTTGAAAAAACATTTTGGGGTCGGTGTAAAGTAGAGTCAGCGAGTGCATATATTCGATACAGAAGTGATTCTAGGTACTCAAATTTAATTAAAAACATAAAATATGACGATGGCGTGATATTGGCCCATGATATGGGATATTTATTTGGTAACTGGGTCAAAAAAAATGGCTTGGAAAATATGGATTTCGATTGCTTGGTGCCGGTACCATTACATACCAAAAAACTTAAAAAACGGGGATACAATCAATCTGAAGAAATTGCTAAAGGGTTATCAAAAAGTTTGACATTGCCTATTGTAGATGGGGTGTTAAAGAGGGATAGTTTTGCTGACAGTCAAACACATAAGAATAGAATTTCGAGATGGGAAAATTCTAAGGATCAATATAGATTTGGAAGTTTGTTAGGTGGGTATAAACATTTGGTAATCATTGATGATGTAATTACAACGGGCGCCACAATTGAGGCTTGTATTCGAGAAATTCATAAAAATGTGGATATAAAAGTGAGTGTTTTAGCGCTAGGTTTTACTCAATAATGCAGTATGAATTGCAGTTAAAACTGAGTAAGTTGTTTTTACGGATTAGTTAATTAAATTTGTAAAATCCAAAGAAAAAGAAATGAAGAAGTTATTATTTGTATTATTGGCATTAAACTTGGGTTTTGCAAAAGCTCAGTATAAGTCGATGAACACAACAGGGGTTATAGTTCCCCAGTACATGGCATCGGGCTCGTCTACACGAATTCCGGTATTTGCTAGATTGAGGTTGGATGGGTTAACACCTAATACCTCTTATAAATATATTGTTCGTGCAATTCGATACACGGATTTTGCAAACACTAGTTTAACAACTGCTGGAGCTGGAACTGACATTTTCATTGATTCACAAGGAAATTATCGATATGCAACTACCACAGATTTTACAAATGCTGGAAACTGTGATACGCTTACAACTAGCATGATGGGTAACTACGAGGGTTGGTTTGGTATGATGCATACAAGTAACTCAAGGTTTACGGCTGGAAACTATGTGTATTTTGCGGTAACCATGTTGGGTATTAATAATACAGATACTTTCCGATACTATTGTGAAGACTCAATAAAAGTATTAGCATGGTCTGCTACTGCCGGTGGTAACAATGGTACAGGTATTTGGGGTAAAAGTTATGCAGCTGCTAAAAGTATGGTTGCTTTGTATGATAATGACAACGGATTTGGAAGGCCAATTACTGTTTCCAATGTTGAAAGTGGCAGTTATTCAGGTGCATCATTTTCAAGTTTGGTAGGATTCTACAGCAGCAATGTTTATCAAAAGAGTGGAACTTGGGGTGGTATTATTCCGAATTCTTTGTCTTCTGGTATTAGAAGAATCGATAACTTATCTTTTAAAACAGGATTTTCAATTTATGCAAATAAAGACACCAATGGAATTTGGGGTCCGAACAATAGAAGTACCGTAAATCCTACTGGGGGATCAACTACACCAATTGCCTTGGATTTGGATGATGCTCCTTTGATTTCACCAAAGGTTGAATTTTGGACACGTTCTTCAACAACAGATGAAGGTGTTGGCAAATACAAAGTTTTTGTAACCAGAAAATATAGCAACTCTGATCCTCAATCGGTTAGATTGTACTTAGTGGGTGGAACTGCTACCAAAGGTGCAAGTTCAGATTTTACTTTGACAGAGCCTAAAACAATTACATTCAATCCTGGAGTTGCTGTAAACGATACCACGGAAATTACAATCAATGAAGATGTGATTTCTGAAGGTACAGAAACGATAGTATTGCGTTTGGATCAACCAAATAATTGCTTGATTGGAACTGAAGTTGCACATACTATTTCAGTAACTGATAATGATGTAGCCAATATTTCTATTAAAACACCTTCAATTCGTACAGTTGAAGCCAACAAGAATGTTGGTTTTTCATTTAAACTTGACAAAGCAGTTACCACACCGGTGAAGCTTAAAATGTTTGTGAAATACAAATCTGATAGCACATACATTCCAAGCGAATTTTATATCAGTAGTAACAATAGCGATACTTCTTTTAACATTGGAAATGCAAATGGTCCTGATTCAATTACAATCAATACAAAAATCTTTGATGATGTAATGATTGACAAACGTGATTCTATTCAGTTGGTTATTCGTTTGGTATCTGGTGCTGGATTTTTGAAAGATTCAGTAGCTACATTGGTTATTGAAGATAATGATGGTCCTACCGGAGTTCAATTTCTAGGTAGCAATTTCACAGTGAGTGAATCAGTTGGTTCATTTGATGTTAAAATCAGATTGGTAAACAGAAAATCTGCGGGTGGAGATTTCACTTTGCGTTATTTTACCAATGAAAGTTCAGCAGAGAATCCAACTGATATTAAATTCAGTCCTTCATCAAAAGCTATTTATGTAACATCTTCAACACCTGATACAATTGTTGTAAACGTTCCAGTAGTGAACGATGATATCAATGAGAAGTCAGAAGTGGTGAAATTTGGAATGGCCAATTTGAGTAATATCATAATTTTGTCTGATACATTGAAGGTAACCATTCAAGATGATGATTATCCAATTTATCCAA
Organism: uncultured Rhizobium sp.; assembly: GCA_964492925.1. Classification (GTDB taxonomy): domain Bacteria; phylum Bacteroidota; class Bacteroidia; order NS11-12g; family UBA955; genus VMCP01. The sequence goes on along the minus strand of CAZBMF010000038.1, from coordinate 8,049 downwards.
TTGGCACTATCAATAAGCAAACAAATGTCAACAAAACTGCAGACTCATTGAATGTAAAATGCAGAATTTATGGTGTTGTTTATGGTGTAAACACAAGATCTACCGGTTTAGGATTTACTTTAAGAGATAAAACAGGTGGAATAGGTGTTTATTCTGGTGCTAAAACTTATGGCTATATTGTAAAAGAAGGTGATTCATTGATGATTCAAGGTTCAATTGGACAATTCCAAGGTACAGTTCAAATGGATAGAATTGATACCATGATTAAAATTGCAGGAAATCGTACATTGGAGCAAGCTAAATTGGTTACAACAATCAATGAAGCGAGTGAATCTAATCTTATGAAATTGGCTCGTGTTAAATTGGTAGATGCAACCGAATGGCCTTCTACTGCATTGGCGGCAAACAAATTTAGTTATGTAAGAGTTATGAATACTTCTGGAGGTGTTGATACATTGAATATTGATTCTGAAACGGATATAGATGGCACATCTGCTCCTACAGGTTACTTCAATGTAGTAGGTTTAGGTGTTCAGTTTGATAACTCTTCACCATATACGTCTAAGTACTACTTAGCACCAAGATACTTGGCCGATTTTTCACCAGCAAGTTTACCTGTTGTTAATTTTATGAAGACTTCTGATTTTGTTTTTGAATTGGCTGATTCATTCAAAATGGATATCTCTGTTTTCCCTTCAGATGAGAACTTTACTTTTGACGTTGTTTCTTTGGGTGGAACTGCATTAACTCCTGCTGATTATGATTATGCAACAAAAACAATTCAAGTAACAAAAAACAACAATTATTTCTCTGTAAAAGCCAATATTACGGATGATTTAGATAGTGATGGCGATAAATTGGTATCTTTTGCAATTCGCAATATCCAAGGTCCTGGTTCTATTGGTAAAGATTCAATCATGATTTTGACCATTAAAGACAATGAGCCTAGCTTAGCTAAATCATTCGCTGAAGGTAATTTCAAAGTTTATCCAAATCCAGCAGTGGATCAAGTATTCTTCAGCAATGCTACCAAAATAGCAAAAATTGATGTACTTGATATGTCGGGCCGTTTGGTTAAAACAGTTAAATCTGTAAATTCAAACGATACTTACATGATGAACATTCAAGGTGTACATGGATTTGTATTTGTAAGAATTACGGATCTAGATGGTCAATCATACGTTGAAAGACTTATTGTAAAATAATTTCTGTTCTAATATCTTGAAAAGGCTCCAATTCTGGAGCCTTTTTTTATGGACATAGACTTTATATTTAATTCATTGATTATTCCTTAATTTTGTATCAATTTGAAAGCTGTATTTAAATTTTTAAAGTATGCCGGGGATTATAAGGGATTAATTTTCGGCAATTTCATATTCAACTTACTGTACATCATTTTTAACTTGATTACCCTCTTGTTAATTATGCCTGTGTTGAAGTTTCTTTTCAGTAAAGACAGAAAAATTTCTGAGCTTGGTGTTAATCAAAAGGATGTAGGAGAATGGTTTGCGGGCTTATATCAATCTTTTATAGATTGGTTTGCTAGAATTGCTGAAGGTGATCCTTACCGTGCATTGGCCTATTTAAGTATTGGGTTGGTGATTGTTACAGTACTTAAGAACGCTGCTCGTTTTACTGCCATGAATTATATGGTGTTAATTCGTAACAGAAGTATCCGTAAAATGAGATTGGATATTTATGAAAAATGTTTGAATTTGCCCATTGCCTATTTCAACAATGAGAGAAAAGGTGATTTGATTTCTAGAATGAGTAATGATATCAAAGAAATTGAATTTGCATTGATGGTTTCTTTGGAAGCACTTTACTTTCAACCGCTGAATATCCTTATTTTCATGTTGGCCTTGGTTGTTCTTTCTACCAAGCTAACGTTGTATATTCTGTTGTTTCTACCAATTACAGCCTTAATTATTGCATTAATTGGAAGATCACTTCGCAGAAAGTCTGGTAAAAACCAACAATTGTTGGGTAAAGTGATGAGTTCGTTTGAAGAGACCTTGGGAGGTATTCGTGTTATTAAAGCTTTCAATGCGTCTAAGTTTTTTTACGATCGATATAGCCAGCAAGATGGTGAGTATACAAAAAACAATATTTCGGTTCAGCGTCGTTATGATCTTTCATCACCTGTTTCTGAGACCATAGGAATTGCAGTTTCGGCATTGTTGTTATGGCTAGGTGGTAAAATGGTGTTTAGTGGTGAATTGGATCCGGAGTTTTTCTTGGGTTACTTTACGATTTTCAGCCAATTGATTCCGCCATTCAAAGGTTTCTCAAACGCTTTATATGCGGCACAGAAGGGAATGGCAAGCTTAGAGAGAATCCAAGAATTGGTTACCGCACCTGTGGTAGTTGAAGATCCTGTAAATCCTGTAGCTCCTGTATTTAATGAAAGTTTGGAATTGCAGGAAGTTGGTTTTTCTTATGTGGAAGGGACAAGTGTATTGAATAAAATATCCCTCAAAATAAAAAAAGGAGAGACTATTGCATTTGTTGGTCCTTCTGGTGCTGGAAAGACAACAATTACCGATTTAATTGCACGTTTTTATGATGTTTCGGAGGGAAGTATTTTGTTGGATGGGGTAGACATTCGGAAATTTAATCAGGAGGACTTGCGCCAATTGGTTGGGGTTGTGAATCAAGAAAGCATATTGTTTAATGATTCAGTGAGAAACAATATTGCTCTAGGAAGGCCTGATTTAACAATTGATGAAATTCAGGATGCTGCAAAAGCAGCGTATGCCCATGATTTTATCATGGCGATGGATTTGGGTTATGATACCGAAATTGGCGAAAGAGGAGGTAAATTGAGCGGTGGACAAAAACAAAGGTTGTCGATTGCCAGAGCATTATTAAAGGACCCGGAAATTTTAATTTTAGACGAAGCAACCTCTGCTTTGGACTCACAGAGCGAAAAGGCGGTTCAAATGGCCTTAGAGGGCCTAATGCGCAATCGTACGAGCCTAATTGTGGCACATAGGTTGAGTACAGTAATGCATGCCGACAAAATTGTGGTATTGGATAAGGGTAAAATTGTTGAAATGGGCACTCATCAAGAATTGATAGGAAAGGGTGGATTGTATTACAATTTGATTCAATTACAGGAATTGGGAAGTTGATTTTAAAGTTAAAAGCAATAAAAAAATGCCGAATCATTTGATTCGGCATTTTTTGTGGGTATTGAAATAATTATTTTATTCGGTAATTGGATTTTCTGAATCATTGTTTGATTCAGGAGATTGTTCAGATGTTTCTACTTCATTGGTTGCTGGAGCTTCAGGGGCTTCAATTTGAGAAACTGAAGTTTGTTCATCTAAATCTGTTTGATTTGCTGCAGCAATTGTTGCAGTGATTTGTTCATCTTCTTCGAAAGGACGTTTGCCAATGATGCGATCCAAATCAGATTTAAAGATGATTTCTTTATCGAGAAGTTCAAGTGCAATTGCTTCTACTTCAGCTTTCTTTTCAGTAAGTAGTTGCACGGTTCTTTTATACGCTGTTTCAATCAATTCGCGCACCTCTTGGTCTATGAGTTGGGCGGTTTGTTCTGAATAAGGACGTTGATATCCATATTCGCCGGTAGGGTCATTGAAACTTACGTTTCCTACTTTGCTACTCATACCGTAAATGGTAACCATGCTATAGGCAAGTTTGGTAATTCTCTCAAGGTCATTTTGAGCACCTGTAGAAATTTTTCCAAAGAAGATTTGTTCAGCTACTCGACCACCGAGGGTCATACACATACTGTCCATTAATTGTTCAGTTCTGTACAAGTACTGTTCTTTTGGAAGATATTGAGCATATCCGAGGGCAGCAACACCACGCGGCACAATTGAAACTTTAAGCAAAGGATCTGCAAATTCAAGGAACCAACCTGCAATAGCGTGACCTGCTTCATGGTATGCTACAATTTTCTTTTCTTCTGGAGAGATAATTTTATTTTTCTTTTCAAGACCGCCAATTACCCTATCGATAGCACTTTGGAAATCTTTCATTGATACCACTTCTTTTCCGTGTCTGGCAGCGATTAAAGCAGCTTCATTACAAACGTTCGCAATTTCTGCACCGGCAAACCCAGGAGTTTGTGCGGCTAAACGATGTACATCTACATCGGAAGCTAGTTTAGTAAGGGGTTTAAGGTGAACATTGAAAATTTGTTCACGACCAATAATATCGGGTCTATCAACACTGATTTGACGGTCAAATCTACCTGGTCTCATCAAGGCACTATCAAGAATATCAGCGCGGTTAGTTGCGGCAAGGATAATTACACCAGAATCGGTTCCAAAACCGTCCATTTCTGCGAGCAATTGATTCAAGGTGTTTTCTCTTTCATCGTTAGAGCTTTGGAATTGGTTTTTTCCACGGGCTCTACCAATAGCATCGATTTCGTCGATAAAGATGATTGCAGGGGCTTTTTCTTTTGCTTGTTTGAAAAGATCACGAACACGACTAGCACCAACACCCACAAACATTTCAACGAAGTCTGAACCAGATAGAGAGAAGAAAGGAACTCCAGCTTCACCCGCAACTGCTTTGGCAAGGAGGGTTTTACCAGTACCTGGAGGTCCTACTAGAAGGGCCCCTTTAGGAATTTTACCTCCTAAATCGGTATATTTCTTTGGATTTTTTAGGAAATCTACAATTTCCATCACTTCTTCTTTTGCTTCTTCAAGACCTGCAACATCTTTGAATGAAATATTGACTTTGGTATCTTTATCGAACAATTGAGCACGAGATCTTCCAATGCTGAAGATATTTGGTCCACCACCGGAACCGCCGCCGCCGCCCATTCTTTTGAACATTAGGTTCCAGAAAATGAGGATAATGGCAATAAAAAATACCCATTGAAAGAGTTGACCAAAAATATCACTTTGGCTTACATATTGAATGATTAAATCATTTGGATTTCTTCCAAGTTTAGCGATATCATTTTTGAGGGATTGAATTTCGTTATTGAAGTAACCTTTCTCGATTTCAAAACTGAAATTGGGTTCAGTTTCGCCAAACATGTTATCGCGTTTTTGTGCTTTTGAATAATTTTTTTGTTGAGATGCTTCTGTAGTGAGGAAAACTTCAACAACGCGATCATTCACGATCACTATTTTTTTGATATCGCCTTTGATGGCCATATCGCGAACTTCATTCCAACTAGTGGCTTGACCTGAACCTTTGGGTAGGAAACTTAAGGCGAGAAAAACAATGAATAGTAATCCATAAATCCAATAGTAATTGAATTTAAAGCCATTAGGCTTATTGTCGGGAGATTTGCGTTCTTCTGTCATTCTAAATTGTATATTGTAAATATCAAAAACCGCACCATTTTGCGTTTTGCATACAAAACTACAATTTTAGAAACAATTGAAGGAAAAAAGCGTTCTGTAAATGGAAAAAAATTGACAGAACTGATAAAATGTCAGTTAAACGGAAAATTAATCTTTGAATGACAATAAAGCCTGACCCAAAAGATAAACATCTTGAAAAGAGTTATAAAGAGGAGCGGGTGCAATTCTTATTACATTGGGTTCTCTCCAATCAGCAATGATGTTAGAATTGGTTAGGTGGTCAAACAGTGCTTTTCCTTTAGAATCAGTAAGTAAAGATAATTGGGCACCTCTTTCATTTTGTGGGGTAATGATTTCAAATGACAGATTGGCATTCTTCGATAAAGTATCTTTTAAAACAAATTCTAAAAATGAAGTGAGTTTCAAACTTTTGGCTCTTAAATTTTTGATACCTGCGTTATGGAATATTTCCAATGAGGCAAGGTGAACAGCCATTCCAAAAACAGGTGCGTTAGAAAGTTGCCAACCGGCAGCTCCATTTTCGGGGATATATCCTTTTTTCATCAAAAATCTCTGACTTTCTTGATAGCCCCACCATCCTGAAAATCTTGGAGTATCAGGATTGGTACAATGTTTTTCGTGAATATAAATTCCAGACACATTTCCAGGTCCACTGTTGAGATATTTATAGGAACACCAAGCAGCAAAATCAACATCCCAATCATGCAATTGCAAATCTATGTTCCCCGCGGCATGTGCTAGATCAAAACCTGCAATGGCTCCAACCTCATGGGCTTTTTTGGTGATTTCGGGAATGTTAAAGTATTGGCCAGTGTAATATTGAACACCACTAAAGAAAACAAGGGCAAGTTCATTTTTATGATCTTCAATGGTTTGCAGAATGTCTTCTGTACGAAGTGTATGTTCACCACTTCTTGGCTCAATTTCGATTACGGCATCTTTATAACTAAATCCATGATGGAGTACTTGACTTTCAATTGCGTACATATCAGAAGGAAAAGCCCCAGCTTCCATGATGATTTTGTAACGTTGTTTGGTTGGTCTGTAGAATGAAACCATCAACAGGTGTAAATTTACTGTTAATTGATTCATTACCACTACTTCAATGGGATTCGCGCCCACTATTTCAGCGGCATGTTGTGTAAGGAATTTGTGATAATGGAACCATGGTTTTCTGCCATGAAAATGACCTTCAACACCCCATTTACCCCAATCTTCGAGTTCAATTTGTAGTGCTTCTTTGGCTGATTTAGGTTGTAAACCAAGAGAATTTCCGCAAAAATAAATTTGGGTTTCATTGTTGTGATTAACAGGGAAAATAAATTCATTTTTGAATGAAGCAAGTGCATCGTTTTGGTCGCAATTTTGCGCAAATTCAGGGGTATTTTCGAAATTGTGGTTCACAATGCAAAGGTAATAATGAAATTGAAAATGAAATGAATAAAAGATTGGGAAGATTTAAATAATTATATTTGCAATGTTTTGAAGATTGAAGAAGAATTAAAGCAGAATAAATTTGTTTCACCATTGCACAAAGCAATAGTGAATATCATGTTTACCGACGGATGGTTTACAAATCAATTGAGGGATGTATTTAAGGATCATCAACTTACCAACCAACAGTATAATGTTTTAAGAATATTACGCGGAAAATACCCGGAAGCTTTAAATCCTTCAGAAATCAAATCGGTGATGATTGATAAGAATCCCGATTTAACTCGATTGTGTGATAGGCTTTGCACAATGGGGTTGATTGAGCGATTTATTGATGGTGAAAATCGCCGGAAGATGAACATTCGTATCAACGAGAAAGGTTTGGAAATTTTGGAGAAAATAGATCCAGTGATGGATGATTTTCATAAATCGATTCAAAATATTAGCGACCGTGAAGCGGAGTTATTGAGTGATTTACTCGATAAAATGAGGGGCTAGTTTTTTACTACCATCGTTAAACCGTCTCTCATTGGCAATAATACGGTTTGCCAACTGCTGCATTTTGCCAATTCTTGATTGAAATTGTGCATGTTAACGGTGTCTTTATCTTTTACTCTAAGTTGTTCATCCAAAACTTTTCCACTCCACAAAGTATTGTCAAACAGCATAATACCGCCTGATTTTAGCATTGGAAAACAAAGTTTGAAATAATTGATATAGTTTGCTTTATCTGCATCAATAAAAATAAAGTCGGGTTCAATTTGAAGAGTAGGAATTACCTCTAGTGCTGGCCCTACATGGAAATTTACCCTGTCCATAAATGCATATTGTTTCCAAAAATTCTTAGTTTTAAAAGCCATTTCTGTGTCTGCTTCAATGGTGTGTATTTGGGCATTGTTGTTGGCATTTACGGCAAGACAAGCGGTTGCATAGCCAGTGAAGGTTCCTAATTCGAGAATTGTTTTTGGATTTTTGAGGGACACCAGCACCGATAAAAATTGTCCTTGTAGTTTTCCGCTTAATTGTCTAGGATTAAATGTTTTAAGCCAAGCGAAGGCCGTGTTTTTTTTCAAAAAATCGGGTTCTGGAGACGAATTTTGTTCACAGTAAAGGTGCAGGTTATCTTGCCAATTTGGATGCATAATAAAATGATTACAAAAATGGTGTTGTTTTATTCAAATAAAAATATATTTTCGCGTTTAAATTAACAAACAGAAAAAAGTATGTATTGGACACTTGAATTGGTTAGTTATTTGGACGATGCTCCATGGCCAGCTACCAAAGATGAACTCAT
>CAZBMF010000037.1:8907-22198 GCA_964492925.1 uncultured Rhizobium sp. | reverse complement strand
AAAGTGGATTTATTGCGGACATGGGATTTGATATGTACCATAAAATTTTGGATGAGGCTGTTCGAGAGTTGAAAAATGAAGAGTTTACAGAAATTTTCGATCACCAAGATGAAATTAGAAGCCGAGATTGTCAGGTAGATACACATTATGAAATACTCATCCCTTCACATTATGTGTCGCAAACTGCAGAAAGATTGAGTTTGTATAGCGAATTGTCTAACATTGAAACAGAATTGCAATTGAGGCAATTTTCTGACCAGCTTGTTGATAGGTTTGGGAAATTGCCGACAGAAGTTTCAGCATTGATCGATTCTGTGCGGTTGAAATGGGCTGGAAAAGAATTAGGTATGGAAAAAATTGTGCTATCAGAAATGAGGATGCGTTGCTATTTTCCCGGTGATCCTAATGCGGCAGTATATCAAAGCGATCTTTTTGCTGCAATCATGGGTTTTGTGGCCATGAATCAATCGAAATTCAGTGTGAAACAAACAGATAAAGCATTAATTGTGCAAGTGAATCAAGTAGATAATATCTTTGAGGCACTACATGTACTTGGTGAATGGAAAAAACATTTGGGAAAATTTTCTGAAAATCATGCTGAAATATAAAATTATTTGTTATTCATTTCTACTATCAATAAATCTAATGGCTCAAAATTTGCCTTCTCATAATCCTTCGCTTCCATTTCTTGCTGGAAAAAAGAACTGGACGGGCAATCCCATAAAAAATGGGATGTATCAAAATTCGGAATTTCCTTATCTTCCTCTGTTTAAAGATGTGCGTAAATGGAAATCTCAATTAAATCCTTACGAAGCTCAAAAAAAGAACGATAAAACCCGACTTGAAATTTACCCTGATGCTCAAAAAGCAATTTCCGACACGGGAGATGGTGTGTTTTGGTTGGGACATGCTACTTTTTTAATTCGATTGGGTGGTAAAACATTTATCACAGATCCTGTATTAGGGAAAGCTTCGGGTGTGATGAAACGTTTTTCTCAATTGCCAATTTCACTTGATAATCTGCCGAAAATTGATTATATTCTTATGTCGCACGATCATCGAGACCATTGCGATAAAGGGAGTTTAAAATTTATTGCCAAAAAGAATCCTCAGGTGAAATATTTTTCAGGACTTCAAATGGATGGTTTGTTGAAAAAATATTTGAATGGGGCAGATGGTCAGGTTGCAGGTTGGTTTCAGCAATATACGTTAGAAGGGCATTTATTCAAACTTTGGTTTTTGCCAACCAGACACTGGGCGAAAAGATGGTTTACAGACACCAATATACGTTTGTGGGGATCATTTATCTTAGAAATTGATGGAATGGTGATATTTTTTGGTGGGGACAGTGGCTACGGGAATCATTATAAAGAGATTGCCGAGTATTTTCCAAAGATTGATATTGCCATTTTGGGTATAGGGGCTTTTGAACCAGAATGGTTCATGGAGAAAAATCATTCTTCTCCACAGAAAGCATTTCAAGCATTTATTGATTTAAAAGCCAAATACATGGTACCAATGCACTATGGAACATTTGATTTGAGTGATGAACCTGTTTGTTTGCCAGGCCAATTGTTGAATCAAATAGCCATTAAAAATGAAAAGACCCAACAGGTTGTTATACCAATGTTGGGTCAAAATATTTTAACGTTGTTAAAGTAAATTACTTCTTCATTATGTTGGTCATTTCGATAATGTCGGAATGATATTTACCTGATTTTTTATCGGACTTTAATGCTTTAGATTTGTCAACCACTGTTTTTGGAGCAGCTTCATTTGAAGATTGTTCTTGAACTGGAGTTGTTGAAGATGGCAACACAGCATTTGTGAGATTCGCTTTTTCAATTTGTTCGTTGGTATTGCTTACATGATCATTTGCATTTACAACTGGAGTTTGATTTGATTCCTTTTCGGACTTGATTGCCTTTGCAGCGGCCTTGGCTTTAGATGGGTCAGACACAGAATCTGCTGGAACAATTTCAAATACTGGTTGTTCGTTGTTTAGTTCATTTTCATTGTTCATAGATTCCCCTAAGAAACCATAAGGACAACCATTATTTGAAATTACACCAAATACCTTATTACAGCTGTCTCTTTTGTCCGGAACACCATCATTGTCTTTGTCTTTTTGAATTCCAATCATGAAATTAAATCCCAAGCTACCAGCTACGGTATTTGCTGAACCATAATTCACAGCACCTAAAACATCGGAGATGTTGAAAAAGGGTTGAATAACACCCAAATTAAAACTTGCTCCTACACCCAATCGGTGTTGAGGGAAATTAAAGTCGTAGACCGCATAGGAAGCTCTTAGGTCAATTATTTCACCTATTTCCTGATGCACACCGGCAGCAACGAAAGATTTGTTGCCTAATACGCCATAACCTGTTCCTAACATTAACTGTACGTTGGTTCTTGGGAAAAGGAAAAACTCCAATCCAATTGTATATCTCGGTTTTAAACTAGTTTGATAGCTTGAAACCATGGTAGAATTTCTATTGAACTTTGAATTGAAAGTATCTTGAATTTGCGTAAAAATGTCATTACTGTCGTTTTTCTGCATTTGTTTGAACTGCGAAGTATCAATTCCGCTAAAATTCCATGAAGATTTTGGCATGGTGTGCGTCATTGCACCTTTATCCCAATTGATAAATCCTAGATTTTGCACAGAAGCTGAAATTCTAATCTTCTCATTAAGTCGGTAAATAGCTCCAATATCTGCGGAAAAACCTCTATTTGATTTCAATGACATTACATCCCTCATTCCATTTGAAATAATGGTGTTCATTGTGGTTTTATAAGTAGAGTCGGAAAATTGAGTGGGGTCTAAACCTAACATAGAGGATTGTGCGTCAATTTCAGATTCCATGGAAATCTGATAAATTGAACCAACTCCAGTATCTGTAGTGATATTTACAAAACCTTTATTGATGGCGAAGTTGGAAATTCCGTTTAAGTAAGCCAAGTTTACCCCAACAGATAATTCATTGGAAAGTTGACGTCCATAAGTTATTTGATTTTTTAGGTAACTTGTGAATTGTGTCCCCCCAAAATCTAACTGAGCAGTTTTGCCAATATATTGCGCATTACCAAAAAATGCCAATCCGATTAAGTCTTTCGGGAAATAAAACGCTCCTTCATTTTGGATGCTGGAATTAAATCCGAAATAGGCTTTTTTACTACGGATACCAAAATTAAATAATTCGGTTGCTGAAGTAAATTCAACCCCAAATTGTGATGAGTTTAATTTTAAAGCGTTCGCAATTGATTGAGAGTCAGAGATGTTTTTGTTGAAAAATGTATTCAGATTGAAATTGCTCAATGAAAATGCATTGGTCGACCTAAATCCCATGTTGAACTTATATTGGGGTAAAAATGCAGGATTGGCCAAGGAAGACTGGGGAAGATGTCGATTGTTAAAATCGAAATTTAATTGCGCTTGAGAATTTACAATTAAGCCTGTAAGAATTCCGAAAGTTAAAATGTACTTTTTCATGATTAAAATCCTATTGAAGCTTTTCCTCTAAAAGCAATTGAAATGTCTAACTTACAATCAGTATAAATACTCACTGGTGTTGTGCCGTTGTTGTAACTGTTAAGTTTTGTTTTTATTAAAATAAATTTACACTTTTTTGTATCAAGAGCAGTTAACATTTTTTTATCGAGCAAAACAGATGTCATGTTTTCTGAACTTTTAATTACTTTTCCATTTGCATCAGGTACACCAGACACAATCAATGTTACATCTTTTAATGAATCAATTGGCAAATAATTAGGGTCAGCAAATACTAAATCGATGGTTCCTCCTAAAGGAAATCCATTGATAGTTTTGATTTTTAACTCTAAAAATTCAAAATCTGTTTTACCTTGTAAATTTTCATTGATATCAACCGAATCAGTGAGTATAAAATCTTTTGCCGTGAATGTCATTGGAATATCTGCATCAAATCCAACCACAATATCACTGGTGTTAACAATGTGATCTACATAGCCTTGGAATCCTTTAGGATTCATGATAGCTTGACCTATAATTTTAAATTTGGTGGCAGGCAAACCTAAGCAATTCACAATGTTAGAATTGCTTTTATTGATTGAAAATGTTTGGTTTTTTGATTGTCCTTTTTCAGCGATTGAAGGATATGGAATGTGCATGGTATCAACATTCATTGGAAGGCTTTGATTGTTTTTATCTAACGCTGAAATATCCAATTGAACCACAATAGGCACTCCAAAAGAGTTGTCTACATATACATTCATGATAGGATTTTCAATTTTGATACCTTTACCCAATTCAGCCAACTGACTAACATCAAGGTCATTAATGTCAACATTAAAGGTTTTTGTTCCTAAATATCCATCTAAATAAGCAAATTCTGCAACCGACGGATCTAAAGTTATTTTGATGTAATCAGAAGAATCGAAAACTACCATGCCAGAAGATGGTTGAATGTTGGTGGCAACTTCGGCACGCAAAAGATTATAATCTTTGCTTGGATCAGATCCCATAAACAAGTTTGTGTTTGTGAAATTGATGTTGCTATTGTTTGTGCTTTTTGCCAAAGCATTGATGTTAATGGCTGAAATAGGACTACCAGATTGCGTTGCATCTGGAAAATCAACTGTGAGTTTTACGTCGTTAGGGAATGTAGATTCGGTTTTTACAGGGATAATTGCAGAACCAAATAAGATGTTTCTCAACCTAGCATCTGTAGAAGGGTCAGATAAATCTAATTTTAAATTTTGAACAGCGATTGTTTGTCCTGGTATTTTTGCTTTTCCACCAATGCACTTTAAACCATTGCTAAAAACATTAAATTGGATATTGTCGGTGGTGTCAATGAGTACTGGATTTGTAGATTGAGCAACATCAGTAACCGGCAGGATATAACTTAAATTATTGCTCAACGTTTTACCAGCCAAATTGATACTGTCTAATCCAGTTGCACCAGGAGCAATATTCATGATTTTTACGGATCCTAAATCATGTGGGGTAGGTAAATTATCAACTATTTTTATTTGAATTTCGTTGATGGTAGTAGGAAGGTTGTTTACAATAGAAAAGGTTAAATATCCCTTAGAAATATTCAAATACTCATATTCTGTGCTTGAAGCGATGCTTGTAGCAGACGTAGAAGTAGAGTTCATCGCCGGAAAAATATCATTTGTACCTTGCTTTGCCCTGAACGCTGCAATTGTTAAAGGATCTGTGGTTGGAAATAAACTGAAAATGGTAATATCCGAACTTTCATTGATGTTAGGAACAGCAATTTCTCCCATGCTAAACTTCACACTGCTTTTGCCCAATTTGATATCTTTCAAAATGGAATCAGCAGACAATTGAAAAACAGAATCCTGTTTGAATTTAAGATGGATAAGTCCGTCTGGATCATATTTAATTATATCATCTTGCTTTAAAATCTCCCAAGCTTTGATTTGGGTAGTAGCAAGCGGCGTTAAAATTTCAGGATTAATTTTTTTGTATTTATTAAAATCCAATTCATTTTTTTCACAATTCGACATAAAAATCGAAAGTCCAGTGAAAATAAAAAGTGAAATACGATTGATAGATTTCATTTTGGGTAGTTTGGTATTAAATTTAAATCAAAGTTAGGTTTTATTTATTAAAAGGGATTTCCAATTGAATGAAATTCATTATTTTTTAATGAGGGATATAGAATCTTCAGCAATTTCAATAACTCCGTTCTTATATAGGGCGCCAATTACTTGTTTGAAAGTTTTTTTACTCATTTTTAATTCATCTTTAATTTCCTCTGGATCACTTTTGTCGGAAAGATGCAAATAGCCATTGTTCTTTTTTAATTTTTCCAGCAGATATTCCGTGTTTCCATCGATTTTGCCACGGCCAATACGCTCCAAACTCAAATCAATCAAATTGTCGGTTCTGATATTTTTCACAAAACAGGTAAATACATCACCCACATGAATGGGTTTGAACGTTTCGTTGGCATATAAGATACCTCTATACTTTCCTTCAACCACAACTTGCATTCCACGGTCGGTTTCTTCAAAAGCCATCACGGTAACTTTTTGATTTGGTTTTAAATCAACACGGTCAACATGGAGCGATTTTTTAATTTTTGTGGTTCCAACCAAACGGTCAGTAACAAAATCGCGGTATACAAAAATGACATACCATTGATCAACCACCATGGGGCGGTTTTGCTCGCGAAAAGGTACAAGTAAATCTTTTTCTAATCCCCAATCCATGAATGCACCAATTGAATTCACTTGATTCACTTGCAAATATGCATATTGGTAGGCTTCAACTTTTGGAATGAGGGTAGTGGCAACAATTCTGTCTTCAGAATCTTTGTACACAAAAACTTCAATGGGATCTCCAAATTCATATTGATCTGGAACATATTTATTGGGAAGTAGAACTTCATTTCCTTCCTCATCCTCTAAAAACAAACCGAAATCAGTTAGTCGAATGATGGTTAATGTTTGGGTAATTCCGATGATAATCATGTAAGGGTACAAAAATCGGTTATTCTTGTCAGAATATCGTTAATTTTCAATTCTATCTTCTTTTTTTTGCGATATTTGTCTCATTATGGATGCGGCAATAGACCTTCTCAGAGATCATTTTTCAGAAATTGAACCAAAATTACTTGAACAAATTGCAGATTTTGGAACCATTAAAGAAGTGAAATCAGGAGATGTGGTAATGAGAACGGGACAACATTTATCTTCAGCCATGCTCATTCTTTCTGGTTCAATTAAAGTATATCGCGAAGGTGAAGATGGTGGTGATTTTTTCTTGTATTACATCAATCCTGGAGAAGCATGTGCAATGTCGTTAACATGCTTAAAACATCAAGAAACCAGTCAAGTTGCAGCAATGGCAATCGAAGATTCCATTTTATTGTTTGTTCCAATGGTAAAAGTAAACGAGTGGATTCGAGAATACCGTACTTGGTCAGAATTTGTGATTCACACTTACCGTACCCGATTTGAAGAAGCATTGACGGTGATTGATAATGTTGCATTTCGAGGGATGGATGAACGGTTGGAATTCTATCTGAAAAAGCAAACTGAAAACTGTGGATGCAATGATTTACAAATCAACCATCAAACCATAGCAAACGACTTGAATTCATCAAGAGAGGTAATTTCTCGCTTGCTAAAGAAAATGGAACAACGGGGAATTGTGAAACTGCACAGAAACCACATTGAATTGTTGAAGAATCAATAAATTTCGTTAGCGCAATAGCGTTACATCTCCTTTGTAAACCTGTAATTCACCTTCCGGACTTAAAAAGTCTGATTGGTACACATAACTACCGATAGGACAGGGTTCATTGTTGTAAGTGCCATCCCATCTTTCATTGATGTCGTTTGACTGAAACATGATTTGTCCCCACAAATTGAAAACGGTGATATGAAACCTACTAATTGCATTAGGTGTATACAATCCAAAAAAATCGTTTATCCCTGATGTTGAACCGGGTGTAAAGGCATTTGGAAACCAGTATAAAGGTGATGATTTTACATAGATTTCCTTGGTCAGTGTATCAGCACAATTGTTCACGGTTGAAGCAATCAATGTAACTGTGTACTTACCGTAAACATCATAAGCATGGGTAGTGAATTCGCTTGTGTTGAAAAATCCATCCCCAAAATCCCAATACCAATTATCGTCTAATTGCGACAAATTATTAAATGAAACTGGATCAGTGGCGTGTAATTCTTCAGGTGAATAATCGAAGTTTGCTATGGCTCTTGGATAAATTGTAATAGGTTGTTGTGCGGTATCTGAGCAACCGTATGAATTATAAACAATCATTTGGACATTGAAATTGCCATAATTGTCATAAGCAACTATTTCATCTTTGTTAAATGATTTTCTGTTATTTCCAAAATCCCACGAATACTTAGAAATACTTCCACCACCGGCAGTTGATCCATTTGTAAAGTTAATTGGAGCGTATTGGCAATCGTTTGCGAAATTCATGTATGCGTATGGTTTTGGAGCAATGAAAATATCTTTGCTCTGAGTGTCTTTGCATCCATTTGAATTATAAACAATTAAGTGAACAGTTGGCAAGCCCATTGCTCCATAAAAATGGCTTGTTTTTTTGCCTGAACCATTCAAACTTCCATCTCCATAAATCCAAGTTTCACTTTTCAACATTCCACTTCCCGGGAAGCTAAACGATTCAAACTTTACGAGTGCATTTTCACATGTATCTTCATGTGTGAAACTGGCTCTAGGAGCCGCTAGTATTTGGATATTTTTATTCGCGGTATCCTGACAACCGCTCATTGAACGTATAACCAAGCGAACATTGAAAATTCCACCTGGGGTATAAGTTGTATAAGGGTTCTTAGTTCCACTTAATTTTCCATTACCAAAGTTCCATTGCCAACCAACAACTTTATCGGCAGTAACACCTGAGTTGTCGGTGAAAATTATGCTGTCAAATTCACAATTCCCAACATGTGTAAAAGCCGCTTTTGGCCGTGGCGTGGTGTCACTTAATGTCCAAATTCCGCCAAAATTGTATCCAGCCCTATATGAAACTTCGTTATTCACTGCATTTACAACTCCTTTTACAGGGTACAACCATTTGTTTATACCTGAGTTGTATTGGATAGCACCAAGATTTCCCTCTATAATTGAATTATTAGAAGTAATTAAGTCTGTATTGGTGTAGCCAAAATTTAGCGTTACATCAGGCGTTTTTGCGTATCCACTGTGCTCTACAATCCAAAACCTATCAATAAGCCTACCCGAGTTTTCGCCGTCGCATTCATTGTCTGTATTAAACACACCTATTGGCATTGGTCTGTTGTTAGGAACTGGTACATCTGCTGTATGGTAAGTGGCAACAGCAAAATATGCGGAGTCTTTATTTTGAATACCCATAGTATTGCAAGTTGCCGCAAAATTCAGTCGTTGCAAGGTACTATTTACAAATGGAATGATAAATACTGGTCCTGTACCACCGTCTCTGATGTTCCATTGAACTCTTCCATATCCAAATCCTGGTAAATTATCGGATAGAATACCTCCTGTACCAGTATAAAGTATTGCATTGGGATTTCTATTGTTCAAAATAAGCGTATTGGCATTAAGTTGTAATACGTTGGAATTTAATCTCAAAATACCATTTCCACCACCATTGTATCCACCGCCAACGAGGGTTGACACTAACAAATTTTTCAATCCAGTTCCTACCAATGATAAATCTGGAAAATGTGTAATTTTCGAACCACCAATGGATTGAGCTGCACCAGTTAATTCAACTTTCCCGTCATTGCTGGTGAAAATGACAGTATTCCCTTTGTTTGTCCAATTGCCCGTGAGTTTAATTCTGCTATTTGGTTGCATCGAGATTAAGGCATTTCCAGTAGCTTCATAATTTCCGCTTGGTCCGTCGATAACCAAATATGCACCATCGGTCATCACCAAATTAACACCTGATTGAACAATTCCTTGCGAAAAAGCCCAGTTTGGGGAGCTTATTAATGCTAAAAGCAAGAATAAACGCAACAAAAATTTCATGAGAATCAAGATTATTTTAAGGTTTGTTTTTCAAGTTTTTCCAACAACTTTTTATTCATTTCAATCAATTCTTGATTTTGTCTTTTCAATTCATCAATTTGAACTTGCTGTTCTTGAATGGCCTTTACAATTGGTACAACAAAATCACCATAACGCAAACCATAATAATCTTTTTCATTTTTAGGGACATCTACACCACTGAATTGGTAGCCAGCTTCTTTGGCTGCTATTTCAACTTCCTGCGCTAAGAAACCAGAAGTCTTAATCTTTTCACCATCGTATTTCCCTTCCCATTTATTGGAGTCGTTGTAACCTGTAAATTCATACATTTTATGGACGTCTACATTATACGTTACAGGTTTTAATCTCATGATAAAATCTAAACCTCTAACATCTTGACTGATATTCTTCTTGAAACGTGCATCACTCAAAGTGGTCCAACCAACTATCCCTCCAATACTTGTAATTGAAGCATTTCCAACCCTAACCATGTTGCTTGCAGTAGTGCTGGTTCCATTTCCAAGAGCTACAGTATTGCTATAACCAGCGGCATTGGGACCAGCCATGTATCCAATAGAACTATTGTAATACCCAGTGTAGTTTAAGTAACCTGCGTAATATCCGAGTCCACAATTGTAATATCCAGTTGTGTTATAATATCCTGATGCATAACCAACAAAAGCATTGCCATATCCTAATGAGTTAGCGCTCATACAATAAGATCCCAATCCTGTGTTATATTGACCATAAGTATTGGCACCCAATGCATAATATCCGGCAGCAGTATTCAAAGAACCACCAACATTATAAAGTAATGTATAAATACCTAAACCAGTGTTATAAGTTCCATTTGTATTGGTATATAAACTTCTGAAACCTATACCTACATTGTAAGAACCCGAAGTGTTGCTTCTCAATGGTTCAAAACCAATACCCACATTGTATGTGCCTGTTGTGTTATTGTAAAGGGCGCTAGCACCAATGGCCGCATTGTATGATCCTGAGTTGTTGTCATACATTGCCTGCCAACCAACCGCTGTATTGTAGTATCCACCGGCATTGCTACTTAATGCGTCTTTTCCCAATGCAATATTTGAATATCCAGAAGAAGAATAATTGGCTCTGTAACCCAATGAAAGATTGTCGTTTGAAGGATTTAATTCTCCATACCAAGTATTATTAACCCTAAAACGTAATGCAACATTATCTGTGGTTCCAATAAAATTGTTATTCGCATTCAAACCAGAATTTCCTGTTGTTCTCCATTGACTTTTGAAATGTACAACGCCACCTCCCTTAGATAAGTACAATGAATCATTCGATAATTTCAAAGATTGAATCTCATTCAAAGTATCATTGTCTTTCAATTTTTGCATAGCAACCAATGTAACTTGTCCATAATCATTGATTGTAACAATTGGAAATTCATTTGTATTACCATAAATTCCAGCAGTTACTCCTGATTTTTTAATGTCTATATTGCCCTTGCCTTGAACAAAACCACCTGTTAATCCAGAACCAAATGTCAATGATCTCATTACCGGCACCCATTTGTTTTGTTCATAATACCAAAATCCCACGGTATCATCGGTTTGGTAAATCATCAATCCATTGGCCGGCGATGGAATTAAAAATTTCTGAGCACGAGACAATCTCGGAATCAACAATCCCTTATTTGAAGCACTAATATCCAACATGGCAGAGCTATTTGGCGTTGCTCCTGTTTCATTAATTCCAACATTTTGAGCTTTTAATGTTCCCCAAAACGCGAAATTGATTAATAAGATGAATGTTAATAAATGTAGTTTTTTAGTCATCGTTAAAGTTTAAGTTAGTTTGCGCGGTAAATATATGAAAAAAACTTTAATTTAGATTTAAATGGCTGATTTAGTTGCAGTAATAATAAATTCTTGCGGATGTAATTTGAGATAATTTTGAACATTTACAGATCTAGTGCTCCAAAAATTTATAGTCAAATTATGATTTTCAATAATTTTGTAAAAATCTAAGCCATAGAGCCTCAAATGATCTTTTTGTCCTAAAAAAAATATTTTGTCACGAGTTCCCCAGTTTTTTTTCGCTGAAATTGTTTGATTAATTTTTAAAGAAAGAGGGACTTGTAATATAGCAAATCCACCAGGTTTTAATACCCTGTGTATTTCAGATAAAGCCAAATGATCATTCTCAACATGTTCCAAAACATGATTGCATATAACGAAGTCAAAAGTATTGGATTCGAAACTCAACTGTTGAATGTCTTGAAAAATAACGTCAGAAGGATATACAAATCTGTAACCAGGTGCTTTTAGATCAATTTTTACGGCAGAGCAATTAAATTCATCTATGATTTTTTTACTTAGTGCCCTTTCTGGTGCAACATGTAAAAAACGAGAACCTTCGAGTGTTTGCTCATCATTCTTGGACTTTAAAAATTCAAAAACCAGGCGATCTCTATCAGAAGAACCACATTTTTTGCAATCGACAAATCTTTTGCCTGCACCAATAATTTCTAGTTCCTTGATGATATGAAAATTATGTCCCCTAGGAAGAAAATAATTTGCATTGAAACCACAGATGTTGCAACGGAATTTTGTCCCTCGAAAAAAGAAATCTGGAATTAAGTCAGCAAAACGAAACATCGAATCCTCAAAAATACGTGAGAAAATCGAATGTTAATTTATTTCGTGTTGATTTTAAAAGGAATGTAGAGTGGGCAAGTGCCAACAATAGAAGTTAATGTGAAAACAGCCGCCAAAGTAGCCAATAAATAATATTGAAATCCTGAAACCGCGTTGTTATATACCATCATTGCAAAAACCAAACTAACGGCCAAACGCAAAATTCTGTCGAAACTTCCCATGTTCTTAATCATTATTGAAATATATTAATCATGCAAACTTCAATGTTTCTGAAATTATTAAAAATGATATTTGTCATATTGGGACAAAAAAAAAGGCCTATTAACAGGCCTTTTTTATCTTTATGAACAATTAAATTATTTCACAGCAACCAATTCTGTATCAAAAATCAAAGTGGCATTCGGAGGAATAACCCCACCTGCACCTCTTTTTCCGTAACCCAATTCAGAAGGAATGATCAATTTATATTTGGCACCAACTTTCATTAATGCAATACCTTCGTCCCAACCAGGAATCACTTGACCAACGCCTAATTTGAATTCAATTGGTTCGTTTCTAGAATAAGAATTGTCGAATTCACGGCCATCCATCAATTTTCCGCTGTAATGCACAGAAACAGTTTTTCCTGCAACCGCTTGTGCGCCATCACCTTGTCTTTCAATAACGTACCACAAACCAGAGCTAGTTTTTTTAGCGGTTGGATAAGTTGAAGTGATCCAGTTTTCAAATTTCATAGCTGCTTCTTTTTCAGCATCGGCCATTTTAGCCTTCATGGCATCAATCAATTTTTTCATGGTTTCGTCATCGGCTTTGAACGCATTTGCTGCTTCGCCTTTTCTATAAATTGTAAGGGTTTCAATAATATCTTCTTGTTTAATAGCATTAACAACGTCTTGTCCAGTTACTACTTTTCCAAAAACGGTGTGCATACCGTCTAACCAAGGGGTCGCAACATGGGTAATAAAAAATTGTGAACCGTTGGTTCCAGGACCAGCATTTGCCATTGACAAAACGCCAGGACCGTCGTGTTTCAAAGTAGAAACAAATTCATCGGTGAAGTTGTAACCAGGTCCGCCTGTTCCATTTCCTTGTGGATCACCACCTTGAATCATGAAATCGGCAA
>CAZBMF010000037.1:0-8869 GCA_964492925.1 uncultured Rhizobium sp. | reverse complement strand
TTTACCTTCAGCAAGACCAACGAAATTGCAAACTGTAATTGGCGTTTGGTCGAAATGTAATTTCAGTACAATGATACCTTTGTTGGTTTTCATTTCAGCGTACATACCGTCTGGCATTGCTGCATAAGCTGCAGGCAATGTTTGTGTATTTTGATTCGTCATAGTTGATTTCTGTTCTTTGTTGGGTTTGGCATTGTTGGTGCCTTTTGTGTTTTTACTTTTTTGAGCCGTTGCAGTGATTGAAACTGCGAACATGGCCATCAATGCAATGTATGTTTTCATCCTTTTGTTATTTCTAATCTTATTTTTTTAGGCAATTTCTGTACCACTTCTTCATAAGAGTGTTCAATGAGCGAAAATACGAATTCTAAATTTAATCCCTCCAAATATACAGTGTTCCAAAGCGATTTATTTAAATGAAACCCAGGAATTATTTGCTCATAAGCTTCACGTAATTCAATTGCTTTTTCAGGATTGCACTTCAAACTTATTGATTCAAAGTTGTTTATGTCGCCAAGGCAAAACATTTTGCCAGCAACTTTCCAAACAATGGTAGACTCGTCAAAAGGAAAAGTTTCCTCGACGAAAGGTTTCGACATGCAATAGTTTTGTATCAATTCAAACATCAATTCTGAATTTAACTTCCACAAAACTAATCAATCCTTTAACTTTGTAAAAATCTTTGTTGTAAGAAATGCAAAAAATAGTCACACAATTATTCTTGATTTCCGCGTTTTTTATCGTTGAACCTTCTATGGCTCAATCTGTTAAAAACTCAAAAAAAACGGAAAATACCAACAACATTGCAACCAAACCAATATCCCCCAAAATACAAAGGGTGAGATGGGACAAACTGAACATCGATAACAACGGCGTTGCTTTTTATCAAGGTCAACCCTACACAGGAGATTTTTTTCAAGTATTTGATAACAATGCAGATACCAAAAAGAAATTAGTTGTGTCGAAGGAGGGGTCGATGGTAAACGGACTTAAAAGTGGAGAATACCGTGAGTTTAGCAAGGAAGGGGTGAGGCAGGTAAAAGAAACTTACGTTAATGGCATAAAGAATGGACCTTTTGAATATTATTTTGAAGATAATGGAGCAATAGAATTTACAGGTCAATTTCTGAATGGCGAATTAGATGGCGAAATTCAATGTTTCTATAAAAATGGCAAGAAGAAATTTATCAATCATTATGCCAATGGAAACAGAAATGGTAGTTGTATCGCTTATTTTGAAAATGGTCAACTCGAAACTGAAGCTTCTTTTGTGAATGAAATTCCCGATGGCGATGAAATTGGGTATTTCGAAAATGGTTCGGTGCGCCACATCAAAACCTTCAATATGGGTGTTTTGAACGGACGTAGATATGTGTTTCACAAGAATAATTGTCCCGCAATTGAAGAATACTACAAAAATGGTAAACTCGATAGCATTCAGCGATTCTTCGATAATGTAACTTGTAACATTATTTCATCTGGATATTGGAAAGAAGGCATCAAAAATGGCCCATTTGTGAAATATGATATGTTTGCTCATTTTGGCGATACCTTAGAATTATTTCAATACGAAAATGGTCAACGGAATGGTTTTTCTGTGATTTACAAAGAACAATTTGATGAGAAAATCCAGAAAAATGTTTTAATGCCCGACACTTATGGAAATTATGTAAATGAATCTCCTGATGGTCTTTGGCATTACGGCATGGTATCAAATTATCAAAAAAGGCATGGAGAATATGATTTGGGAGTGAAAATTGGAGAGTGGGTATACTATGACATTGAAGGCAAAATTCTTTGCAAGCAGGTGTACGACAAAGATGGCGTGAAAATCAAGGAGAAATTTTACAAAAAATAATTGTGGAACATAAAATTGAACCATTTGTAATTGGACTTACGGGTTTATCTGGAGCAGGTAAATCATTTTATGTAAATGCTTTAAAAGAGAGACTTGGTGAGTTTGTTTGCGTTGTAGGTTTCGACGACTATTACAAACCTCTTGAATTTCAGCAGGTTGATGAACATGGTGAAGCGAATTATGATTTGCCTGGAGCACTTTATTCTGATAAATTCCACGAAGATTTGCTGCAATTGTTGGAATACCATCCTGTGATGATTAAAAAATATCATTTTGAGCATTACGATGCTCCTGAAGTGATTGAACCTATCTATCCTGCGCCGATTTTGCTTGTGGAAGGACTTTTTGTGATGGAGTTCGAAGCCGTTGATGCATTGTTGGATTATCGTGTGTTTATTGATTGTGATTTAGATTTGTGCTTCGAAAGAAGGCTGAATAGAGATATTGCAGAGCGAAATATCCCCCGAAATAGAAGCTTACATCAATGGGCACACCACGTTATGCCAGCTTATGAAAAATTCATTTTACCGCACAAAGAAAGATGCAATTTGGTGGTAGAAAACAATGGTCCTGCAGAAGAGAATATACAAAAAATAGTTGACTTCATCAAGAAAACAGCACATCCGTCTGTTTCTCAGTTGATTACAGCCGTTTAAATAAAGATTTGCTCACTACCGCGATCTGCGGTGTTGTAAATAACAAAACTCGCTTTACCAAATACTCCTGCTATTTCACCGGGATTCATATACAAAGCTCTTCCAAATTTTTGTTTGTGATATTGGTGCGTATGTCCAAAGAATACAGCGTCGTACCAGTTGGTTTTTACCATGGTATGTGCATAAAATGGATAATGTGTTACCCCAATTTTCACGCCATCCAAAACCAATGAATTATCTGAATCACCAATATATTCACCATAGATTTTCAAATTAGGATATTCAGAAGCAATTTTTTGAATGTTAAATCTGTCACCATCGTTGTTGCCGAAAACAGCATGTACATTCAATCCACTTTCACCAAGTGCTTTTGCAACAAAGGGAGAACAAAAATCACCACAACAAATGATAGTGTCGATGTTTCTGCCTTTTATGATTGATAATGAGTTATTTAGGTTGTTTAGGTTGTCGTGTATGTCGCTAATTATTGCAAATTCCATAGAAAGTGATTAAAATTTTGCTCGAAAATACAAAACGGTTGTAAATTTGCAGCAAATATTTTCAAATGGCTATTATAATCACTGAAGAATGTATCAATTGTGGCGCTTGTGAGCCCGAATGTCCGAACAATGCAATTTACGAAGCGGGAGTAGATTGGACCATTGCAGATGGAACAGGTGTAACAGGTATGTTCAAAATGGCGAATGGGAAAGAGGTGTCTGCCGATCAAAAGTTCACAGCAATCAGTCAAGAAGTATATTTTATTGTGCCCGACAAATGCACAGAATGCACTGGTTTTCATGAGGAACCTCAGTGCGCAGCAGTTTGCCCGGTAGATTGTTGTGTGCCAGACCCAGATCATGTAGAAAGCAAAGAATTGCTATTGGATCGTAAAACTCGTCTACATTTGTAGTCGCACGCATAACTATTTTTTGACATTTCAGTTAGGATTTCCATCTTTGTAACATCGCTATGAACGATGTTCGATATATATGCTTGCAATCTTGGGTTCCAGTTAGGGCAAAACCGAGTAGTGCATCAGAAATGGTGACATCCCTGCTATTTGGAGAAACCTGTCTTTGCGTTGGCGAAGAAGAGGATGGTTGGCTTAAAGTAAAAACGAGCCACGATCAATACCCAGGTTATATCCCCCAAAATTATATGTATAGGTTTTCAGAGTTTGCCCATTTGCAATGGAAAATGGTGATCGAACCATACACTTACATGAAAAGCGCTTTTTCCATGATTCAATTATCTCCGGGAAGCAAGGTGCCGGTAAATCATCAATTGATTATCGATGGCCAAGTATATGATTGGCATTCTTCGTTGGGCGATAAAAAAATTGTAAACCTATTGGAACATGCAAAATGGTTCTTGAATACACCTTATTTATGGGGTGGAAGGAGTATTTTTGGGATAGATTGTAGTGGTTTTGTGCAAGTTGTTGGACAAATGAACCACATCAATATGCCAAGAGATGCGTCTCAACAGGTTCTCGTGGGTCACAAAGTAATGTGGCAAGCAAGGCAACCTGGTGATCTTTGTTATTTTGAAAATGCTTCGGGAAAAGTAACCCATGTGGGAATTATTTTTACCCCGAATACCATCATTCACGCTTCCGGGAAAGTAAGAATTGATGAACTTACACCTGAAGGTATTACACATTTACAAACCAAAGAGTTAACCCATAAACTCTGCGATATTAGAACTTGGAACAGATGAAATTAATTGAATATATCAACGAATTTAAAGGATCTTATCACCCGATTGAAGGGGTGAAATTTGGATTTGATGCAGGTCAATCTGAAGCACATGTGGACTTAACCGTTACAGCAGCAATGTCGTATCTGCAAAGTCTCATGATGTCGGGTAAAATTTCAGAAATCCAATCGCTGGCAACTGCAGGACCAGAAGCCTTGCGCGATAGTGCGTATTTTCAAGATTTGATGACCCAATGTGCCAATAGCTATTATGGCTTAGATTGGGATATGGAACGAAAAAAAGTTCTTGCTGCTAGCATTTTGGCCTTTATTTTGGAGGGACTTCGGGTGAAGTTCCAATCTGGAGGTTATGAATCAAATGCTCAGGGTGTTATGAAATTTCTCGGTATCGATATGGGGATTTTAGGCAAAATGGGCGGTATGTTTGGGCGGTTTTTTAAGTAATCTCATGAGCGGTTTTTTGCGAAATCTTCAAATCTTTTTTGTGTTTTTTTTCGCAAATTCCGCGTTTGCTCAAAACAGTGATTTTGTTCGCCCTCAAAAAGCCATAAAAGGCTTTCAAAACCATATTTTACTAACGAGTTACGATGATTTTGTATACTTTAAAGCTCATTTACCACAATTTTCGGCTGTTGAACGTTTGAGAATAGATGGCACGGTAGATGTGGCTTTATTGTCTGAAGTTGCCAGCAAATTAGATGAATTGGAAGAGTTGCAACTCCGCAATTTTCAAGGCATTTTATCGGATGCTGATTTGGAATACCTAGAATGGATTCCAAACGTTTATGTGTATGTTCCTCAAAACCGCGAAGATGCTATCCTTCAAAATAATTATTGGAAAAAATTCCAAACTATTTCTTTAGAATTTGAGGTGGTTCCAGATCAGTTTGATTTTGTTTCTACTTGGAAAAAATGCAAAGAATTGCAGTTGATTGCGCCATGGAAAAAAAATGAAGCCGACGCTGCGCTAAAGGAAATTGCACAATACCTACCCAATATTCAGAAATTATCTATTTCATTGGATGTGATGAGAGATTTACCAGCTTCTGTAAGGTTGTTCAAGAAGTTGAAAAAACTCACTATCATAGACAAAGCGGCCTTAAATATTGGCATTCCAGTGGAACAATTGTATGAAATTGTGATTCCAGTGAAAATTGGAGAAAAAGATGTACCTATTGGATTTGGTGTTAACAAATCGAGCGTTAAAAAAGCAGTTACCATGCCATTGGTGTATTTAACCAACGAAAATTCGCTGTTAAATCATGAATTAAAGCAAATCAAAAAAATATTTCCAGACGGTGAAAAAGTAGAAGATTATGAATGGATTGAGCCTGAAATTAAATTGGATTTTGTAGAAAATATTGGCTTTCGATGGAATGAATCTGCCATTGATTTTCCTAAAAATATCTCCCAACCCAATATTGAAGATTTTACCGATGGAAATATTGTTCTTCAAGGACATACCAACAAAGATCACGTATTTTTTGGTGAAGAAAAATGGGCTTTGTGTGTGCCCAATAATGCATTATTGGATCAAAATGGAAATCCGTATAACGGGACCTATTCCATTAAAATTAAATGTATGTTTGCACCAGAGCATTTGCTAGCTTACTCCCCCAATCTTGTAACTGAAAACTTTGGTAGTAAGGCAAGGTTAAATGCTTCAATTGTGTCTGATATTCAATTGTTTGCCGGAAATCAAATCCTGAATTTGAAACCTGGTTATTTTATGCAATTGGCGTTTGTGGGACATGCTATTGACAGTGCTCAGTTTTTTGCCTTTCGCAAAAATAAATTCGTTGGTTTTTATGATTACGATTATGAATTCAGTGATGATAAATTGCAAAATATTCCGTTTTATGAATTTCATCACGGCAACAAAACGGCCAATTTTGTTGCCACTTCCGATAAAACCAATCTCGATGATAAATTTGAAATCCAAGGATATCAATATTTGTTAAATCCTACTGATGACAAAATTTTCGTAACCGAATTCCAAAAATATTTGGTGAAAAAAGTTCATAAATTGGCCAATGAAAAGGGCGTATCTCTAAAAAAAGGCTCTAATTTAATTGGATTGAAACATTTTATTGCCAATGAAAAATCGGAAAAAGGCATTTATGAACTTCAAGTGTACGATAAAGAAAAGCGGTTGTTTCCTGAATTGAATGCATTTAAAGATTACCCCTTGGTTTTTCAAACGGCATTTTCAAAAAAAGATGTGAATTTGTTATTTTTCAAAGCCATGAAATTTCATGATATACGCATTCGTGAATTTGGTGGACATTGGGTTTTAGAACTAAAAAACACCGAAGGAATTTGGCAAATTCAATTGTTTGAACCAAAAGATAGGTACAAAGAATATCCGTCAAAAGCTAAGTCTGAACAAGGGAAATTTTTAAAGCGAATGGCCTTGTATCAAAAACTGAGAAATCAAAAAAATCAGGCCTTGAATAACATTCAAAATTTGGTGTTTAACAAAGAAATTGAAAATACCATGGATAAAGTTTATGGTAGTGCAAACCCGGGTAAAAACAAAATGAAATCTGCATTTTTGATGCGCAGTACAGGTCGATTTGCCTGGGCAAAAACAGACTCAATGGTGGATGTGTCTGAACTGCAAGTTATTCCTTGTGAACCTGGTAAAATTCCGTTGAAAATGTTACAATTTCAAATTGTTGGCAATAAGTTTTTGTCTTCGATTACTTTCCCAACCCAAGAAAGATATGCAATACCAATGGATTTAAATGAAATTCAATATTTGGTTTGTAAAGATGTATTAGGACGTGTTTATGTGCTTACTGGTGAGAAGTTTAGAAAATTGAATATCGAAAAAAACACCCTTACCTATATCGATTTTGAACCCCTTCCGTTTCAAAATTGGAATCAAGAATCCCTTTTTAATTATTTAAATAAACGCAGAAAATAATGACACCTGGACTCATATTTACAGGCTTAATAAGCTATTTTTTGGTATTGCTGTTGATTGGTTTTATCACCGGACGACATGCCAACGACAACAGTTATTTCTTAGGAAATAAACAAAGTATTTGGTGGTTGGTGGCCATAGGAATGTTGTCTGACTCAATGAGTGGAGTTAGCTTTATTAGCGTGCCTGGAAATGTTTTCAAGAACAATTTTTATTACATGCAAGTTGTGATTGGGTATGTAATTGGCTATTTGGTAATTGCTTATCTCTTATTGCCCTTATATTACAAACAAAATCTGACAAGTATTTACAGTTATTTAAATACCCGTTTTGGCAGCATCCATCAAAAAACGGGGGCTATATTTTTTGTATTATCGAGATTGACTGGCAGTGCTGCTAGATTGTTCTTAACAGCCGTAATTTTACAGAAATTCTTGTTTGAGCAATGGAATATACCATTTGCATTGACTGTAGCGCTCATTATTCTGCTGATTCTCATGTATACCATCAAAGGGGGCATTAGAACCTTAGTTTTTACCGATGCTTTACAGAGTTTATTTCTTGTTGGGGGACTTTTGGTCTGTATTGTTATCATGATTTCAAAAACGCCAAGCATTGCAAATCATGGAGCAGTGAATTTGGTCATGCAATCTAATTTGTCGGATATCTTCAACATGAATTTTTGGTCTAAAACTTATTTTGTGAAAAATATTTTAAGTGGTGCATTTTTATGTATCGCAATGACAGGGTTGGATCAAAACATGATGCAGAAGAATTTAAGTTGTAAATCACTGAAAGAAGCACAAAAAAACATGGTAACA
The DNA here is from genome assembly GCA_964492925.1 of uncultured Rhizobium sp. Classification (GTDB taxonomy): domain Bacteria; phylum Bacteroidota; class Bacteroidia; order NS11-12g; family UBA955; genus VMCP01. Next base: position 884 of record CAZBMF010000037.1, on the reverse strand, counting down.
ACATCTATTGTGGTGTTTTTTGTGAATATACTTTTTCTTTCTTTGGGGATATTTATGATCGAATTCTTAAAGTCAGCCGACCCAATCTTATTAGATCCACAGCATTATTTAAACGGCAAAGTAGATACCGATATGTTTTTCCCGCACATTGCCCTCAATTTATTGGGACCGATTGCAGGAATGGCCTTTGTATTGGGATTGTCGGCGGCTACTTTTTCAAGCGCTGATAGTGTATTAACAACTCTCACTACGAGCACATATATCGATATTTTTGGCCTTGATCAACGCGATGACCTGAACAATGAGCAAAAGCATAAAAGAAGGGTATTGTTGCATGTTGGATTTGCGGTATTGTTGCTTCTCACTATTTTATTGTTCTATTATTTTTCAAAATCTACTGTAATTGATTTGGTGTTGGAAATTGCAACATATACTTATGGTCCGTTATTGGGGTTATTTGCTTTGGGGATATTCACCAACGCCAAACCGCAAGGGTGGGGAATCTTAATGGTAAGTATATTGGTGCCAACATTTTGCTATGTATTTGTAAATTGGATCATGCCAAATATCAATGATTGGATGATTGCCCACAGTTGGTTCCCAGAGAAATATCAGATTGGATACGAGTTGCTGTTATTTAACGGATTATTCTCGTTTCTAGGATATTTATTGTTGGGTAAAATTCAAAGTAAGATGAAATAGCAAGATGTTTCAATGGAAAACTATCTAATAAAAACAAAAAGCCCTGAAGATACTTCAGGGCTTTTTGTTGGTATGTAAGTAAGTTACATGAATATGATTGGGTTACATGTAGCCCAAAGTTTTTAGCATGCTTTTGTAAGTTTGCTCTTTAGAAAATAGTCTAAAATAGTATTCTCCATTCT
>CAZBMF010000036.1:0-22664 GCA_964492925.1 uncultured Rhizobium sp. | reverse complement strand
TCCTATTGAAACAACCAAAGCGACTATTTTAGCGAAGAAATATGCTACTGAAGCTGAACTTGAAAAAATGGAAGATGAAATTATTGAAGAGGTGAATGCAAGTGTTGAATTTGCTGAGAATTCTCCTTATCCTGATGCATCTGAACTTTTCAAAGATGTATACGTTGAAGATAACTATCCATATATTATGGACTAATATTATTGAAAATAAATAGATTTTATTATATTCGCCCCCTTTAAAGAAATGAACGTACAAGAAATTTGGAATCAAAAGAGAGAATCGATCTCTAATTATTATTCTCAAAACAGCAAGAAAGTTAACTATATCGCAATTGGTGTATTGGCCATTGTGGGTTTAGGAATTTATTATACTAGTTTTTACAAGCCTGCACAAGAAAAGGCTGCATCTGAAAAATTGGCTAAGTTGCATTACTATTTCAAAAACGACTCAATGCAAGTTGTTATTAACGGTTACAAACCATTAAAAGTTGTTTCAGCACCATCAATTGCCGATGACTATTCATCTACTAGAGCAGGAAAAGAAGCTGCATTAATGGCTGGTATTGCTTACTTAAAAACTGGCAAATTCAAAGATGCAATTGAGTATCTTGATAAAACTGCTGCCAAAGATCAATTATTGTCTGCTGGTGTAATTGCATTAAAAGCAAGTTGCAAATCAGAAATGGGAGAAATGGATGATGCGGCTGAATTATTTGAGCAAGCTGCTGCAGTTGCCGATAATGAATTTGCTGCTACCTACCTTAAAAAAGCAGGAATTCATCATGAATTGAACAAAGATTATAAATCTGCGTTAAAATGCTACGAAACCATTCACATGAAATATGTTTCAACACCAGAAGGTTCTGATATTGAAAAATATATCTTCAAAATGAAAGCACAATTGGGTGAATTCAACCCATAATCTGTTCGATTTTGTCTAACTCGGGTTTTCGTCTCAACTCCTTTCCTACTTCTTTTATCAGTAAAATCAAAGTAGGAATTGTTGTTTCTACATGGAATGACTATATAACTTCGGAATTGCTAAAAGGTGCTATTTCAGAGTTAAAAACATATGGAATAAGCGATTCTCAAATAAAAACTTACGAAGTTCCAGGTGCATTTGAATTACCATTGGGTGCACAATGGCTGTTTCATCAAGAAATGGATGCTGTTATCTGCCTTGGATGTGTGATTAAAGGCGATACTCCACATTTTGATTTTGTTTGTTTGGGTGCTACTAACGGCATTATGGAAGTTGGATTAAAATTTAACAAACCTTGTATTTATGGTGTAATTACTACAAATACAGAGCAACAAGCTATCGATAGAATAGGTGGTCCAAACGGACACAAAGGAAAAGAGGCAGCACAAACCGCCCTTCAATTATTAGCATTACAATATTAAACCTTCAACATATTTATTTCAGTATTATGGATCAGTTTTCAGAGAACTACAATGATCAGTTAAGCGAAGCAGAAAAATTGATTCTTCAAAATGAGGAAGACACACAGCTTAAAGAAAATTTTGCATCTTTATCAAAAGAACAGCTGGTAGAACATGCTCAGTCTTTGTTGCACACAACCAATGTAAAACAAGCTTATGCTACTTTACAGGAAATTAGAAAAGCATTTGATTTGATTCTTGATCAAGAAAGACCAATTCAAATTAAAGAATGGGTAAATGCTGGTAATGAAGCGAAAGATTTTGTAGCTCCTCAAGATGAATTGAAAATTAAATTGTTTGAAGTTGTTCAGAAATTTAAAGAATTAAGAGAAATTGAACGCAAACGTGCAGAAGAAGAAAAAGTTCTGAATCTCAATAAAAAACAAGCCATCTTAGATAAAATAGTTTCCCTTGTTGATTCTGAAGAAAATGAAAATAGTTTAAACAATCTCCGCGATTTAATGCGTCAATGGAGAGAAATTAGACAAATTCCAAAAGAACACCAAGAAGAACTATATACCAAATACAAATTCTATTTGGACAAATTTTACGACAATCTTTCTAAATTCAATGAATTGAAAGATTTGGATAGAGAAAAGAATCTTGAAATTAAAATTGAATTAATTAAAAAAGCTGAGTCGCTAAAAGATGAATCTAACATCAGAAAAGCGATGATCAGTTTGAATAAAATTCATGACGATTGGAAAAATACTGGTCCAGTTAGAAAAGAAATATCGGATGAAATTTGGGCGAGATTTAAAAGCGCAAGCGACCATGTAATTGATGTGCAAAAAACACATCAGGCAGAAATTGAAACCCAAAGAAATCAAAATCTTGATAAGAAAATTTTGCTTATCGAAAAAGCAGAAACAGCCATCACAGCCCTTCCGTCTTCTAACAAAGAATGGAATGTAATGGCGCAAGAAATTGACCAACTATTAGAAGATTGGAAAAAAATTGGACCTGTTCCTTCAGATAAAAATGAGGAAGTTTGGACAAGGTTTCAAACAGCGAGAAATACATTTTACGCTGAAAGAAAGAACTTTTTCAAAAAAATTCAATCCGATAGAAAAGATAACTTAGCGAAGAAAATTCAACTTTGTGAGCAAGCCGAAGTGCTAAAAGATGCTCAAGAGTTTATGAAAACTACTGAACAATTTCAACAGCTTCAGGAAAAATGGAAAACCATTGGACCTGTTCCTGAAGATCAAAATGAAATTATTTGGAAACGATTCCGAGCTGCCTTTGACCATTTTTATGAGCGCAAAAATAAATGGTTCAATGAAAGAAAAAGTCAAGAATCTGGTGCAGTTTTAGCAAAAGAAGGACTTATTGCAGAAATTGAATCTCTTGCAAAATCTGAAAATGCCAAATTTACTTTCAACGATTTAAAAGCTTTACAACAAAGATGGAATGACTCCGGATTTGTTTCTGGTAAAAAGTTCCAATCGTTAAACAAACAATATCAAGGTTTAATGGACGCTCTTTATCAATCGTTAAGAAACGTAAGCAATGCTGTAAGAGAATCTGCAGTAAAAGAAAATTTGAATGCAATTTCTTCTTCTCCTGATGCTAAATACAAACTTCAATCAGAAGAAAAACGTTTGCGTGAACTCATTAAAAAAATTGAGGATGAAAAAAGCACCATTGAAAATAATAAAGGATTTTTTCAGCATTCCAAAAATGCAGATGCCATTCTCAAACAATTTGATGACAAATTGAAAAAGTCTAATGAGCAAATCGATAAACTCAAAAAAGAACTTCAATTGGTGATTCAAGCTAAAAAAGCAAATGCTTAATGCCTTTGTTGAAATTGTAGACTACTTTTCTTATTACATGTCTGGTACTACCCGACATGGATTGCACTCTCCTTTTGTATATAATTTTGCCGATTTTGTGTTATATCAAAATTCAAACTTGAATTTTGAGCTGATTGAAAATCAACGACTCAGCATGATTCAAAGCAAGTCTAAATTCAATGGAATTTCCTTGTCTCATTTTGCTGCTAACAATACATTGAAAGCAAAATACGGAAGACTTTTACAAAGAATTACAGACTTCTATCCTATTCATTCTGTTTTGGAAATTGGAAATAACAGTGGAATTGAATCAAATTACCTGTTGTCTAATGTCATTATGAACCAAAAAACGATGGAATTTTATAAGGCTTTAGAAGTAGATGAATATTTCCAAAAAGTAAAATCTGAAACATTGCAGGCTTTTGATCAATTTTATCAAGCCAATTTTATAGAATCGCACAACAATAACCAATTGACTAACAACCAATTGTTTGATTTGGTGGTTTTTCATGGCCAATCCAATGATGCCAATAAATTCTGGGAATTTTACGATCAATATAAATTTCATTTGGGCACTCAATCTATGCTGATTTTAACCAATATTAGGCTTTCCAATGACCACTATATGGTGTGGAATCAGATGACACATTTAAATGAAGTTACAGCTTCAATTGAATTGTTTAACATGGGAATTTTATTTTTTAGAACGGAACAACTACAACAAAAGTTTATATTGCGATATTAAATGATACATTCTCATCAAATTAGGGTTAGATATGCTGAATGTGATCGCATGGGATTCGTGCATCATTCAGTTTATGCTTTATACTTTGAAGAAGCAAGAACTGAAATTCTCAGAGTAAAAGGTATTGCTTACAAAGATTTTGAAGATGCAGGTATCATCATGCCGGTTAGAAGCATGAAATTGGACTTTAAAAAAGCCGGACGGTATGATGATTTACTAACCATTGAGGTAGAAATTATTGGTGTTCCTGAAATTCGTTGTTTATTCGCATACAAAACCATAAACCAACATGGGGAATTGTTAAATACCGGAGAAACCGAATTGTTTTTCGTGCGTAAAGAAGATTTAAGGCCAATTAAATTACCTGAAGCCTATAAACAGTTTCTTGTTGATTAATTTTATGGGACATTTTTACAAATCGAAACACAATCAACCCCCTCAATCTTCAGAGAAAGACGACTTGGAGAAGATTTCGCTTGTAGAAACCCAAAATAATAGTTCAGACCCACCCATTCATCCATTTATCGCTTACCTTAAAACCAAAACAATAAAGGGTTTGAGCGGACATAGTATTTATGATGTGGGTCGATATTTTTTCCGGTCTATGTTCATGGAAAATTTAAACATTAGGGCTTCAAGTCTTAGTTTCAACTTTTTCACTGCACTTTTTCCAGCATTAATATTTCTTCTGACCCTCATTGCGTACTTGCCCATAAAAGGCATTAAATCTCAATTCATCAAGCAATTAGGGCTTATTTTACCAACCAAAACTTATCAAGAAATTTCAAGTACCATTCTCGAAATATTGCACAAACAAAATTCCAGTTTATTGTCTTTTGGTTTTATTTTGACCATCTATTTTGCATCAAACTCGTTTCATTTGATGATCAATACATTCAACAGCAATATTGCCATCCCTCAAAAGAAAAATTGGTTTCATATAAGAGGGAAAGCCATATTTCTAACATTCTGGATGAGTATCTTGATTATTGTATTTTTACTTTTGGTTACTTGGAGTTTCCAAATAGAATCATATATGATTAAAAATGATTGGCCACTGCTTTCAGTAGCGGGAATATTGTTTGCCATTTTAAAATATGTGTTGATTGTGGCACTATTTTTATTTGCAATATCCAGTATATACTATTTTGCTCCGTCCAATCACCAACGTTGGAGATTCTTTTCGGTTGGAGCAATTTTCACAACAGCGCTTTCATTAATCTCCACTTTTGGATTCAGTTTGTACGTGAATAACTTCGATAGCTATAACAAAGTTTATGGATCAATTGGTGCTATTTTGGCTTTGATGGTATTGATTTATATCAACATTCTCATCATTCTCATCGGTTTTGAATTAAATGCGAGTATTGATAAGGTAGAGATTTCAAAAAAGCGAAAAATGAACCAAGCGGCCAATTCTAGCCTATAAATATCTTTTCAATAATGGGTGCTTGAAACGTTTCATTGATGCGTTTTAGCAAAAGTTCTTTTTGTAGGAACATTTCGTTTTTCAACGGCGCATTATCAAATTTAACATACAAAGTTTTGTTCAGCATTTTTAATTCTGTTGTATGCTTAAACACTAAGTGGCCTACAATTTCTTCCCAACGATTCACAATATCCAACTCTGTCATTTTAGGTTGAAGCCTGTAACGCTTCATCATGGCTTCAATTACGTGTCCAATGGGCTTTTCTTTGTTACTCTTATCGTCCATGTGCTTTTGCTAAATTACTTTTTCTATAACCGTAAGCGAAATACAAAATTAAGCCTATTACAAACCAACCTGCAAACCAAATCCAATTTTCTTTTTTCATGCCTGTTAACAAATATGTGCAAGTAGACAAACCCAGAATTGGAATCAGCGACCATCTATAAATATACGTAAAAATAGCCAATATTCCAAATAACACCCACATGATTCTATGAGATATGTGAAACATGGAATTCAAATCAAAATTGATTAACTCAGTGAAATATCCCTCAATATTGAATTGAATTAACGCTATACTAAACAACAATAACAGCGGGAAAATATATTGCGCATTGATGTATTTTAATTTGAAGGAGGCCTCTTCGGAATCTTGTCGTTTCGGCAATAATAAAACACCACCACAAACCAAAATAAAGGCGAAAATGGTTCCAATTGAGGTGAAATCCAATACAAAATTCTCATCCGTGAATAATATTGGAACACCCACTACAAAACCTGTGACAATTGTTGAAAATCCCGGAGTTTTGTATTTTGGATGAATTTTTGAAAATGACTTGGGCAATAAACCGTCGCGACTCATGGACATCCAAATTCTCGGTTGTCCCATTTGAAACACAAGTAAAACGCTCGCCATTGCAACAACAGCACTTACACTCACAACATATTCCAACCATTTGATATTTTTATATCCTAAAACAAAGGCCAAAGGATCATCAACACCCAGTAAATTAAAGGGAGCCATACCTGTTAAAACCAGCGAAATCAGTACATAAAGTACACTACAAATTATCAATGAGTAAAACATGCCTCGAGGCAAATCTCTTTTGGGATTTTTACTTTCCTCGGCAAGGGTACTCACCGCATCGAAACCAATATATGTAAAAAAGACAGCCGAAACGCCTCCCATTATCCCTTTAAAACCATTTGGCACGAAGGGTTTATAATTTTCAAAATCAATATAAAAAGCACCAACTACAATGATCAATACAATAATGGCCAATTTCAAAACAACCATTGCATTAGATGTATTTCTAGATTCTTGTATACCACGGTAAACCAACAATGTAATAAGAATATTGATAAGCAATGCTGGTGCGTCAAAAATGATTTTGAGGGACCCTATCTGCGGAGCCGTTATCCAAGCTTGTAATGCTTCAAATTCTGCTGAGGTCAAATTCATTTTCTTCCAAAATTCACCAAATTGATCAATAGATGGAAGTTGATTTGTTAAAAGTTCTGGGTGAAGTAATGCAATTGAACTCGCTGTTTTATAGTCTGTTACTATCCATCTTGGCATATATAAATGCATGGCATCGAGCAAATGAGTAAAATAACCACTCCATGAAAACGCGATATAAATGTTGCCAATAGAATATTCCATCAATAAGGCCCAACCAATAATCCACGCGAATAATTCCCCAAAAGAAGCATAAGCATAAGTATATGCGCTACCAGAAACCGGTATTCTACTTGAAAACTCTGCATAGCACAATGCGGCAAAACCACAAGCCACTGCACAAATTAAAAATAGAAAAATTACCCCAGGACCACCTTCAGCACAAGCTTTTCCAACGGAGCTAAAAATTCCCCCACCAATAATTGCTGCAATTCCAAAAAATGTCAAATCTCTAACAGACAATACCTTATTTAACTGATGATGGTCTTCAGAAATAAAATTAGTTTTTCGACGAAAGAGTGATTTTAGCATGTTGTATTCATCTACGATATTACGTCTGTTCTAGTTTGAAATCAAATCTTTTTATTATATTTGTTAAAGTGAAGCGATTTTTGGTTTTCATAGTGCTCATTTTCACCTTGTTAAGCAGTGGCATGTTTCACACTGTTTTCCATGTGTGTACCTCTGAAACTATTGAAAAACAATCGTCTATGCAATGTTGTCAACCAGGAAAAGAAATTCCTCAATGCTGTAAATCAGAAAATAAAGTAGACATTGAACCCTCTTTTTGTTGTGAAAATATTCCATTTTATTATTTTACACCAAAATTCAATGATGGATCTAAGAAAAAAATAAGCATTCCTGTTCAACCTTTTCAAACGTTGTTGAACTACGCTAGTACATTCACCATTGAAAACTTACGTTCAAATACAATTGAACGCGTTCAAATTAACGAATATCCACCACCCTCGAGTTTTCCAATTCTAGAGAAAAATTGCGTTTGGATCATTTAAAATCTCATTTTTTGTTGCCCTAACAAGAATTACACTTGTTATTTTTTATCAATTTATTAAATTTCAATCAATTAATAACACAAAAATGAGAACTTTAAAAAACACAATATTTGCAGTATTTGCAATTTTTTGCACTTATTTAACTATGGGAATGACAGTTGTCAATCCCCCGAAAAAAACAACCATCTCTTTCAAAGTCCACGGTGTATGTGGCGATTGCAAAGAACGCATTGAAGCAGCCCTAGACAGAAAAGGGATTTACAAAGCTGTATACAATTTCAAAACCCAAATGGTTACCATCACTTACAAGACTGGCTCCTTTAAAGAAGAACAGTTTCACAACATGGTGGCCATGGTTGGGCATGATACAGAATTGGTAAAGGCAGACAATGTTGTATACAGCAATTTGCCAGAATGTTGCAAATATAGAGATGGTGCAAAATGCAGCGACGAAGAAAAAGAATAACCATTTCTATTTTCACTTGTATTTCAACTTCATTATTCGCCCAAACCGATAGTGCGCAAATCGATACCATTAAAACGGTAAAGGTTGGTGTTGAACAAGCAGGTGTGCTTTATGATGCAAATGGAGCCATGATGAAACAAGTCATGACACAAAATGAGTTTAAAAAGGCCGCTTGCTGCACATTGTCGGAAAGTTTTGAATTGAGCAATACAGTGGAAATTTCAAATGCCGACGGTGTATCTGGAATTCGCCAAATTGAAATGATGGGTTTAAATGGCAAATATGCATTGTTAACCCGCGACAATGTTCCACAAATGGGCAGTTTGGCCCTACTCAATGGATTAAACAATATACCTGGACCCATGGTTTCAGACGTTCGATTGGCAAAAGGCGTTGGATCTGTTACACTAGGTTATGAAGGTATCACCGGTGGAATTGATTACGGGTTGAAATCATCTGAAACTGCTCCTAAACTTGAATTGAATGCCTATCAAAACAATCAAGGAAGAAGTGAATTGAATTTAATTCATAGTAAATTTTTCAAAAACCATACGCAACATCACACCTATCTTCATCTGGGTAGTCAATATTTCACCACAGACATGAATATGGACATGTTTGCCGACATGCCGTTGGCCAACAGAATTTTTGCTGGAAATCATTTGAGTTTTCACAAGAAAAAAATAGAAGGTCAATTTGGTCTGAGCTTTTGGAATGAACGCAAACAGAATGGAGAAGTATCTGCGACCAATCCTAATGAACTTTCAAATCTGGATAACACTTTCAAATTCAATCAAAATGAAAGTAAATTCGATGTTTTTGGGAAATTGGGATTTATCCTGAATGAAAAAAATGAAAGTAGTTTTGGAAATATTGTAAATATTTCGACCCATCAGAATAGAACTTTGCTTAATTCATTGATTCAAAGAGAATATGAGGGACAAGAAATAAAGTTTTCATATTCAGGTATGTACCAATCTAATTTAACTAAAAAATGGATGATTAAAACTGGGGTATCAACCATGTTCAATCAGATCAATGAAAAGTTACACGATACCATTGGAACTCATATTGAATCAAAACTCGCTGAAAATCAAATTGGTGGATTTGCTGAATTTGTTTTCAAATCCAAAATGGTGTCAACTGTTGTAGGTTTGAGAGGTGACTATCACAATTTATACGGTTTCTTTTTTACACCCAGAATTCATTCTAAAATAGAATTCAATAAGAATAATAAGTTGTTTGTTCAAGCGGGCCTTGGTAGACGAACCCCTTATACTTTGATTGAAAACTTGCCTTTCTTTATCAATAACCGTAAAATTGTTTTAACTGGTTATCCAGGTGAAATGCCATACGGTTTACCGCAGGAAATTGGATTCAATGCTGGTTTGAGTTTTATGAGAAATTTCTTTTTCATGGATTATCCTAGCACATTAACATTCGATATTTTTACAACACAATTTCAAAACCAAGTGGTAGTTGATCGAGATCAATCCCTTAATCAATTAGAAATTGCATCAAGAAACAATGCATTCGCAGGTTCTGTAAAAAGTGTTCATGTTGAATGGACCATTCACCCAATTCGCAGAATGGAAATTAAATTTGCTTACCGGTTTGTTGAGAATTTACAGTATTTGAACCAAAAAATGCAAATTGCACCTTTTCAGAGCATTCACCGAGGTTTGGTTGTGTTGTCGTATAAAACTAGAAATAAATGGTATTTCGATGGAGTAGCTCAGATTAATGGTCCTAAACGAATAGCCTACTTTTCAGAAACAGAAAATAGATACAGTGAATCTTATATCATTGGAAATTTCCAAGTAAGAAAAACGTTTGAATCCGGTTTTGAATGCTATGTAGGAGTTGAAAATATTGGCAATGTGAGACAGAAAGATCCAATTTTGATGATGCATTCAAGCCAAAATCACATTTTCGATGCAGGTTATAGTTGGGCACCCGCAAATGGTACCAATTATTACGCGGGTATTCGGTTTACTTTATTTTAAAGGCTTTAAGATTTTTTCAAATGGAACTTCCTTTTTATATACATAGAAGTCAATCCAAAATTTAATAATTTCCGTTAAGTTAAAGTCGATCATTTTAATGAAATTCTCTCGATCTTTTCCTTCAAGTGATTGAAATCCATCGATTGAGAGAATTTCAATATGACTATAAATCCCATCCTGCAGGTGAATCACTATTTTCGACACTTGGTTGTGCGCGCGACCATAAAACACTAAGGGTTGAGAGTCATTTATGTCTAAGTATATTTCCAAACCGAAATATTCGAAAATCGGTTTCTCTGAGGGTAAAATTGATTGAACAACCATTTGTAAAGATGTGTGGCTGTATCAAATATACAAAATTTGTTTAACTTTTACAAGTTATTTTTGAATTTTTGTTGAATATACGTAGAAATATTTTCGTACAACATAAGCTCATCTGGATGATTTTTGAGGGACAATAAATGCTTCTGCAGGGTGATTTGATCGTTTCGTTTTGCAGGCCCTGTTTGATTTTCAATGGCTCTTTTAATTTTTACCTTATCAATGGTTTGTTCAATGATGGGCAACAAATCAGCAAAAATCACTTCCGAATTTTGGACATCTAACACTTCTGAACTGGCAATCAAACAAGCATTTACAAAATTATTTGCAAATACAGCGGCAACATGCAGGTTCCCTCTTTGTTGTGAATTTAAAAACCTATTTTCAATGTTTAGCTTTTCATTTAACTGAGATAAAGCGGATGCCACAGCAGGATTGTAGTATTCAACGAAAATGGGAATGTTATGCCAATTTACTTCAACGTCTTTTGAAAAACTATAAAGTGGATACCAAACCCCTGTTTCTTCTTCGTTAAAATCCGATAGAGCCAATCCACCACTGCAAATAACTTTTATTACACCATTAACACTAATAGCTTGAATGGAATTTTTTAAATCATCATCTTTGGTAGTTACAAAAACCAAATCATTCGGTTTTAAAATCGAATTAATTTGAGATTTATCAAAAACTCTTACAGATAAATTTATATTTTGATTTGAGAATACCGCAGAAACATTTATCCCTCGTGATAAAAACAATTTTAACAAATGCTGGCCCAAATTCCCATATCCCAATATGTAAATGTTAGGCAACATGTTAAGCACTGAGTTTTTGTTGGATTTTTACGCGATTTACTACAGCCAAGATAAACCCAATGAGCATTATAATTGTTCCGGCCCAAACCAAATTGATCCACGGGAAAGAAATCACCTTTAAAACAATGTAATCTTTTACTGGTGTCTTCTCGCCTGTTTGAATTTCAAATTGTATGTTTTGTTTGGTAGGATCTGGATCCAAAATTTTAATATTTTGAATCAACAACATCAATCCCATCTCTTGATTTTCAGCAGGATTTGCTTCAAATGACCCGCTCGCTTCATTGATTCTAAATTCTGGATACATCATCAAAGAGTCATTCAATCTCTTCGCCAAAACATTCAAGCGCAACACAATTCCTTCATTAGTGGAAAATCTATCCAAACTTTTCACAATCATCTGACATTTGCCAGATTCAGTTGTAAACCATTGATTTATATTTACATTAGAAACTTTAAAACCACTAAAAGGCTCTACTTTATCCATGCCGCTTTCGTAATTTACATGGGTGAAAACATCCTTCGAAATATAATGTTTCGTGGATGGTTCAGCCAACAATCCCATTTTAGGATTGTTTTGAGTTTTAGGCTTTAACCAGAAAGAATCTTTGCTTTTTTTGTCTACAAATAATATGTGGAAATACTTATCAATTGAATCTTTACCTGATCCCACCTCTTTCTTTGAAAAATTGGCATAATAATCACCAATTTCAATTTTATTATTTTTATATAATATTCTATTTTCTCTGTTGAAGGCAATCCCTTTTTTATCCAATTGACCTTTTTCGTTCACTTCTGGCGCCATATCAATTCCTGATTGAGTTGAAGTAAGTACTTTTTGATTTACAGATGAAACCAAAACACCCACTAGCAAGACTCCAAAACCAACATGAGAAATACTGGCACCCCATCCTAAGAAAGTTATTTTTTTACCCAAAAAGAAATAATATGCATTTGCAGCCACCAACCAAACTCCAAAAAATAAGAACACCACATTTTTACCTTCAGAAATCTGAAAATTCAAATTCACCAAAATTGTAAGCATCCCTGCAATGGCCAATGACCATCCCAAATTCTTCATCAAAGACTTACGAGATGATTCTCTGTACTGAAAGAATTGTCCTATCGCCATTAATACCATAATTGGCATTGCCATCCATAATTGAACTCGGTTATAATCTTCAGCCACGGGGGTTGCTGTTTTAAATCCAAACAATTTGTTAAAAACCGGAATACTGGTTCCGCTAAACACTTGAATCAAACTCAATATCAAGAACATAGAACCAAGGAACATCCAAAACTCTCGTGAACTTAAATGCTCATCTTTCATGCTTGTTTTGGTTCTTTTGTATAAATTAATGATAAACAAAGATATAACTGCAAAAAAGCCCACAATGCCACCATATTTTACAACTGATTTAAATCCATTGCTCAGTGAAGTTTGAGATTCAGGAATTACATAAGACAATATGATTACCAAAGCAAACAAACCAAAAACACCCATTAGAACGGCGTTTTGCGATTTAACTTTTTTATAGGTAGAAACCAAACTTATTACAATAAACGCTAACAAGAATATAAGCAATTGTCCCGACAATCCCAAATCCGTGAAAGAATGCACGCTGGCTTCACCCAAAATACCACTTCTGGTTAGGAATGTAGCATATAGTACCAACCAAAATGAAAGTTGAGTGAGCAAATGTGATGTAAAAATATGTCGGCCCGTATTTTTAGAAACCAATAACAAATGCACCGCGGCTGCCATGATTAACCAAGGTAATAAAGAAGCATTTTCAACCGGATCCCAAGCCCAATAACCACCGAACGACAGTGATTCATAAGCCCAAAAGCCACCCATAATGATTCCTGTTCCCAATATCCCTACGCAAATCAATCCCCAAATCAACGCGGGATCAATCCAACTTCTATCTTCTTTGCGCCACAATCCTGCAATTGAATACGCAAAAGGCACAATCGCCACCGCAAAGCCAAAAAACAAAGTTGGAGGATGAATAACCATCCAATAGTTCTGCAATAGCTGATTTAATCCGTTTCCATCGGTAAAAACCTGTAAATAGTTTCCTACCCCAATCTGACCCAAAATTGGAATTTCTAGGAAATCAGGACGTTGTTCCCTCAATAAATCAAAAGGACTGCTTCCGAATTTAAAATCTCCAAAATGAAACCCAACCAACATTGAACTGAGTGCTATTTGAGCAAACGACACTACTGTCATTGTGCTACTCTCCCATTTTTTCGATTTTTTGATTAAAATAAGTCCTATTACCGCATTCCAAAATAACCACAATAGAAAACTTCCCTCTTGTCCTTCCCAAAAACATGAAATCATGTAATATACTGGCAATGATTTACTTGAATGCCTCCAAGCATAGTAATATTCAAATCGATGATTGAAAATAATGGCAAACAATATCACGAAAATTGCCACCACTGAAAATGCATGGATGTAAAAATTCCGACGGGCAAACACATTCAAAGCTAACGATTGTTGTCGTTCGGCTCTAAAATAAAAAATCGTTGATAATATTGCAGTTACAAACATTACCACAGTGAAAATATGACCTAGATTTCCTAGCCATAGCCATTCACCATTGAATGTTATTAGATCAGTTTTGGGTTGCATTTCGATTTACCTTACTTTTTAATTGGAGTGTCTTCGTATTTTGAAGGACATTTACTGAAAATGGTTTCTGCATGAAAATATTGACCTTCACTTTTTCCAATAATCAAGATCTTTTCAGAACGCTCTAAATCTTGTGGCTTTGGCTTCAAATATTTCACAAGCTTCTCTGTCCCCAATGAATCAACTGCCGAAAATATAAGCAAATTGGGATCTTTTTGAGGATCGTATTGAATTTCCTTGGCTTTGTTTAATTTACAATAAACATGGTATTCTTTGTTCGGATTTTCAACGGCCAACGAATCAGCTCCTTTGAAAGATACAATTTGAGTTGTATTTCCATAAAGGCTCACAACTGCGGCCACTCCGATACTGGCCACTATCAACAATGCAATGTGTAATGGTTTCATTTTTGTTTCATTTGTTTTTCCAACTTACTCATTTTCCTATCTAATCTAAAAAGATAAAAAACGATTCCTAAAAAGATCAATACCAAAATGGTGGCAACCACATTGAATTTTGCATTTCCACGCAACACTTCTTTGGCTGCATCAGAAACATTCATGCTGCTATTTGATGAACCTTCGCCGGCATATAAAAAAGATTGCATACTTAAAGCAATCATTGAAATGATTATTTTTAACTTATTCATTTTCTTCACTTTCTTCAATTGTATTTTTTAATGAAACATATCGGTAACGCAGAATGGTGATCCATGTAAAAATCAATATCCATCCTATAACCGCAGGATAAAAGAACAACCTCAAGGTATTGTCTAAATCGTATTTATTGAACCCTACAGTTCCACCAGAACCCGGGTGCAATGAATCTTCTGATAATTTTGGCATAATGGCAATCAACGCCATAAACACTGGAAAAATCAGTACTGCATACACCGATGAAATTCTAGCCCTTTGGTAAGGATCTTTTAATGTATTTCTCAAAATCAAATATGCCAAGTACATGAACATTCCAATTGCCACACCATTTAACTTCGGATCATCTACTGGCCACCAACTTTGCCAAGTAATACTGGCCCATGATGAACCTGTTACGCAGCCTAAAATACCCGTTAAGATTCCTACTTTTATGAAACTTTCTGACCACAAATCGTTTGAAAGCTGTTGCTTACTCAAATACTTTATGGCGTAAATTACAGACATAAACATAAGAAACATCATAGCAAACCACATAGGCACATGGTACAGCAAGTTGCGTATACTCTCATTGAGTATGGGTCTATTGGGAAATCCCAATTGAACATCTTGTTCATCAAATTTATTGTTTGCTGCAAAAACCTCGGATGAAATTGCGTTTGACTTTAATGAATCAGAGGTCGACTTTTCAATCCAAACTGCATCCGGAAAATACATCCAAATAGTTTTTCCATCATCAAGTTTTGATTGTGCAAACAAATCAAACAAAGCAGACGGTTGCGTATCCCCCAGTAAAACCTTAATGTTTCCCTTTATTAAACCATTTCCATCATGTTGAATTTCTGATGATTGGAAAATTCTATCTCCTTTTTTCAATAGAAACTTCGTGGCATTTAATGATTCTCCTGGATTGTAAACATCAAAAGTAACCGACTGAAGTGAATCCGAAAGGATTTTCGGAGTATTTACTCCGGTAATTCCAGTTTTTAAAGGCAAAAACAGTCCACCAATTAGCACATAAAGCACTAAAACAACGCCTACATACTTGAGAACTAGATATTTTTTAGAATTAGGATTCATTGCTCCTGCGCTTAATTTCAGCATCAATCAATTGTAATTCTCTCCCCATTTGTCCAGCAACACTGCTATTTTCTTGAGCACGGCGGGTTAAATAAGGAATAACAGCCGTCACTGGTCCGTAAGGAACATATTTCGCTACATTGTATTTGGAATGAGAAAGGTTGAAGCTAATATGATCACTCATGCCCAATAATTGTGAAAAATACACGCGTTTATCGCTTTTTTCCAATCCATTTTCTGTCATCAATTGCACTCCCAACATTGAACTCTGTTCATTGTGTGTTCCGGCACAAATACTCACTTTTTGTGCATGTTGTATGCAGAAAGTTAACGCTTCATTGTAATCATTGTCGGTACTTTCTTTGTTAGGTTGAATTGGGTCATTGTACCCCATTTCTTTGGCTCTGGCTCTTTCTTTCTCCATGTAGGCACCCCTCACCAATTTAAATCCTAAAAATCCAGTTTTTTCTTGAACTTGCTTTTTCAAATAAGCCAAACGATCGTGCCTATATAATTGAATTGTATTGTAAATCAATGCTTTATTGGTATTAATTTGACTCATTGCCAATTCAGCCAATTCATCAATTGCGTCTTGAATCCAAGATTCTTCGGCGTCAATAAACAATCTCACATCATGCTTTTGCGCATGTCCACAGATTTCAAAAAATCGCTTTTTACCAGCTTCCCAGAATTCATTTTCTTTGGGGGACAAATCCTTCTTCGCGGAAACTTTTTCCAAAACTTCCGAGTGAATGATGCCAGTAACTTTAAAAACTGAAAAAGGAATATTGGCATTGCCACTAGCCTTTTCAATGGTTTTCTTAATTTCAGTAGCCGTTTGTTCAAAAACCAATTCGCTTTCTTCACCTTCTACTGAATAATCGAGAATGGTGCCAATTCCCGAATTCGACAATTGTTGAATCGCGTTGGTGCATTCTTGAATATTTTCGCCCCCACAAAATTGCTTGAAAATGGTGTCTTTGATAACAAACTTAAAACCAAGAGAAACTGCTACCTTGGCGAGTCCTGGACCCCATTTCAATAAAATGGGATAATCAAATGAACGAAAAAGTAAACGAGCTTTACGCAAATCCTTATCGGTTTTGTGTGCGAAAGCTGTTGCAGTATCTTGAAAAGAGACAATTGAATTCACCTGCATAATCTATATACAAATGTAACATTAAAAGCCCAACTGCCGAAAGAAAATTCTGCGAAATCTGCGAAAAATAGAGAATGTTTTTTTTTGCAAAGTTGCGTTATAGCAATCGTAAATGAAGTTTTTCAATTACCTCATTCAATTCGCTGTGTTTTTTTAAGAAATAATCGAGTTTTTCTTTGTCGGTGTAAGGACGTTTTTCTGTCTCTTCCACTTCCCCTAAAACGGTAATCACATTATTGATAGTATTTCTAGATTTTTTCAACAAAAACTGCAGCAACGGAATTCGAATGTCTTCCATGGCTAATTCTTGAGCTTTGCTGGAAACTGTAACAACCACCTGTGAACCATCTAAGGCATATAAAACACTTTTTATCAATCCGCCAACCCTCGAAGATTGTGTTGCCGAAAACTCAGACATCATTTGATTCAATGTAGGTATTGGTCCGTCGTTGTATTCAATAACTGTTTCAACCAAAGCAGCCGTATGATTATCGGCATTTTCCGATGCCTTTTCATTGTCCTTTTCGAGCTTTTTCTGTTTGAACGAATTTCTATCTAACTTGCCTAAACGGGTAGATGACAATTTTTCCTCAACATGCTCTTTTATGGTAGGAACTGCCCTGTCTTTCACAACATTTACTGGAGTTCCAGCCGTTGTTGCGGAAGCAGGTTGCAAAGTAGGATTAGCTAATTTTTTTTTTATATCCTCCAAAGTGGGGATTTCAGCGATAAATTGAGAAAGATGAGCCAGTTTAATGAGCATGAGCTCAATGAGTAACCGCGGATTTCGACTAAACTTGTATTTCTCATCTGTTTCGTTGGTTAAATTCAATGCATTGATGATAAATCCAAGGTCCAATTGCTTGGCTTGCTCCAAATATTTCATTTTAAAGGCTTGAGATACATCGAGTAATTTCAATGTTGATTCATCTTTACAAACCATTAAATTTCTATAGTGTTGGGCCATTCCAGAAACAAACAATGAACCATCAAAACCTTGATTTAGAATATCATCGAATATCAGCAAAGCTTCTGCAATATTTTGCTTGATTAATTTATCTGTTACTCCGAAGAAAGTATCAACATCAAGAATATTGAGAATTTCAACCGCTTTTTCATAGGTAACTTCACCTTGAGAAAAACTCACCAATTGGTCAAATAAACTCAACGCATCACGCAAACCACAATCGGCTTTCCTAGCAACCAAGTGAAGTGCGTCTTCTGATGCCACAATGTTTTCATTTTTGGCAATCATTTTAAGATGCTCTACCATGTCTGATGCTTCAATTCTATTAAAATTGAATACTTGACAACGACTCAAAATGGTTGGCAGAATTTTATGTTTCTCGGTAGTTGCTAAAATAAAAATGGCATAAGATGGAGGTTCTTCAAGCGTTTTTAGAAAAGCATTGAAAGCGGCAGCTGAAAGCATGTGTACCTCGTCAATAATATACACTTTGTACTTTCCAACTTGCGGCGGTATTCTCACCTGATCTATCAAATGCCTAATATCTTCAACTGAGTTGTTTGAAGCTGCATCTAATTCGAAAATATTGAAAGCAAAATCCTGATTAGGATCGGCATTTTCCGATTGAGTATTGATAACTTTGGCTAAAATTCTGGCACAAGTGGTTTTACCAACACCTCTAGGACCCGTAAACAAAAAGGCTTGAGCCAGTTTATTTCCAGTAATTTCATGCATCAATGTTTCAGCAACGTGCTTTTGTCCTACCACATCTGAAAAAGTAGTTGGACGATATTTACGGGCCGAAACAATGAATTGTTGCATACTGCAAAATAACTCTAATATTTTGAGCTTGGCAACAGAACTTTTCAACTCTTTGCAACTTTAATCAACATTTTTCCCATTTATTTTCCGAAAAGGCATTATTTTGCAGTAGTTATGAATATTGGAGATATTTTAAAACCGTTTCAATTAAAAAGCACCGACAATCAAATCGTGAATACCTACGATTTTTCTGACAAATACGCATTCCTTGTATTGGTAACCTGCAATCATTGTCCTTACGCTCAAGCTTATTGGCAACGTATGATCAAATTGGCCCATACCTACGAAGAAGATAACCTAGGTTTTATTGCAATTTGCGCAAATGATGCAACAAAACAACCGCAAGACAGTTTTGAAAACATGCAACAACTTGCCAAACAAATGAGATTGCCTTTCCCTTATTTACATGATGAAAACCAAGAAGTTGTAAAACAATTGGGTGCAGAAAGAACTCCTGAAGTTTTCCTTTTTAACAACAAAAGAGAATTGGTTTACAAAGGCGCAATCGACGATAGCTGGGAAAACGAAGCAACTATTATGAGTGTATATCTTGAAGATGCAATTGAGTATACTTTAGATGGTATCGATATCGATTATCCAGAAGTAGAAGCTGTAGGTTGCAGCATTAAGTGGAAGTAAACATGAGAAAAGTAGCCATCATCACCGGAGCAAGCAGCGGAATTGGTCGCTCTTTGGCCCTCAAAGGTGCTGAACTTGGCTACAATCTTTCCTTGTTTGCCCGCAATTACGATGCTCTTTTGTCCCTAAAAAATGAAATAGCCCAATTTTCAAAGGTAGAAGTATTATTGGTAAAAGGCGATGTAAGCATTGAAAATGATTGTGTGGAACTCATCAAACAAACAGTTGACACATTCAAGCACATTGATATTTTGATCAACAACGCTGGAATTAGCATGCGATCTTTGTTTAAAGATGTTGATTTGAATGTGATTGATTCTTTGATGAAAACAAATTTTTGGGGGACAGTTTACTGTACGAAATATGCATTGCCCTATTTACTGAGCAAAAAAGGCACTGTGGTTGGGGTTTCGTCTATCGCGGGATTCAAAGGATTGCCGGCAAGAACCGGATATTCAGCGAGCAAGTTTGCTATGCAAGGTTTTTTAGAAAGTTTGAGGGTTGAAAACCTTAAAACTGGACTTCATGTACTCATTGCTTGTCCTGGTTATACTGCATCGAATATCCGCAATACAGCTCTTAACGAAAAAGGTGAAGCTCAAGGTGATACGCCATTGAATGAAAGCAAGTTAATGTCGTCTGAAAAAGTTGCCCAAGAGATTTGGAATGCAATTGAAAAACACAAACGTTATCTCATTTTAACGCTACAAGGAAAAATGGCCGTTTGGTTGAACAAGATTTCGAGCAAACTCACTGATATTTTGACTTACAATGTAATTAAAAAGGAACCCAATTCACCGTTTAATTGAGTTTAAAGTTGAAAGTTTAAAGTTTATCGATTATCGTTGTAAATCATTGATACAAAATTTAATTTAAAGTTGAAAGTTTATGGTTTAAATCAATTAATCTAAACTACAAACCCTAAACTATAAACCCTAAACTATAAACCCTAAACCTTAAACCCTAAACCCTATAAAATGAACATCAACGAAATAATCACCGTTTTCTTTACCCTTTTTGCGGTAATCGATATGTTGGGATCTATTCCCATTTTGGTTTCATTGAAGGAAAAAATTCCAGATATCCACCCAGGGAAAGTCACGCTAGCTTCAGCGGCCTTAATGATTGGTTTTCTGTATGTTGGCGATTATTTTTTGAAGTATTTGGGTATAGATATTAAATCATTTGCATTGGCAGGTAGTATTGTGATGTTTATTTTGGCGTTGGAAATGGTTTTAGGTGTTGATATTTTCAGAACCGATCCTGATACCCCAAGCGGAAGTATTGTACCTGTTGCCTTTCCCATTATAGCTGGATCAGGAACATTAACCACCATTTTGTCTTTAAAGGCCATTTACGATAAAGGCACTATTTTAATGGGTATTTTGCCAAATATTCTTTTGATTTTCATTGTACTTCATACCACTGGATTTATTGAAAAGAAAATAGGAAAAGCCGGAATGATCACCATTCGTAAATTCTTCGGAGTGATATTGCTTGCAATTGCTGTAAAATTATTCAAAGGGAATATTTAACTACAATAAATTCCCATCAATTGATTCACAATGTTCTGAGAATCAATTTTTGCAAGCAAAGATTTGCGAGAATTTAACTGAGCAATCCTCACTTCATCTGTAGTAAGGGCAATCATTTGAGCGGCCATCTCTCTTTCATCGTTGGGATGAAAGTACAGCGCTGAATCTTCTGCCAATTCAGTAAAAATTGCAGTTTTAGAAACCGCCATTGGCAATCCAATAGCTGCTGCTTCTGCCAATGGTATTCCAAATCCCTCAAACAAACTAGGATATATAAAGGCCGATGCGTTCTCCATACGTTTCAAAACTTCATTATGAGGCAAATCGACCAAAACCTCAACCCTTTTTTGAATTCCTAAGTCGTTGATTGTTTTAACAATAAAATCCGTCATTTCACCATTTAATCCAATCAATTTCAGGTTCCAATCATGCTGTTTTTGCGACAATGCAAATGCCTGCAACAAGGTTAGATGATTCTTTCTTTTGGTGAAACTCGAAACGTAAATGAAGTATTTTTCAGGATTTAAAAACTTGGCAGCATGTTGATAATACGTGGAGTCAACACCTTGATATACCACTTCAATTTTATTTTCAGGAACATCATAGAATTTCAAAATTTGCGCTTTGGTTGCATGGCTTGTGGCAATCACCACATCGGCCTTATTCAAGGCAAACTTCGTTTTTAAATGATAAATATTGCGATCTATGAACGGATAATAATTTGGAAACTGCCTGAATATCACATCGTGAATGGTGACAACTTTTTTTACTTTCTTTGGGACATCAAAGGGCAATTCATTGGACAATCCATGGAACACATCGATTCCCGATTCCAACATGGATTTACCCATACCCCATGTCCTCCAAAATTTAGAAAAACCTTGAGGGTAAACAATTGATTCATTTGTGTTTTCAACCTTCTTTTCAACAAATAGTTGAAGATCGAGTTGGGGTTGAAATTGATGCAAATCGGCAATTAGTTTCCTAGAATAGTTTCCCAAACCGGAAGCATTTTTATAAAACCGTTTTGCATCAAACCCAATGCGCATTATACTGCTACGTTAAAGTCCCTCAAAGCCTGATTCAACGACGTTTTTGTGTCGGTGCTTTCTTTTCTTTGACCAATGATGAGTGCTGCAGGAACATAAAATTCACCACCAGCAAATTCCTTTTTGATACTTCCAGGAATCACAACACTTCTTGGAGGAATATAGCCTCGTGGCAATTCTTCGCCGGTATTCACATCAAAAACCTTTGTACTCATTGTGAGGGTTAAACCAGCGCCCAACACTGCTTCTTTTCCAACATGAACACCTTCAACCACAATGCATCTACTTCCCACAAAACAATCATCCTCAATGATCACAGGAGCTGCTTGAACTGGCTCTAATACCCCGCCAATACCAACGCCGCCACTCAAATGAACGTTTTTACCAATTTGTGCGCAGCTTCCAACTGTAGCCCAAGTATCAACCATGGTTCCAGCATCCACAAACGCCCCAATATTTACATACGATGGCATTAATACCACACCTGGAGAAATATACGCACCATGTCGCGCCACTGCATGAGGTACTACACGGATTCCCAATTCTTTGTAATTTTTCTTCAATGGCATTTTATCGTAAAATTCCATTGGACCAGCATGAGATACAGACATTTCGCGGG
>CAZBMF010000035.1:0-23066 GCA_964492925.1 uncultured Rhizobium sp. | reverse complement strand
TTTTTTTGCATTTTTGCGATAATAATTTCTGTTTTAATTTTCAATTCATTTAGATATTGACTCTCTTTAAGGTTAGTGGTTTCAGTTATCCAAAAATCCACTATACCATCATTGAGTAATTTTTGTAATTTCCACTTGTGCAGCAACCCTAAAGAATTTTTCGGTGAACCTGTTAACCCAACTACCACTCCTTTGTTGGAGTATCTTTTGAAAGTTGAATTATTTTTTTGACATTCTTTTAGTCGATCCACTTTGTAAAAAATGATTTCGTAGCCCTTTACAGCAAATTCCCAAAATTCAGCACCCAACTTTTTGTATTCAACATCAGGACTTGGAAGAATGTGGATTCTTTTATTTTCAACTTCCTGTTCTATAATTTCAGAAATTGTCTGATTGCAACTCAGGATATGGTAGTTAAAAAATTCTACACCAATATTGAGCTTCTGCACAAATTCACAAATTTCTTTGATGATGTTATTGTTGGTGTTTACCGGAAATCCAAGTTTTGTGAATTTGAATTCATTGTTGATCAGATGGTATTCGTAATTTGTTTTCCAATCAACCAAATTGCTCAAGTGAATTTCTTCCAACAGGAAGACGTCGCAGTTAATTAAATTTCCCAGTTTTAACATTTATGTTTAATCATCTACATTTATTTAAACGAACTACCTGATAAACTGTAGAACCTGTGTTCTTTTTCACTTAGAAAATTTGAGCATCAAATATCCAACTATTGCTGCGCACAAACTTGTCACTAATATGGTTATCTTGCTAATTTGGACTAACAAAATATCATAAAATGCCAAATTAGAGATAAAAATCGACATTGTGAATCCAATACCGCCCAAAATTCCAGCTCCAAGCAAATGTATAAATTTAATTCCATTACTTAGGGTTGTTAATTTTAATTTAATTGAAATATAGCAAAATGAAAAAATCCCCAATGGTTTACCTATAAATAAACCAAAGAAAATTCCTAAACTCAACGGAGAATTCCATTGCGAAACTATACTAGAATCGATTTTCAATGCGGTATTTGCGATGGCAAAAAGTGGCAGTATGAAATAAGATACAGGTTTGTGTAGAAGGTGTTCAAACCAATCGGTCATTTTTCCTTCCTTTTTAGATTCACGCGGAAGTAAAAAAGCAAATAGTACACCGGCAATGGTGGCATGTACGCCCGAATGTAGCATTGAGAACCATAACAAAATCCCTAATAAAACATACACCCATCGGTGCGTGAAGTTTATATAATTGAACCACAAAATAATGCCGGCAATGATTGCCGCTGATGTAATCCATATCCAATGAACACCCGTGCCATAGAAAATGGCAATAATCACAATTGCTCCCAAATCATCGATGATCGCCAACGCGGTCAAAAAAATACGAAGGGAATTAGGCACCGCATCTCCAAGCATGCCTAGAATAGCAATTGCAAATGCAATATCCGTAGCCGTAGGGATTCCAACTCCCATTATTGTTCTTGGAGAATTGAAATTCAGCAAAAAAAACAAAAGGGCCGGAATGAGCATGCCTCCCAACGCCCCCAAAATTGGCAACATGGCCTTTTTGGGGTTGTTTAACTCTCCAGTCACAAGTTCACGCTTGATTTCAATACCAACCAATAGAAAAAATAAGGTCATGAACCCATCGTTGATCCAATCTACCAAGCTATGTTCTAAATGCAATTGGGAACTGTGAATTCCAATTTTTGTCCCCCAAAATGAAATGAAAGAATCACCAAAATCAAGGTTTGAGAGCAACAACGACAAAGCCGTTCCAATGATTAATAAATATCCAGAAGCTTGCTGTGATTCAAAGAATTCTCTGAATATCTTGCTCAGCTTAAACGGGATAATTTTTTCCATTACCTCCCAAAATTAAGCATAACTTCGCATATTGATGTCGGATACCGAGAAATTCATGTTGCGTTGCCTAGAATTAGCAAAAAATGGCTTGGGGTTTGTTAATCCTAATCCATTGGTAGGTTGCGTGATAGCGAAAGATGGGGAAGTAATTTCTGAGGGATGGCATGCTGCCGTTGGCCAATATCACGCCGAGCGAATGGCCATAATGAATGTGCAAGATTCAACGGTGTTGAAGGATTGTGATTTGTATGTGAATTTGGAGCCTTGTTCTCATTTTGGACGTACCCCGCCATGTGCAGATTTGATTGTAGAACATCAATTTAAACGTGTTTTCGTTGGATTTGGTGATCCCAATCCTTTGGTTGCCGGTACTGGAATTCAACGACTTCAACAGCATGGAATTGAAGTTGTTGCTGATATTTTGGTGGATCAATGCAAACAATTGAACCGCTTTTTTTATACGTTCCACACAAAAAAAAGACCCTTTGTTACATTGAAATGGGCCGAATCTAAGGACAATTTCATGGCCCCAGATCCGTTGCAAAAAATGCAAATAAGTGGAAATGATACGCAACTTATTACCCATAAAATGCGCGCCGAACATTCCGCAATATTGGTGGGTGTAACCACTTGGGTAGTGGATAAACCACAGTTGAACAATCGTTTGGTTGAGGGGCCTTCTCCATTAAAAATGGTGCTTGACCCAAATCTAAGAGGAAATTATGGTGCTCAAAATGCGCCATTAATTGTTTTCAATCATTTGAAAAATGAAATCAATAATGGGGTAGAATTTGTTCAATTAACACCACACAATACCCTCAATGAAATCATGAATTTTATGTTTGAAAGACAATTGAATTCCCTGATGGTAGAAGGTGGTGCAAAAACGCTTCAAGCATTTATACAAGCAAATCTAGCCGATGAAATACATGTTTATACCAGTAAATCGGTATTGCTTAACAATGGGGTAATTTCACCAAAACATGCATTAAAAATTTCAAATTCAAGTAATTTAAATTCAGATTGTTACACAATTTATAGCGCGCAATTATGATCTGGTTATTTTTGAGTATTCTGTTTAGTACTTCGCTATTTTTGGCATTTAAATTGTTTGCAAAATACCAAGTAGATTTGTTCTCAGCAATCATCGTAAATTACCTTACTTGTTTTGTATTAGGCAATTTGTACTTGGGACAAAATCATATCATAAAGGTTGAAACCATACATTTTTCTGGTTTTCTTCCTATCATTTCCATGGGAACATTGTTTATCGGTACCTTTTTTCTAATGGGTACTGCTACCCAAAAAGTTGGGGCAGGTATGAGTTCAATGGCTTCAAAAATGAGTGTGGTTCTTCCCGTAATTGTGGCTGTAATCTTTTTCAAGGAACACCTTCATACTTGGCAAATTGTGGGCATTTTATTGTCCTTTATATCCGTGATTTTGATATCCATCAAAGAAGATGGAGGATTGCATTTTGATTGGATTTTACTGTTGGTTTTTCTTGGTAGTGGGATGGTAGATACCGGACTAAACTTATTGAAAAATGCCAATTTTCAGCATTTCGACAGTGTGAGAATGTCTACATTGTTGTTTGCTGGAGCATTCTTTTGCGGTTGTATTTTAATTGCAATAAATCCTAGATTCATCAAGAACTTAAATACAAAAAGTTGGATTGGTGGAGTATGTTTAGGATCTGCCAACTTTCTATCATTGGTGGTCATGTTTGAAGGAATTGCAGTTTTTAACGGGAAAACAAGTTTGTTCTTTACCTTAAACAACGTAGGTGTTGTTTGCTTGTCGGCGGTGGTTGGATTGGCTTTCAAAGAAAATTTGTCTAAAAGGGCCCTTTTAGGTCTTGGTCTCGCATTGTTGTCTATAATTTTGATGATGTAATGTTGTTTTCAGACACATATTTTGAAATAACGCAGAACGCAGAATCGTCCCTCCGTGAAAAGGGTAGTCGGTTTTTAGCCTATAGTTATCATGTTGTAGATGAATCTGATGTAAAAAAATGTTTGCTTGATTTAAAACAGAAATATCCCGATGCTACGCATCATTGCTATGCATTTGTATTAGGACAAGCGTCTCAGGCACAGAGGGCAAACGACGATGGTGAGCCATCAAATTCAGCCGGTAGGCCAATTCTACGGGCCATTTTATCCAAACAATTGACCAATGTGCTCGTAGTAGTGGTTCGTTATTTTGGAGGGACGATGTTGGGAATTCCAGGGTTGATTGAAGCTTATGGGACTTCTTCGAAAATGGTGTTGGAACAGTCTGGTATTATTGAGAAATTCATGGAGGAAAAGTTTTCAGTTACTGCCGAATTTCAGCACGAACAAGAAATTCATCGGTTGTTGAATCCGTTCCAAATTAGAATTGTAAACAGAGAATATACACACAAAGTACGCTACGAAATTTTTGTGCGGAAATCACAAGCCATGAATTTTGAAAAACAGGGCAACGATAATTATTTGCTTGAATTAAAATCAATGAATTGATGTATTTTTGAAGGATGAGATTTTGGTTGTATTTATCAATAATCGGGATAGTTGTTTTGTCTTCATGTGCAACACAATACCGTAATTATCAAGGTTTTGGTGGTTCCGATTTTCGAGGCGAAAAAACAACCAACAATCAAACCAAAAATGCACCTTTGATTTCATCAAATTCTCTGGTTTTAGATACCGTAATTTCTGAATTTACAAATTTAGAGCTGAAGAATTCTTCGGTTTTTTCAGACAGTCAAGTGTTAAATATCACGGCAACCAGAAATTGTAAAAATCAGCAATCGTATCATGCCAATGAGCAATACCAAGAAAAACGCGGAGTAAAAAAATCACTAAAAAAGATTGTCAAACACATGGCCAAGCTAAGCTTTTATTCCGGTTTGATTGGTTTAATATCAAGCAAATTGGTTGTATTTTCTGTATTGGCAATTTTGTTGGGCATTTTAGCAAAAACCATTTATTTTGACATCAGGATCAAGTTTTGGGCATATTTGGGAATCATTTTAGGGGTTTTAGGATTAATTTCCCCTGCCTTAAATGCAATTTTGGCCATATTGATTTTGGTAGCCTTAATCTTAATCCTCATGAAGTTAATGCACTGGTATTAAGCTTCAGGCTGCTGTTCTTTCTTCTTTTTCTTTTCGCGGCTTACCACATCCCCCAAAACAAATTGGACGTATTTTATTTTCTTGCCCATTTCTAACCAGATGCTTTCGTAGAAAGTACGGATCATCAAAAATTCAGGAACAGGATTTAATGCATAAACATCATTGATGTTTTGTAGCAGGGTAAGATTGTCTTCTGCTACTTGCTCCAAACTGCTTTCATAGAAAAGGTCTGAATCGGTTTTAATGTTCACAAGTCCTGTTGTAGGCATAACTTTCCTGTAAACATTGAGAAAACGTCCGCTGCTCAATCTTTTGGTTTCTTTGTGTGGTTGTGGATCAGGAAAGGTAATCCAGATTTCAGAAACTTCATTTTCCGCGAAAAATTCAAAAAGTTTATCAATTTCTATTCGCAAAAATCGCACATTGTTCAACCCCAGTTCCAAGGATGTTTTGGCACCTTTCCAGAGTCTATTTCCCTTGATATCTACCCCAATATAATTGATGTTGGGATTCATTTTTGCCAAGCCAATGGCGTAATCACCTTTTCCACAGGCCAATTCAAGTACGATGGGATTGCTGTTTCCAAATATGGATGACCATTTGCCTTTTGTGTCGCACTTATAGTCGAATGTATTTTCAAATGCATCAAATTCAGCAAACTTTTCTAATTTGTTTTTACCTTTTCCCATGATGGTGCAAAAAAACATCAGAAAAATGAATTCACACATTTTATGTTGAATTACTTTTGCAGAAATGTTATTAACGCCACAAATTCTCATACAAGCATATTTATCGGGTTCGTTTCCAATGGCGGATCCTGATGATGGGAATGCGATTTATTGGCATACCCCGCAAAGGCGAGGCATCATTCCGTTGGATGAAAATTTCAAAGTATCGAAAAACCTTCGGAGGTTGTACAAGAAAAATAAGTTTGAATTGGTGATCAATCGGAATTTTCCGGAAGTCATTGAACAATGTTCTTTGAATCGTGAAGACGATACTTGGATTTCAGACGAAATCAAGGAAGCCTATATAGCGTTGCATTACGAGGGATTTGCTCACAGTTTTGAAGCGTATTTGGATGGTGAACTTGTTGGAGGTTTATACGGAGTGTGTATCAGAAAAGCTTTTTTTGGAGAAAGTATGTTTCACAAAGTCACCGATGCTAGCAAAGTGTGTCTCGTTTTTCTGGTTGAGTTCTTGAGGGAACACGGATTTAAATTGCTTGATAGCCAATACCTAAACGACCATATTGCCCAGTTTGGCGCTTTCGAAATTGGGCATGAGGAATTTTTGGATTTGCTTGAAGAGGCTTTAGACATGGATTAATTCTAAGAAAATTTTTCTTTTCGGGTTAATTTCATCAATTTTGAATCGATGCAATTTTCTTTAATGATAAATGGGAAAAATTATGTGGCTCAATTATCAGAGCCTAAAAATTTAACCCTAGGGTTTGGACCAAGTTTTGAAAATCCCAACGCTTTTCATATCGATTATCCCAATGTTGAGCCAATTCGTGTTGGTTCGTTTGTGGGTTCTGTAAAGGAAGGTGGAAGTGCAAATTGTGAAATTGTGACGTATTGTGCACATGGAAACGGTACACATACAGAGGGGGTAGGACATATTGCATCGGAAAGAATAACCGTGAATGATGTGTTAGAGAAGCATTTCTTTACAGCACAAGTGGTTACAATTCCGTTGATTCAAGAAGGTGAAGATTGGATAGTTTCAAAAATGGAGTTGGACAATGTGAATCTTCAAAACGTAGAGGCTATTATCATCCGCACAACGCCCAATGAGTTATCCAAGAAAAATCAAGTTTGGTCGGGAAATAATCCACCTTATTTTGCTTTAGATGCCATACAACTGCTAGTAGATCATGGATTTCAACATTTGCTTACAGATTTGCCTTCGGTGGATCCGGAGGAAGATGCTGGGGCTTTAGCTGCTCATAGGGTTTGGTGGAAATATCCCTCAGAAACAAGAGTACACTCAAGCATTACTGAGTTGATTTATGTGCAAGATTCAGTTGAAGATGGATTGTATTTGCTTAATCTCATGGTGCCAAAGATTGCTTCAGATGCAGTTCCATCGCAACCCATTATTTACCCTCTAATTGCCAATAACCCTTGAAAGATAACGAAAAAATATTGTACGGCTGCAACATGCTGCTTTCTAAGTGCTTGAATGTATGTCTCAGTGTTTTTGGGGGAAAAAGAATTCCTGAGAAGGTAGATAGAATTTTGGTGGTAAAATGGGATGAGATTGGCGATATGGTGAGTGCTACAGGGGTGTTTGCTCAGTTGAAGGAAGCATTTCCCAATGCCAAAATTGATGTTTTGTGCAAGCCATTTGTGAAAACGCTCATTGAAAAAGATCCCAATGTTAACCGCGTAGTTTGTCATGTTGCCTTAATTGAAAAAAAGTATTCAATTTGGGTTGAACTTCGTGGCGATTGGTCCACTTTTTTTCAAAGTATTTATAGAACAAAACTGTACCGTGTTGACAGGGGCACAGTGAGGTTTAAACAACGCGGCAATCAGCCCCATGAAACGGTAACGAATTATAGAATTATTGAACCCGTTATTCGCGCTTTTTACAAATCATTTTCTAAAAATATTTTGCAAAAAGCGCCAAAGTTATATGCCCAATCTGAACATATCCAATTGGCCAAAAGCCGATTGGAGGAAATTGGAGTGTCGGGGAAATATGTGGTCATTCACCCTGCGGCAAGAAGGGTGTTGCGACAATGGCCTATTGATAGGTTTGCTTTTGTTGCAAAATATTTGTGGGAAACCCACCAATTGGAAACTGTGGTTGTTGGCGCTCCAGATGAAAGCCCTATTCTCTATGCAATTAAAGGTCATTTAGATCATGTAAAAGTTTATGCATCAACCGATTCGCTATTGGTGTTGCATGAAATTATTTTACAGTCTGAATTCTTTTTGGGCAATGAAAGTGGTCCGCTTCAAATTGCAGATGTAAGCGGAAAACCAGTCATTGGAATTTTTGGTCCTGGAGTAAAAAATGTGTTTTACCCCATTCAAAACAAACATTCGGTGGTTTTACACCATGTTTTGGATTGTAATCCTTGTGATCAAAGAACATGTGTTAAAGGAGAATCATGTGTGAATTTGATTTCAACACTTGAAGTAACCACAGCCATAGAAAAAGTGCTGTCTACAAAATAATTTGCAGAATCACTCAAAAACTGTGAAACATGGCATGATTTTCGCAGAAATTAGAACTAATATTGGTTCGTAAATGCAAAAGCCATTTGAAATAACAGTTTTGGGTACTTCGTCTGCCACTCCGGCGAGAGACCGGAATCCGAGTGCTCAATATGTTCGTTTGGATAAGCATTATTTCCTAATAGACTGTGGGGAAGCAACCCAACTACAGATTACCAAGTACAATTTAAGGCTACAAAAAATCAAATATGTGTTGATTTCACATCTTCATGGAGATCATTATTTTGGACTTCCGGGTTTGGTGTCGTCGATGGCCTTATTTGGTAGGATTGACCCGCTTTACATTGTGTGTCCGGCAGATTTAAAGCCCATCATGGACACTATTTTGAGCATTGGCGATGCGCGATTGAATTTTGAAATCCATTATATTTTCACCAATCCAAATGAGTATGAAACTGTTTTAAACGAAACGGATTTTGCGGTGCACACGGTTCCCTTAAAACACCGTATTCCATGCACAGGGTTTATCATTGAAGAAAAGGGCTCTGAACGAAAAATCAATGTTGAAGCTTGCGAACGATATGAAATACCTGTTACTTTTTATGAAAAACTGAAGTCCGGTGAGTCGTTTGTTAGTTCCAGAGGCATCGAAATAGCCAATGAAATATTGACCATTCCGGGATATAAAAACCGAAAATTTGCCTATATCTCCGATACCATTTACGATGAAAGCATTGTACCTTACATTCAGCATGTTACCATGTTGTATCACGAAGCCACATTTTTGCATGATAGGTTGAGCAGGGCAGAAGAAACTTTTCATACAACAGCCCTTCAAGCAGGACAAATTGCCAACTTGGCGAAGGTGAAAAATTTACTTATTGGACATTATAGTGCACGATATTTAGACCTAGAGCCATTGCTTTTGGAAGCTAAGAAAATGCACTTGTCTACCTATTTGGCTTTGGAGGGACAGGTGTTTCAGCTAAATAGTTGAAATATTTACAGTTAATTTACGTTGATTGATATAATAAACACTCTTTTTTCTGTGAATAAGTACACAGAATTTTAGGTTTATTTGGTTTTATTTTCGTGAATCCACATGAGTGCAGCGCCTAAACAATCATCGAAGAAATCAAAATCGCCGGCTGATTTTTTGAAAGAAAGACCTTCCGACAAATCGGAACAAATTTCCGGTAAAGAAATTTTGAAGGCAGCTACCCTGAAAAATGATACAACCCGCAAGGTTGTTGGGTTTTTATTGTTGATTTTATCCATCATTTTTCTCATAAGTTTTACTTCCTACTTTTTTACTTGGCAAACAGATCAAAGTTTTGCTATCGACGGTGGTGGTTATGAGGGTGGTGCCAAAATAAAACCGGCCAACGCAATGGGCACAATTGGGTCTAGTTTGGCTTTTTTCTTTGTACACAATGGCTTCGGTTTTGCTGCTTTTGCTCTCATCCCTTATTTGGTGTTTTCTGGGTTATTCCTGTTGTTCGATTATAGGCCTTACTCGTTGCTCAGAATATTGTTACACACAATTTTGTTTGCAATTTGGTTTTCACTTTTCTTAGGTTATTGTTTTCAAATTTGGTATCCCATGCTTGGTGGTACTTTTGGTTATTTTGGAATCGTTCAAATTCAAGAAAGTATTGGTCCAATTGGTGCTTTTTTGTTCTTGGCCGCTTATGCAGTGGTATATTCATTTGTTTTCCTCAATTTGAATCCGTTTTCTAAAATTGTTATCAAAACGCCAGAAGAAGAATTCGAAGATGAATTTAATGGAATTGCCGATGGTGCTGAAGATCAAATGATTGTGGAGGAAAAAATCAAACCAACCATTATTGTAGACGGTGCAGATGATGATGATGATGATGAATCAAATTTATTGACGGATGATGACGATGATGGTCCGTCGGTAAATGATTTTGAAAATTGGGATGGTATGAATATCACCATAAAACGCAAAGATGAAGTTGCTCCTCCAACATCCCTCAAAAATGAAGAAGAAGAGGTTGCAAAACCTACCTTTGAACCAATTGTAGAGACCCAAGAACCGGAAGAATTGCCTATCAATCCAGGAAACTTAGGTGGTAGAATAGACGATGTTCCAACTGCAAAACCTGAGGAAACTTTTGAGATTTATATGGCCACTCCGGAAGAAGAGCCAGTACCGTATGTGGCGCCTCCAAAGGAAATTACCTTCGATGATGGTTTTGCCATCCAAGATTTGACCCAGCAAGAAGATGAATTGGTATCAGAAAATCAAGGTGATGCTTCTGTGGAACGTTTTGGTATAGATACAGAATTTGATCCAAAGGCCGATTTGAGCAAGTACATTTTCCCTACCTTAGATCTTCTAAAAGATTACGATACCAAAAAGCAAGAGATTGATATTGATGAGATTAACAAAAGTAAAAAGCTCATTCAAGATACACTAGAAAATTACAAAATTGGCATTTCTAGCATTAAAGCGAGTGTTGGTCCAACCGTTACATTGTATGAAATTGTTCCTGCTCCGGGGGTGAAAATTTCAAGAATTAAGAACTTGGAAGACGATATTGCATTGAGTTTGGCAGCATTAGGTATTAGGATTATTGCGCCAATTCCTGGAAAAGGAACCATTGGTATTGAAGTTCCAAACAGAAATCCAGAAATGGTGCCGATGCGCGGTGTATTGGCGAGTAAAAAATTCCAAGAATGTGATTATCAGCTTCCTGTGGCTTTGGGAAAAACCATTTCAAATGAGATTTTCATTGCCGATTTAGCAAAAATGCCACATTTGTTAATGGCTGGTGCAACAGGACAAGGTAAATCCGTTGGTTTGAATGCCATTTTGGTGTCTCTTCTGTATAAAATGCACCCTGCTTATGTGAAATTTGTGTTGGTTGATCCAAAAAAGGTAGAATTAACCTTATTCAATAAAATTGAAAGGCATTTCTTGGCAAAGTTACCAGGTGATGGAGAAGCCATTATTACCGATAATGCAAAGGTTATCAATACATTGAATTCTCTATGTGTGGAGATGGACAACCGTTACAAATTGCTTCAAGACGCCATGGTAAGAAACATCGTGGAGTACAATGGCAAGTTTGTAAACCGTAAGTTGAATCCTCAAAATGGACATCGTTTCCTGCCATATATAGTGGTGGTGATAGATGAGGTGGCCGATTTGATGATGACCGCAGGAAAAGAGATTGAAATGCCAATTGCCCGTATTGCGCAGTTAGCGCGTGCAATCGGAATTCATTTAATTTTGGCAACCCAACGTCCATCAGTGAATGTCATTACCGGTATGATTAAAGCCAATTTCCCTGCGAGAATTGCTTTCCGTGTAACTTCTAAGATCGATAGCCGTACTATATTAGATGGCAATGGTGCCGATCAATTGATTGGAAAAGGAGATATGTTGTACAGTGGAGGTAATGAAATGATTCGTTTGCAATGTCCTTTTGTTGATACCCCAGAGGTAGAACAAATTTGTGATTTTATTGGTGAGCAAAGGGCATATCCAACGGCATATATATTGCCAGAGGTTCAAGATGATACCACAACCATTGCGGGTGGGGAATTTAATGCCGATGAGCGTGATTCCATGTTTGAAGATGCGGCCCGTGTGATTGTACAAAACCAAGTGGGAAGTACCAGTATGATACAACGTAAATTAAAAATAGGGTACAACCGTGCTGGTCGATTGATGGATCAACTCGAAGATGCGGGTATTGTTGGACCGAATGCAGGAAGCAAACCCCGTCAAGTTTTAATTCCTGATGAATATGCTTTGGAACAGTTTTTGAATAATTTGTAAGTAATATATTAAAAGATGAACGTTAAATTTAGTGTTATTGTGGGGTTGTTTTTTGGGGGGATAATGACCTCAAATGTAGCCTTTGCGCAAACCCAAGAGGTTGCTGCCGACAAAGGACAGAGCGATGCAAAATCCCAAGAAATTTTAAAGAAAGTGACCAAACTTTACCAAGGGTATAAAACCATCACGGCCTCTTTTACCATTACCACTACTGCGGTCAATAAAAAACCAGTGGTGTCTAAAGGAACCGTTTGGATCAAAGGAAATAAATTTAAATTGAATTATGCCAATCAAGAAATCTTTTGCAATGGTGTTACCATTTGGACTTACAGTCCAGACGACCAAGAAGTAACCATAGAGGACTATAAAAAGCGCGACAATAGTATTACCCCGAATGAGATTTTTACGGTGTATCAAAAAGGTTACAAGAGCAAATATGAAGGTCCAACCACCGAAGGTGGAAAGGTGCACGATGTGGTTCGTTTGGTGCCTAAGAAAAAGGCCAACTATGCATATTTGAAATTAGAGATCGACAATTCTTATAAAATCAACAAGGTGGTTCAACATTATAAAAATGGTACAGAAGTTTCCATTGAAATGAATAAACTTACGCCCAATACTGCTATAAAAGATGACTTTTTCCAATGGGTAGAAGCTGGCCACAGTGATGTTACCGTGGTAGATTTAACAAAGTCTAAAAAGAAAAAGTAACCACCTATTTTTCAGCGAGATTGCTGCATAAAAAAAGGCTGTTTTTCCAAACAGCCTTTTTTTTGTATATTATTTTTTAACTTATTTCATTACTTCGAACATTCTACGTCCGATTTCAGCTGGGCTTTCAACAACGTGAATACCACACTCGCGCATGATGGCCATTTTAGCAGCAGCAGTGTCGTCTTTTCCACCAACAATAGCACCAGCATGACCCATTCTGCGTCCAGCAGGAGCAGTTTGACCAGCGATGAAACCTACTACTGGTTTGGTTCCGTATTGTTTGATCCAATGAGCAGCTTCTGCTTCCATTCCACCACCAATTTCACCAATCATCACGATACCAGCAGTTTCAGGATCGTTCATGAATAATTCAACCGCTTCTTTGGTTGTAGTTCCAATAATTGGGTCACCACCAATTCCAATCGCGGTAGATTGTCCCATACCAAGTTTGGTTAATTGATCAACCGCTTCGTAGGTCAAAGTACCTGACTTAGAAACAACACCAATATGTCCTTTTTTGAAGATAAAACCTGGCATGATACCAATTTTAGCTTCTTCAGGAGTGATAATACCAGGGCAATTAGGACCGATAAGACGGCAATTTTTAGAATTCAAATATTCTTTAACCATTACCATATCTTTGGTAGGAATACCTTCAGTGATGGCAACAATTACTTTGATACCTGCATCAGCAGATTCCATGATTGCATCCGCTGCAAATGCTGGCGGTACGAAAATGATACTTACATCGGCACCTGCTTCGTTTACTGCAGCTTCTACAGTGTTAAATACAGGACGATCTAAATGCTTGCTTCCTCCTTTACCTGGAGTAACGCCACCTACCACGTTGGTACCATATTCAATCATTTGAGTTGCATGGAAAGTTCCTTCGTTACCGGTAAATCCTTGAACTACAATTCTCGAATTTTTATTTACTAGAATGCTCATGAGTCTATTTTTTCGAACGCGAAAATAATGTTAAGGCTGCAAAAAGCCATGAAAAAGTTGATTATCCCTCAAAATAATGCTTATTTCTCGATGATTTGGGTAATATTAGACGACATTGGGCCGGTTGTTGAGGCAAAATACGCCAACAATTTGCCGTTTTCATCTACAATGAATTTGTTGAAATTCCATTTTACTTCTGAGTCCAAAACCCCATTTTTAGATTTTTGTGTTAACCATTTGTACAAAGAATGTTGGGTTTCTCCCTTTACATCAATTTTCTCTGTCAACAAAAACGTTACACCAAAGTTTTTCTTGCAAAATGTAGCAATTTGATCTCCATTTCCCGGTTCTTGTTCGCCAAATTGGTTGCAAGGACTACCTATCACCACCAATTTGTCTTTGTATTTGTCTTGTAGTTTTTGCAAATCTTCGTATTGTGGAGTGAACCCACATTCACTGGCAGTGTTCACGAAGAGAATTTTCTTTCCTTTGAATTGTGCCAAATCAATAGGTGTTTTCCCATCTAACTGCATGATTTTGATGTTGTAAACAGATTCCGATGGGGTGGTATTTTGAGCAGTTTGCGCGTCTACTGTTTTGGATTTTCCGAAGAAACATCCCGTTAATAAGGCAAAAGCACTCGATGCTAAAAGATTTCTTTTTAAATTTCTCATAATATTCTCAATAACAAATATAACCAAACAAAGGTTTTGCTTATTTTCGTGGAATGAGAATTTCTACATTATTTTTTGGAGGGATATTTTTCGCTTTGTCATTCATCTCTTGCGAAGAAGAACCCCCAACTGGTTTGAAATTTAAAGAACGTCCTTTGTTGGATACCACTTACCTTGGGTCTGCTCCAGCCCCTCAAACCAAGCAAATATTGTTGATTGATGTAACAGGTGTACGCTGCAACAACTGCCCTCGCGCTGCAGAAAAAGCCATTGCCCTTGAAGATGCCAATCCGAATAGAATTCAGATTATGGCCATTTATCCAAATTATAAACCTTTGTCGAACCCTTGGGATGGACAAGATACTTTGGTAACCAAAGACGCCGATGATTTGGTGGGGACATTGGGTGCGGTTACCAATTTGCCGAGTGGTATTATTGATAACGTTAGTTACAATGGAAAGTATTTTATTGATGAGAATTCTTGGTCGATTGTGGTTGATCAACAAAAAGCAAAAACAACACCAATAAACATTGATTTAAAAGCAAGCTGGTTGCCAGATGAAGACAAATGCAGGGTTGAGATCAAAGCCATTGCCAATACCAATATTCCAGCAACCACTAAATTAAATTGGGTAATTGCCATCCTAGAAGACGATATGGTAGGTTGGCAGTCAACCCCAACAGGAGTTGAAGAAAATTATACCTTCAAACATGTTTTGAGAAAATTGGTAACTTCTTCATACGGTGATCCATTAACGCAAGGAATGCCGGCTGGTTTCACCACAGAAAAGCACTATTATATTCCGCGTGTTGCCAAATGGAAGGCCAATAAATTGAGCTGTATGGTTTGGGTGTTAAACGCTGATACAAAAGAAGTTCTCCAAGTGAATAAGGTGAAATTCATTCCATAACAATGGGGTGGGATGAGGCCATACTGGGATTTAAACAATTTCTGACACTCGAAAAGTCGTTGTCGAAACACAGCATTGAAGCGTATTGTCGCGACATCGAAAAATTAAAATATTGGTCCTTGGATGATGGCAGCAACAGCCCGTTGTCCCTCAATAGAAAAAAACTCGAACAATTTTCTGCATTTATCGCGGAAATGGGTTTTCAAGCCACCTCTCAAGCGCGCATCGTTTCTGGCGTTAGGGCATTTTATAAATTTTTAGTACTCGATGATCAACTTACAGAGAGTCCTGCGGATTTCTTGGAACCACCGAAAACAGGTCGTAAGTTGCCCGTAGTATTGAGTCCTGAAGAAATAGATGCCATGATATCGAGTATTGACCGTTCCACTGATGAGGGTGAGCGCAATGTTGCCATGCTGGAAACATTATACAGCTGTGGGCTTCGGGTATCGGAATTGGTGGGTTTGCAAATCACCCATGTTCATGTAAATGAGCAATTTATACAGGTGTTGGGTAAAGGCAATAAAGAGCGTTTGGTGCCCATTTCTGAACGTGCAATTAAACATATTCAACTATATACAAGTAATATACGAAATAAATTGAATATTTCCAAACGAGATAGGGACTTGGTCTTTTTGAACCGATATGGAAGGGGGTTAACACGTCAATCCGTATTTTTGTTTATTAAAAAGGCCGCTCTCATGGCGGGAATTGATAAAGTGATTAGTCCACATACTTTTAGACATAGTTTTGCCACACATTTGGTGGAAGCTGGTGCAGATTTAAGGGCAGTTCAAGAAATGTTAGGACATGAATCTATCACAACCACAGAGATTTACACGCATTTGGACCGTAATTATTTGGCGGATACGTTGGTGAAATATCACCCTAGGTCGGTTTAATTCAAGAACCAATTGGCCCAAGTTTTTTTACCTCTCAGGAAATATCCGAATACCAAAGAATGATTGAGTACGCCTTTTAGGTTTTCTAACGGTTGGGTATTTTGTGAAATTTGAAATTGTTTTTTCTCTTTATCAAAATATTGATGGGCTTTATAAATCTGCCAAACGTGTTTTGGTTTACCTTGTATAAGGAATAAGAAAGCAGCTAGTCCATCAAACATTTTTCTTTGAAAAATCCGTTTATTTTTTACTTCCGCGGGTAAATTTTTGTGCAACATGAGCAAAGAATTCCTGAAATTTAAATAAGTTTTTCGAGGATTTTGGTTTGAAAGGGTAGCACCACCCATGTGATAGAAAGTGCTTTCATGGCAATTGTAGATTTCATACCCTAACAATTGAAGTCTCCAGCATAAATCAATTTCTTCCATGTGAGCAAAGAAATCTTCATCGAGGCCATTGGCTTTTTCCCAAGCTTCTCTTTTGATAAACATTGCAGCCCCCGATGCCCAAAATATTTGCTGAGATTGATTGTACTGTTGTTGGTCAAATTCAACATTCCCGAAAATGCGTCCTTTGCAAAAAGGATATCCAAAAACATCAATAAAACCGCCTGCAGCTCCGGCATATTCAAATTTGTTGCGGTTGAAATAATCCAATATTTTGGGTTGACAAGCTCCCAACTTTGGAAATTCTTCAATCATTTTCAACATTGGTTCCAACCAACCATGAGCAGGTTCTGCATCAGAATTTAATAGTACGAAATAATCTGCTTTTCTGTTTTTTAATCCTCTGTTATATCCTCCTGCAAAACCCGTATTGGAATCTAACACAATCAATTCTAATTGAGGATAAGTACTTTTAACAAACTCGGCACTGTTGTCGGTGCTGGCATTGTCAACCACCACAATTTTGCAATTTTCATATTGAGAATTTGCAATTACTTGGGGCAAGCATTGCTCCAAAATACTTTTTGTATTGTAATTTAATATGACAATTTCTACGGAAGGATTGCTCATTTATGCAGATGCCGTTTTAAGGAATGGTGTGAAAATAAATTGAGAATGTTCACCATGCAGCCACAAAATGCACATATTTTTCTTAGGGTCACCCAACGCTTTCTTAAATTCTGGAAGTTTATCTTGACTCAAAACATTGAGTTCAATAAGTCGTTCAACAACGGTAGCATTAATGGAATATGGGAAGCCAAATTCCGTTCTGTCTAAAATCATTTCACCAATTTTGGCATGCTCCTGATGGGCCACAAAAATAGGGCATTCTGAAAATCCACCATCGATGATGTCATTGCTTACTTCTTTCAGCATTTCTGATAATTCAGAAATTTCAGTTTCAAGAGATTTTAAAGCCGTTTCTATTTCTTTTGGAAGCATTTTAGTGAGAGATTTTAATTTTTTGGGTGTATGAATTGTTGTTCGTTTTTACTTGAACAAAGTAAATACCATTTTTAAGCTTTTCGGTGTTGATTGCCCCTTTGTAGGACTTTTGTTCCATTACCAATTGTCCGTTCATGGCATAAATACAGACATTTAGGATGGATTCTCCAATTTTAGAATCAATTTGGAAAGAGTTGTTTACCGGATTCGGGAAAATTTTAATCTGAGTTTCATTGGACTTGATTTTTTTCACGCTGCTCAAAGGAGCCAACTTGATGGACCAAGATCCACGACCATGGGTGAATAGGAAAAGCCTTCTGTCGGAATTTCTCATTTTAATTTCATGAATTTCCACATTTGGGATACGGGTGTCTTTTTGCCAGTTTTTACCACCATCAATGGTGAAATAGAAACCGAAATCTGTAGCGGCGAAAATTTTATTCTCTGGATCTTGAGGGTCAACAGCTACCATATTTACCGGTAATCCTGGAGGTAAATTGCCCGAAATGTTTTCCCAAATGGGTTTCACACTATCGAGTTTGCTCACTTTCCAAACGCGTCCCTGATTGCTTACTGTTGTGAACGAAGCAAATATTTGATATTTATTTAATGGATTGATAGTGAAGCTGTTGATGTAATCCGAAGTTACGCTTGCTGGTACGGTAGCATTGAAGTTTACTTCCGTTCCTGCGGCAGCGGTTGCGGCATTTTCGAGTTTATAAATTTGGCCCGAAGATCCTCCGTAATAGAAAACAGGATTTACATCTTCACTGCAGGCCATTGCTTTTATTCCGCTACGTGAAGATTTGTTTAATTTATCCCAACTTTCACCATAATCTGTTGAGCGGTAAATGCCAGTATTGGTTCTATAGAAAATCATGGCTTGGTCGGCCAAGTTCATGGTATAGGCATTGATGAAGGCAACGCCATCTGTTGAAAATCTTGGATCGGCAATGCTGCTTGAATTTCCGAAGCCTCCTTCAAAATTGTCTATTCGGTTGATTCCTTCATTTTGATAGGATACATAAGCCACGCTTCCGTCTTGCATACCAATATGGCAGTAAGCACCATCGCCACCAAAAATTTTGCGGTTGTTCATGGCTGCATACGAATAATGAGTTCCGTTATCTTGAGCACCTGCTACAGAGTTGAATCCACTTAAACCATAAGCTCCAGCATAATATTGAGTCACATGGTAGCCATTGTTCAAGTTGGCGGTGGCATTTCCCATTCCCCAGGTGAATTTATAAATTCCACCGTCTGTTCCTAAAAGGAAATCATTGGGTTTGTTTCTCAAAGCAACAAAAGAGTGATGGTCTGAATGACTGCCAGAGAGATTCTTCCATGATGTACCACCATTGGTTGTGTAGCAGGCACTTACGCCACCTGCAACAACTCGGTTTGAATCTACGGCGCTCACACCCAACATCACACAGTATGCTTGATATCCGGGTCCAATATCCACAGGTGTGGTTTTTTTAACCCAGTTTTTACCGCCATCGCTACTTTTGTAAAACGCTGCGGGATCATCTTGAAACGCATATCCCTCAAAAAGAGCGTAAACAACGTTTGGATATTTGGCACAATTGGCCATTTGAATTCGTCGGAACGTACCACCTACAGGCTTGCTAGGAAAGTTTGTGATTTGCACAAAAGTTCCTGGTTTACCGTTTGAATCCGACATATATACAGCATTCGATTGTTGTGAAATGATGACCCTTCCTTTTGGTAATACCAAAATGTCTGAAATCATTTTATTACCCCCGATGAAAACTTGTTGCCATGTGTTTCCATTATCAATAGATCGGTACAAACCTTGTGAATTTGTGCCCACAAAAATGGTGTTACTGTCTTGTAATGAATGTTCTATGTCCCAAATTGCGTCCATTCCGGCAACACCAACAGTAGAGGCCAACTGCTTAAATGTTTTTCCTCTATCGGTAGATTTAAATACTCCGTTTCCATTGTTGTGTACCCCCGCGTCTCTGCATTCTCCGGTTCCGTAATAAATTTCATTCAAATTGAAAGGATTCGCAGTAATACAACTGGGCATCAAAGAAATTTCCTGGTCGTTCACAGGTTTCCAAGTGGCTCCGGCATTTTCAGTTCTCCAAACTCCCCCGGAAATAGCACAGGCCAAAATTAGGTTGTCGTTGGTTGGATCTACCCACATTGCACGGGTTCTTCCGCCAATATCCTCAGGTCCAATTTCGTGGATGCTATCTATTACGGCAAAGTTATTTCTTGAAATTACCTGGTTTCTGTCCCACTTACTCCATTGTGTTCTTAACCAAGAAGGTACAATGCCATCCGCATTTTTTCTGGCTTCAAACCATTGCTCAAAAAAACCAGGTTTTTCTCCTAATATAGTTTGCGCATGCTTGGGTTTAAGCAAAATTCCAACGGAATATAGCAAGGTGAAAAGAAATATGATGGATAGAAAAGAAAGAGACTTTTTTAATTTTGACATAATATACAAATATAAGCGTTTTATCATTTTGAGGGACAAAGAAGGCCTTGTTGCTGACATTATCTTTACAATTGAATAAAATTGTAGACAAATGAAAACAAGGGGGGGCTCTTTTTTGTTGAATTTCATATATTTGACTAAAATTTAACCGATGAAAAAACTAAAAATTCTCTTTGTTACTCTGGGAGTGCTTTTTCTAATTTATGCCTTGTTGTGGATTTCTCCCTACAATTATCTCATCAAGGGAGTAAGTTTGACCTATCTAAAGGGTGAAAAATCACCCACTTACAAGGATTGGGTAGATTTTGATTTGCGACCCATTTCAAATGATTTGTCAAAAAAATTCACAACGGTGAAAGCCGAGAAAACAATAGAGTTGAACCCCGATTTGTTAAAAATGTTAACAAAGACTCAATCGGGGTCTTATTTGGTGTATAAAAATGACACGTTGATTTCCGAAAATTACTTTGATGGATCAACGGATAGCAGCCGCACGAATTCTTTTTCAATGGCCAAAACAATTACAACTTTGTTGGTTCAAATGGCCATCCAAGACAAACTTATTGGTTCTTGGGATGATAAGGTTATTGATTATTTACCATGGATCAAAGGCGAGTATGCGAAGGAATTAACATTGAGACATTTAAGCACCATGACGGCAGGTTTGAATTGGGATGAAAGTTATCTTTCACCATTTGGAATTACCGCAAAAGCATACTATTCAAATGATATTGAGGGAGTCATGAGAACCGTTGATGTGGTAGAAAAACCGGGAGAGAAATTTGAATATCAAAGTGGATCTACTCAGTTGCTTGGATTTGTTTTGCAGGCGGCCATTAATGAAGGAAATAAGAACAATCGTGTTGCCGTAAAAACGATTTCGGAATTTGCCCAAGAAAGACTTTGGAAAAGGATAGGGGCTGAGTATCCTGCGTATTGGTCATTAGATAAAGAAAATGGCAAAGAATTGTCGTACTGCTGCTTCGATGCAACTTCTCGTGATTTCGGTAAATTGGGTTTGTTGGTGATGCATCACGGTAAGAATTACATGGGCGAACAGCTTGTAGATTCATCGTTTTTGGCCATGGCCCAACAGCCGTACAAGAGTTTAAATTATGGTCATTCTTTTTGGTTGGGGGAAATTGGGGGCATCAAGTTTTCGTATTTCCAAGGTTTGGGCGGACAATATGTCGTGTTGCCCAAAGACAATGAAAACATGGT
Source organism: uncultured Rhizobium sp. (assembly GCA_964492925.1). Taxonomy (GTDB): domain Bacteria; phylum Bacteroidota; class Bacteroidia; order NS11-12g; family UBA955; genus VMCP01. Next base: position 1,841 of record CAZBMF010000035.1, on the reverse strand, counting down.
AGTGGTAAGAACTGGAAAAGGAATCGACAAAGGAAATGGATTTCCTATTTTTGATTGTGTAAAAACCTATATGTGGTATGCGCGTAATCCTAAGTTGCCAATAAATCCCGCAATGAAATAATGGGGTGAATGGGTGATGTGTTTATATAATTGATAAATAATAAATAAAAAATGCCCTTGAATTTCAGGGGCATTTTTTATGGGTTAATGGATGGGGTGAATTTGATATTCACGTGTTTTATTAATCAATAATGGTGTATATCTTTAAATGATGTTTAATTTGTTTTTTAAATCCTCATTCTCTTTTTCTAAAAGTTTTACATATTTTTCCAAATATTCGTCTTTGTTTTGGGTATAATGATCAACTTTAACTTGACCATTCATGCCTGTATTGTTGGAAATATTAAAAACGGTAGTAATATCAAAGTTCATAATTTTTGCTACTTCTACGTCGAGGATATTTGCAATTTGAATTAGTCTAGTTACTGAAAGTTCAATTTCACCGCGTTCAATTTTGGAGTAACCAGAAGCACTTAGTTCAAGTTCATCAGCAATTTGTTCTCTGGTAATATTTTTAAGTTCACGAAATTTCTTAATGTTGGAAATTATGTTGTCTGTTTCCTTAATTGGGTCAATTTTGCTATTCATAAACTAGGATTTTCTCAAAATTACAATAAAATTCTTTGTTTAATAAATTTTGTGGGTGAATTATTTTCTTTGCGAAGTCCCGAAGTGGACTTTATTTCCCAAATCGGGAAGAATAATCCTTATTTGGACTGAATAGCAGAGGGTTTCGATTGTTTATTTGTTCACGAATAATTAGGAATATCCATTTATGCAATTATTTACAAAAGAGAATATTGAATTATTGTCAAGTAATACAAAAGGAATTTACCGGATATTTTTATTCGAGAACGACAATGAACCACATAAAATTATGAGGTTATTAGGGATTGATGAATCAGGGTTGCTGTATATTGGGTCATCTCAAAATAATTCGATTCAATATCGATTGAAATGTTTCATTCATAGTAGTGATAATACTAGGAAACAAAATAATCATAGTGGTGGGATGAAGATTTTTAACAATCCCAATTTGCAAAAGCATCTGACTGATAAGCAGTTAATGTTTGATTATATCGCGCATCCAACTGCCAGAGAATTAGAAAGAGTACTTCTCAATGAATACAAATTGCAATACGGGGAAGTGCCACCATTAAATGGGTGAAGTACAGAAAAAATTAAATAGAAATAAACTAACGTAATTAAAAAATGAAATATATGAGAAAAATAACTGTTATTCCTTTTTTGGGAATTTTGTTAATGTTGAATGCCTGCGGAAGTAAGTCAAACAACAGTAACACAAAGGAGCCCCAAAATTTAAGTCAAAGTTCAACTTCAGTAAAGGAAAGTATAGATGGGGTTTATACTGGAAAAAGGTATGTTGGAGGTTTAGATTTGATAGCTAAATTGACGATAAATGGGAGTCAGTGGTCAGCTGTTTCACAGTTGGGAACAGAAAGTCCAGAATACCAAAATGGTGTCGTAAAAGGTAATGATTTGCTTGATGAGTCTGGAATGGTTAAAGTAGGTTATGTATCTGCTTCAGGCAAATATGCCAGTATAAACGGATATCCTGGCATGAACAAAACAAATTAATCACACTTATTAGCAAAAGATTAATTTACACTAAAATTTTAACTATTAAAATAAAAAGTATTTATGGAAACAAATAAAAGCAAATTAAAATTAACAAAGGACAGTCCAATTGTTAAAATCATCGCAGTAGTTATTTTCGCCATCTTGGGTTTAGCTACTAAATACCCATATGATGTTGTATC
>CAZBMF010000034.1:0-23100 GCA_964492925.1 uncultured Rhizobium sp. | reverse complement strand
ACGCTTCGCGGTTTATGCCTTCGGCAGTTTACGCTTCGCGGTTTACGCCTTCGGCTGTTGACGCTTCGCGGTTTACGCCTTCGGCAGTTTTTTCTAATCTTTCTAAACTTTCATAAACATTTATAAACTTTCATAAACACTTATAAACATTTATAAACATTCATATACTTTCATAAACATTTATAAACTTTTATAATCATTTATAAACCCTCAGATTCCCAAGGCTAATGTCTATCTACCATCACCAAATCGGTGAAAACCGGCAAATGATCACTGAATCCATTTAAAAAGGTTTTGCCACCAAAGGTGCGTAAGGGATATCCAACAAATCGGCCATCGGCTTGAATGAGGAAATTGGAATTATATATTTTTTGTTGAGGAATTCCCTGATGGCTGTTAATATGATACAATGAACGGCTCAATACAATTTGGTCAAATAAATCCCATTTACCATTGTACTTTAAACTTCCGGTTTCAGGATTGTTTAGTCTAAGAATATACGATAAGTTTACAGCACCTGAATATTCATCTCCGGCTTTCAAATAATTCCTCATACTGCTATCGGTAGGATTGTCGTTAAAATCCCCAACAGCCGCCCAATTTGATGGCAAATGATCTTTGGTTTCCAAATATTGACTCAATGCTTTAGCCGCAGTAATACGGTTAATTCTTGATTTTTCTTCACCTTGAGATCTTGAAGGCCAATGATTCACAAATACAATCAAACTATCATTAGATGCGTAATTGAACAGATGTACAGCCAAAATATTTCTAGTAGCATGTTGATCAGGCAAATTCACCGTAATTTCATAAACGCCCGTTTCTTTAAACTTCGCCAAATTGTAAATCAAACCCACATCAATTCCTCTTTTATCAGGAGATTCGCGGTGCACGATGCGGTAATGATTAAAAGAAGAATTGAATTTAAAATGTGCAGAGTGCTTCATCAAATCTTTCAAAACACTTGCATTTTCAATTTCACAAACCCCTAAAATATCAGGTTTGATAGAATCTATAACACGACTCATGTTGTTTAATTTCTTGGTGTATTTATCCGTGTTCCATTGATTTTTACCAGTTGGTAAAAATTCAGAATCATCGTTTTCACCATCAATGGTATCAAACAAATTTTCTAAATTATAAAATGCTAATCGGAACTGTGGACTGACTTTTGCGTATGGGTCTACCTCCAAGCCCTGACTAGCATTTTTGTTTTTAAAAGAACCGCAACTCGCCAATAAGAATATTACGAAACAACTAAAACTAAAACTAAACTGTTTAACGGGCGATTGCGTTTTCAATTGATGCAAAAGTACCACAGGCTTATTAAGAAGGTATTTCATGTTTGTTAATTAATACCACAAAGATTCGCAAAAAATGCGAAAAAACACTGTTAAATTTATCTTTTCCGCGAAAAACGCGTTAAAAATTAACGGCTGTAATTTGGAGCTTCACGGGTAATTGCAATATCGTGAGGATGACTTTCACGCATACCGGCATTGGTAATTCTCACAAAGTTTGCAGTTTGCAAATTATCAATGGTAGAAGATCCACAATAGCCCATACCTGCTTTCAAACCACCCACCAACTGATAAATCACTTCGCTCAAATGTCCCTTATAAGAAACTGTACCAACAATTCCTTCGGGAACCAATTTTGCAACTTCATCTTCAGCGTCTTGGAAATAGCGGTCTTTGCTACCATCTTTCATGGCTTCAATACTGCCCATTCCACGGTAAGACTTCACTTTTCTTCCGTCGAAGAATGTGGTTTCTCCGGGACTTTCTTCAGTTCCAGCGAATAGTCCACCGGCCATGATGGTATTGGCACCTGCAACCAATGCTTTTACCATATCTCCGCTATAACGAATACCACCATCAGCAATTACAGGAACACCGGTTCCTTTAAGTGCTTCAGCTGCTTCCATAACAGCAGTTAACTGAGGCATACCAATACCGGCAATGATGCGGGTTGTACAAATACTTCCTGGTCCTACGCCAACTTTTACCGCATCGGCACCAGCATCAGCAAGCGCTTTCGCTGCAGCTCCAGTAGCAATATTTCCAGCAATAATTTGAAGTTCAGGATATGCTTTTTTAACTGCACTCACTTGATCCAAAACACCTTTCGAATGTCCATGAGCAGTGTCTATTGCAATTACATCAACACCCACCTTCACCAAAGCAGCCACTCTCTCCATTGTATCAGGAGTAACCCCAACAGCTGCACCTACCAATAAACGGCCATGTGCATCTTTCACTGCTTTTGGGTAGTTTTTAACCTTTTGAATGTCTTTGAATGTAATCAAACCTTGCAATACATTGTTGTTGTCAACAATGGGTAATTTTTCAATTTTATGTTTCTCAAGAATCTCTTGGGCTCCTTTTAAATCGGTTCCGTGTGGTGCGGTAATCAAATTTTGAGTGGTCATCACTTCACTTACCCTTTTGGTAAGATCTTTTTCAAATCTTAAATCTCTGTTTGTGATGATACCCACCAATTTATTTTGCGCATCTATTACCGGAATTCCACCAATTCTATTTTCACGCATTAATTCAACTGCTTTTCCTAAGGTTGAATCTGCTGTTAAGGTAATAGGATCTAAAATCATTCCGCTTTCAGATCTTTTCACTTTTTTCACTTCATCAGCCTGACGCTGAATGGTCATGTTTTTGTGTATGATCCCAATTCCACCCTCTCTTGCCATTGCGATGGCCATCTTACTTTCAGTAACAGTATCCATTGCTGCAGCAACAATGGGAACATTCAAACGCAAACCCTTTGTGAATTGTGTGCTAGTATCGGCCTCTCTTGGCAATACTTGTGAATGGCGAGGTACAACGAGAACATCGTCGAACGTTAAACCTTCTAAAATAATTTTTGGGGAATTGTTGGTGTTAGACATGGCAAATAACAATATTAAAGTGCGGTGGTTATTTGCAGTGCAAAGGTAGTAAAAAATTAAGAAAAAGCATAGATTTGTTGCGATAAAATCTAAAACTCACCAAAATGGCACAATTTACCACACATTATCTCGGCAGCTTGCGCTGTGAAAACGTTCATAATCAAAGCAATACAATCATCCACACAGATGCTCCTACCGACAATCAAGGACAAGGAATGGCTTTCTCACCAACCGATTTGTGTGCATTGAGCTTAACTACATGCATCATTACAACAATGGGAATTTATGCAAACTTGAAGAATATTGAAATTGTTTCGATTGAAGCAGAAACTAACAAAATTATGGCAAGCGACCCACGTAGAATTGCTAAAATTGAAGCCATCATCAAAATAAAGGTTGCTGATTCAGCTACGGAAAGAGATCGTGAGGGGCTGGAGCGCATTGTAAAGACGTGCCCTGTTTCTAGAAGCTTACACCCAGAAATCGAACAAAATATAGAACTTTTGTGGGTCTAATCTCCAACAAATTTTACCCGGTTATTTAATAATTTTGCGTCACCATCCATTTATGTATTCATTCCAAACACAAATTGATCAAATCCAATCGGATATTACAATCCTCCGAAATCAAATTATTCATCACCCTCTTTACGAAAACATTAAAAACACCTCGCATCTGCAAATTTTCATGAAACATCATGTTTTTGCAGTTTGGGATTTTATGTCCCTCCTTAAGTCCCTCCAAAATAATCTCACTTGCACATCAACTCCTTGGTTTCCAATTGGCAGTGCCAATACCCGATTTTTAATCAATGAAATTGTAGTTGGAGAAGAATCTGATGTAGATGAACATGGTAATAGAATGAGCCACTTTGAGCTATACCTGAAAGCAATGGATCAAATTGGTGCAGATACTTCGGAAATTCATGGTTTTATTGCGCTACTAAAAAACGGACAATCAATTCAAGAAGCGTTAGGCGCATCTTCTATTCCTGACTCAATTCGAAAATTTGTTCAGTTTACATTTGAAGTCATTGATACAAAAAAAGCCCATTTACAAGCGGCAGTTTTTACTTTTGGGCGTGAAGACCTTATTCCAGGTATGTTTGTATCCCTGGTAAACGACATTCACAAAAACTTTCCAGACAGTATTTCCATTCTCAAATATTACCTAGAAAGACACATCGAAGTAGACGGTGATCATCACAGCCACCTTGCGCTTGAAATGACAGGTGAGTTGTGTGCAACCGATGAAAGCAAATGGACAGAAGCATTGGAATTTACTAAGAAATCTCTCCAACACAGAATCAATCTATGGGATGGTGCTCTGAACGAAATTGTTCAATTTAATACCATCAATCAAGCTTAATTGTCTGTATGGCATGTGCAGGAATTTTGACCGAGAAAGTTCTTTCTCCGTACAAAATTTTATACTGAATTTCACCATTGGTTGTATTGAGTACTACAGTCACTTTTTGACCGTTTGGATTCACAAAAGTCGTGCTTTTTAAGGTAGATCGACTCACTACCGATTCTATTCGTTTTGCACCAACTTTCAAGAATTTAGAGAAATGACCTATGTAATAATATGCGTTTGTGATGTAAAAACGAGCCTCTGATTTATTACTACCCCCGGTAAATCCTATATGTATTGGCGCAAAACAATAATTTCCAACGTGATTGGGTCCGCCGCGATCATCGAGCAATATATTCCAATCTGTCCACCCAACTACTCCTTGGTTAAAATCTTGAATCATATTTAACGCATATTTTTCACCCAATTTCCAATCCTGAATTTCATGAAATTGAAATTTCTCTTTGCATCCTTCCGTGAACAACATTTTTTTGGAGGGATCCAATTGCTGTACTTTACCCAAATTTTCATGCAATGGTTCTGCCCCCGTCCAGGTTTCATACCAATGATAACCTATTCCCCAAACATAACTTTTAGCCAAAGAATCTCCTAAAATTACCGAAGCCCTGTGATACATCAAATCACGGTTATGATCCCAAACAATGATCTTTTTATCACCCAGTCCCGACAATGTTAAAGTAGGACCTAAATGATTGCGCAAAAACAATTTTTCTTGTTCCGCTGTAAAAATACAAGACTCCCAAATTTGTGTTGCCATCGGTTCATTTTGAATCGTTAAGCCCCAAACTGGAATTTTCTGTTTTTCCAAAGCTTGTATATATTTCGCAAAATAATTAGACCACAATTGATAATATCTTGGCAACAAAAAACCTCCATGTAACATGTTGTTGTTGGACTTCATGTAAGCAGGTGGACTCCATGGAGATATGTAAACTTTTGATTCAGATCCAGCCAATTTTATTGCATCTTGAATCATTGGGATTTTAAACTTCATATCGTGCTGGATTGAAAAACTGCTCAAATCCTGATCATTTTCGTCAACATACGTATAACTTTCCGATGAAAAATCGCAACTGTTCATGTTGGTGCGTATCAATTTGTATCCCAAACCTTCCTGTTCTGAAAAATACAATTGCATCACTTTCTTCTTGTCTGAAACAGACAGTTTACCGTAAGTTTCGGCCGCTGCATCTGTAATTGCCGCTCCAATTCCCATGTACGATTGAAATTGTTTTTGGGGATTTAATACCACAAAAATTTCAGATTCTGTTGGCTGCATCGTAACTGTTGAATAAATTGTATCAATACTCTGTTGCACAAAAACAGCCGAGTCTTTAGATTTTACCGTAGTATAAACTGAAATTTTCGAGGGACTTTGAGCCACAATATCCCCAAACGGGGAACCCAAAATCAAACAAAATAATATATTTCTCCAAGTTAACATCATGTTGTTGTAAAGATAACAAAAAGAGTTGCGTTTTATCAATCGAAACTTTTTTTAAAATGGAATGTTTAATGGTGGAAACCCCATCATTAAATCGAAAAGAAAATGTCCCTCAAGAAGAAAATCAACCTGGTTTGGATCAAACGGGATATTCGTACGTGGGACCATGAGCCCTTTCAAGCAGCTGAAAATGAATCTTTTCCATATATTCCTGTTTTTATTTTTGAGCCCAGTGTGATGAACCACCCTGATTGTTCTATGCGACATTTACAATTCCAGTATTTATCCATTTTACAATCCAATGAAAAGTTAAAAAATTTCAATAAATCCATCGAAATTTTTCACGCTGAAGCCATTGATGTATTCAAATATTTAATGGAGTTGTTCGACATTCAAAAAGTTTTTAGTTACCAAGAAAGCGGCATCCAATTGACGTTTGATCGAGATTTATTCTTGAAAAAATACTTCAAGGCAAATAAAATACAATGGATAGAATTTCAAAGAGATGGAATTATTCGCGGGATAAAAAACCGTGAAAACTGGGATAAAAACTGGTACAAAGTCATGCACCAACCTATCGTACAAAATCGGTTTAACTTGCAAGATGAAAAATTGAATTTGAATCATTCAATGACGCTTTCAAAAGAGTTGAAAGCAGAATTGAAAAATTACAACCACGAATTGCAACCACCAGGTGAAATTTTTGCAAATAAATATTTAAAAAGTTTTCTTGAAAATCGCGGTTTTTCTTACAGCAAGCATATTTCCAAACCGTTTGATAGCAGAACCAGTTGCAGCCGTTTATCGCCATATTTAGCATGGGGCAACATGAGCATTCGCATGGTATATCAATCGGTTAACTTGAAGTTAAAAGTCACTCAGCCCAAAGGTCCCTTCAAAAATTTCTTATCCAGAATTCATTGGCACTGCCATTTTATTCAAAAATTCGAACAAGAATGTCGTTACGAAACGGAATGCATCAATCGAGGTTATGAAAACACCGCTTGGGTTGAAAATGAAAGTCATTTGTTGGCTTGGAAAACAGGACAAACTGGGGTTCCACTTGTAGATGCCCTGATGCGTTGCCTACATCAAACTGGGTGGATAAACTTCCGGATGAGGGCATTATTGGTTTCGTTTTTAACCCATCATTTGTTCATTGATTGGCGAAAAGGAACTTATCATTTGGCACAATTGTTCTTGGATTACGAACCAGGAATTCATTATACGCAATTTCAAATGCAGGCAGGTACTACCGGAGTAAATACAATTCGCACTTACAATCCGGTAAAAAATTCGATTGAACACGATCCTGAAGCTATTTTCATTAAAAAATGGATTCCAGAATTATCACATTTGCCCGTAGCATTTATTCATGAACCTTGGAAAATGACCGACATGGATTGTTTGATGTATCAGTATGAACGGGGCATCACCTACCCCGAACCCATTGTAAATCCTACCGAAATTAACCCCGAATACAAAATGGCACTATGGGGCGCCAGAAAGTCCGACATGGTAAAATCAGAGGGCAAACGCATTGTTTTAACCCATACTAGAAACACCAAAAAACCATCGAATAAAAAATAATTTAGTACTATGCAATACAAAGTACTATTTTTACCATAGATTTGTATCATGGATTTAGAGAATGCCCAATCGCAAATGAGAAAAGGAATTTTGGAGTTTTGCATTTTGCAAATCCTTTCTAATGAATCCAAATATTCATCAGACATTTTGGCAGAATTAAAAGAAGCACAATTGATTGTGGTGGAAGGCACTTTGTATCCGTTGTTAACCCGATTGAAAAATACGGGGTTGCTTCAATACAAATGGGAGGAATCAAAATCGGGTCCGCCACGCAAATATTACGAACTGACAGTGCAGGGACAATTGATACTCAAGGAACTAAAAAAAACTTGGGAAGGTTTAGATTTCGCTGTAAAATCAATTCTGTCAAACCACCAAAACCCTCAAAACAAAAGCCATGAATAAAATAATCACAGCAAACTTAAATGGTTTCATTTTTCCAATTGATGAAATTGCCTACGATATTTTCAAAGTTTATTTACAAGATCTTAGGGCAAAAATTCAAGATACTGAAACTATTACAGACATAGAAAACAGAATTGCCGAATTGTTTAACCAATTGCTGCAAAATGGAAAACAAGCCATTCTTGAAAAAGATGTAAGAGACATCATGGCGCAAATTGGAAATGTACATGAATTTGAAAATTCGGAAGAACAACAAAATCATCAAGCTCATTCAACTTCCAATTCCGAAGATAATCAACCTAGAAAATTGTTCCGAGACATTGAAAATAAGCAAATATTAGGGGTTTGCAGTGGTTTGGCGGTTTATCTCAATATCGATGTCAACATAATTCGCATAGCTTTTATTTTACTCATTTTTACTTCAATTGGCCTTTTGTTGTATATCATTATTGCCGCTGTAATTCCTTACGCAATAACCAACGATCAAAAGTCACAAATGCAAGGGAAGCCAATTGATTTCGACAGTATCAATAACAATATTCGCAAAAATGCAAAAGAATCATTCGAAAGATTGAAACAAGACAGCCATCGAATCAAATCTTCGAAATTCATGAAAATTGTGGCCTCTATTGCCATGGGATTTTTATTACTTTGGCTCATCCCTACCGTCTTTGCTGCCATTTTTTCTGCCGGGTTCATATCTTTTGCGGTTGAATCTATTCAACGCTACTTCCTTGCCGATATTCAAAATATTATTCTTCCTATTGTTGCCACGATGGTGGTTATCATTGTGCCGCTGATTCATGTTTTCTTTCAATTAATTCGGGTGATTTTTGAGGGACAAAAAATGCACAAAACCATCAAAATCATGCTAAATGTGGCTTGGATGTGTGCAATCTTTTATCTGATTTATGTTTCTGTTTTACTTGGAAGGGATTTCAGTGGATCAATCACACTTTCGAATACCATTGAGCAGCAACCCGAATCCAAAGATTCCATTTTGTATATCAAATCTACCAAATTCGAAACCACCAACAGACATGATACTTTTGAAATAGAAGATCCTGAGATACAATATTTCATCAATAACAAATTCAACGAAAACGTAGAATTAACAATTGAATCAACCATTGAAAACAAACCCTATTTGAGGGTTCAACGATACAGTTTGGGGTCTAAAAAAACAGCCTTGTTGTATGCCAAAAGTACCGAATATTCGGTAAAATTTGAAGGAAATAATATCCTTTTGCGCAATTATTTCACCTTGAACAATAATGCTCCTTGGCGCAATCAAAAAGTCACGGTTCAATTGTTTGTTCCAGTGGGTTATACCGTGAATATTGATAAAAGTTGCGGCGCTATTATTGATGAAGTCAACAACCAAGAATTGTGGTTAGACAAAGACGGTATTGAATCTGCATCACTAAGATCAACCAGTAGTGGACTTATGTACATCCACCAATAGCCGTTATCCCCCAAAAAATTCAAAGCATAATTCCTTCTGTTGGTCGAAACATTGATAATTTGTAACCTCATTTGATGTAAATTTGTTTAAACAAACATCAAGACTATGTCACAATTTGTCCTCCATAAAGCACAATCCCGAGGTCATGCAAACCACGGCTGGCTCAACAGTTATCATACTTTCAGCTTTGCCAATTATTATGATCCTGAGCGAATTCATTTTGGCGTATTGCGCGTATTAAATGACGATACAGTAGCACCTGGAATGGGCTTTGGTCGCCATCCTCACGACAATATGGAAATCATTTCTATTCCCTTGGAAGGTGATTTGCAACACCAAGATAGCATGGGTAATACCGCCATCATTAAAAATGGAGATATCCAAGTGATGAGTGCAGGAACAGGAATCCAACACAGTGAATTTAATGCAAGTCAAACCGAGTCTGTCAAATTTTTACAAATTTGGATTTTCCCAAACAAGAAAAATGTTGAACCTCGTTACGATCAAATTACTTTAGATAAAGCAGAGTGCCATAACCAGTTACAGCAGATATTGTCGCCAAATCCAGATGATTCTGGCGTTTGGATACATCAAGATGCCTGGTTTCATTTGGGCAAATTCTCTGAGAACTTCAATTCAAGTTACAACATTAAAAAAGCTGGAAACGGCGTTTATGCTTTTGTTTTGAAAGGCAAATTTGAAATTGAAGGACAAATTATTGAAACACGAGATGGTTTGGGACTTACAGATATAAATTCCATGAGCCTTACTGCCTTAACAGAAGATTCGGAAATCCTGTTGATGGAAGTTCCAATGAATATTACTGCTTAAATTACGGAATTTGGGGGATTTAAGGTATCTAAATACCCCAAACTTCCACCTTCCAACCATTTTACATTCCTACCCTTTTCGGAAAGTAAGGTTTGTGCTTTTCGGGCACGTCCCCCTCCTCTACCACAAGCAGTTACCAACAATACATCGGTTGGAAGTTCTTCCAAACGATTTTCTAGTTCGGTAACCGGTATATTCACAGCTCCGGGAACGTGGGACTCTGAGTATTCATCGGGGTTTCTGACATCCAAAACCAATACGCTTTTTGCCTTTTCAAGGTCTTTTAATTCAGCAATTGAAATTTTATTTTCCATTTTCTTTAAATCTAATTTTGATAATCAATGCAGAAAGCAAAGTTACCCCTGCAATTGCATAAATTGAAGCATTGATACCAAATTGATCGGCAATAATACCAGTGAGAACCGCCCCTATAGCGTAGCCTAAGTCCCTCCAAAATCTAAAAATACCCAAAGATTTGGCCCTATCACTAGGATGTGTGTATTGGGCAATACTCGCCAAAAAAGTTGGATATACCAAGGCAGTACCAATACCTAAAACGGCACTCAAGAGAATCCAAAAGAGAAAAATCGAATTTAAAGGCATCAGAGCCAATACGAATCCTTGGATAAACATCCCCCAGAATAACAAATGCTGTTTGGGATATAAATCTGCCAATTTACCTGTTACCAGTTGTCCCAAACCCCAAAATGCCGGATAAATCGCAGCTATTACGCCAATTTCTTTTAAGTGAAAACCTTGAATTGACAAAACAACTGGTAAGAGTCCCCAAATCATGCCGTCATTCAAGTTATTCACCAAACCTGCTTGCGTAACCGCGCCTAATTTTGAATTTCTCCAAGTTGTATCTAAAAATACATTTTTCAACCGGGGAATAGTTGAAATTGCACCTTCAACCAAACTATATTTTTGGGTATCTTTAACAAAAATCAGGGTTAATAAAAGTCCAAGTATCGACAGTACCACACCCAAATAAAAAGGATAAGGTGTAACACCATATTTTTGAGCAATAAAGGCTGTAACCATGGCCATTGTGGCAACGGATAAATAACCCGCAAATTCATTTAAACCCATTGCCAATCCACGATTTTTCTCACCCACCAAATCAATTTTCATGACAACCGTGCTCGACCAAGCAAAGCCCTGGTGAATCCCCAACAACACATTTGTAAATACAACAAATGTCCATGAAGTGGCATGAATCATCAAAAAAGGAATAGGTATAGCCAATAACCAACCGAAAATGAGCACATTTTTACGCCCTATTTTATCGGATAAAACACCTGAAAAATAGTTAGATACGGCTTTTGAAACTCCAAAAACGGTGATAAAGGAAAGGATAGCCGTTTTGGCCTCAATGTGAAACACCGTTTGTGCAAAAACAGGCATAATACTCCGTTCTAAACCCACCATACCGCCAACAAAAGCGTTTACGATTACCAGAAGGATAAATTGGGATAAATTTTCCCTAAGCCCGAGTTGAACCTGTTTTTCGGTCATTGCATCTGAAATTGAATACAAAATTCACTTTCAGAAATCGCGATTTCTTTAACAAATGTTAAATAATAAACCTATTTTTTGGCTCTAATTCGGCTTAAACTCACTTGGGTAATGCCCAAATAAGATGCAACAAATTTTAGCGGAATACGCTGAATGGCTTGAGGTTGGGCCAAAATCAATTGTTCGTAACGGGCTTCGGCGGATAAAAACTGCAAACTCTCCAAGCGGTTCAGTTGTTGAATATACGCCTGCTCAATAATTTTGTGAAACACCCTTTCCAATTCAATATTTGTTTGAAATAATGCAAATAATTTCGGAGTATTTATTTGCAACAATTGCGAATCTTCGATTGCTTCTATGCCTTTATTTGAAGGTCGCATGGTGATTAAACTTTCACCTCTTGCCACAAAAGAATCTTCAAATTCAAAACTTTCGGTAATATCCAGACCATCTTTAAAATAGTATATTCGCAATGAACCTGACTTAATAAAATACAAGTTTTTACAAGATTGGCCAATGTCTTGAACAATTTCTCCTTTTTTTACAACCAAAGTGGTTGTAATTCCTTGAATCAATTCCAGTGCATCTTCACCCAACGGATATAAATTTTTGAGGGCCAAAAATAAAGAATGATGGTTCGAAGATATTGAGTTCATTGTAACACGAAGATACGAATAGAATCACAGCCACCGAAATATAGAATTTACATTTCGGATGAAAATTGTAGTTTTGCCTTCGAATGATTAGAAAAATTGCGACATGGATTCTACTTGTTTTGGCCATTGGTTTTGTGGGTGGATGCACATCGGCAATTTTCTTGATTACGCTAGATTGGGTTACCGCTATCAATGGAATTTCTCCGAAAATCTATTATTTATTGCCGGTTGGTGGACTAATTATTGGCTTGACATACTTCAGGGCACCTGCAGGTGTTTCCAAAGGAAACAATGTCCTTTTAGAAGCACATGAAAACAACAAATTGGATGTTCCCATTTTGATAGCACCCATCGTTTATCTGTCTACCCTCGTCACACATTTATTAGGCGGTTCTGCGGGCAGAGAAGGCACCGCGGTTCAAATGTCGGGCGCAATTGCTTACCAATTTTCAAAATTTAAAAAACCAATTCAAATCTGCCATAAAACACTTATTTCCATGGGAATTGCCGCTGGCTTTTCGGGTGTATTTGGCACTCCATTGGCTGGATTTATCTTTGCATTTGAGTTGTTTCCCTCAAAATCATTCAATTGCAAATCCATCATTCCAGTTTTCCTAGCTTCGATTATTTCTCATTTCGTATGCATTGATTTATTTCAAATACAACACACTGAATACCACATATTTTCAGATTTAAAAATCTCAACTCACGGCATATTTTCAGTAATATTTGCAGGCATATTGTTCGGACTTACCGTTCGTTTATTTGTGATTTCTGCAAATCTTTTTTCAAAAATCGGAAATTATGCAATCCCTATTTCTTGGCTTAATCCAGTTATTGCTGGCATTTTACTGATTTTCATATACCGCAATTTCCCTTGTACCCCATTTTATGGATTGGGCATTGAGGAAATTAAAAAGTCGTTTTTTATCATTTCGAGGGACAGTGACTTTTTGGTGAAATTATTGTTAACCACATTCACATTGTCGTTTGGATTCAAAGGTGGGGAGGTAACACCGTTGTTTTTCATAGGTGCAACCTTTGGAAGTTCACTTTCTGCTCATTTGGGCCTACCGATTGACATGTTGTCCGGTATTGGGTTCATTTGTGTTTTTGCTGGGGCAACCCAAAGCCCAATTGCTGGAATATTTATGTCGATGGAACTTTTTGGAACCACGAACATATTTTATTTTGCACTGTCAATTGTGATTACCCATTTTTTTTCAGGGGAAAAAGGCATTTACGCGCAACAGCAAGGACTGTTTCAGCCATTCAAAATTGAAAAACTCTGGTTAAAGGTTTTTAAAAGGTAGTCAAGCTTACAATTGACTTTGATGTAAATCAGACAAACAAGATTCAGAAAATCCAGCCAAATCTTTTTCTTCAAATTCATCGAGAAGTGTTCTTACTGGAGAATATGACACATCACAAGGAACATCTATGGCGAAATAATTTTCATTCATTCCTTCAAAATTACATCCCAATTTCACCAAAAGGTCAACTAGATCTTGCATTACAAAAGAATCCTCTAATTTAACCAAGTGGATGGTAGAATTGCCTGATTCTTTCACTGTATGCCTATAAGCCAACATCCCTCCTTCTTTTTCATCTTTTTCGGCCAAAATAAGGTCATCCGCTGCAATTAAAGGTGCATAAAATGGAATATTGTCGACCTGATACAGTCCCAATTCTGGATCCAACGGTCTACACCAAAGGGTTTCTATCATTTCCTTTTCGAACAATTCAGAATGGAACCTAAAAACCACTTTTACGTAATCTTCTGATATTTCGTTGAATTCTTGATCGTGCGTCATTGCACAAAGGTAAATAAATAGTTCAGTACGGCTAATAAAATAAGGAGATCGAATAAATGCCAGAAACCCGTACCTTTGTAATCTTGGAAGATTTTAAAAATTTAGGCATTGCGCAACCAATATTAGACGCATTGGCCGTTCAAGGGTACAAGAGCCCTACCCCAATTCAACAACAAGCCATTCCACCGGCATTAAACCATCAAGATTTATTGGGAACTGCACAAACTGGAACGGGTAAAACCGCGGCATTTTCAATTCCCATCATCCAACATTTGATGGATTTAGATAAAAATAAAAGGTTTGGCATCAAAGCACTAATTCTCACACCAACCCGTGAATTGGCTTTACAAATAGACGAAAGTATCAGAGATTACTCTGCAAACCTCAGCATACGCCATGCAGTGATATTTGGAGGAGTAAAACAAGCGGCCCAAGTTCAAGCCATTAAGCAAGGAGTTCATATCATGACAGCCACCCCGGGTAGGTTGCTAGATTTGATGCAACAAGGGTATATAGATTTGAATCATGTGACGCATTTTGTTTTGGATGAGGCAGACAGGATGCTAGACATGGGATTTATCCATGATGTGAAAAGGGTGATTGCAAAATTACCCATCAAAAGACAAACCTTGTTTTTCTCGGCCACGATGCCAAATGAAGTGGTAAAATTAAGTGAATCCATTTTAAAAAATCCTGTAAGGGTTTCTGTGGCACCGGTGAGCACCACCGCCGAAAAAGTCTCTCAGAAGTTATTTTTCGTGGACCAAAAAAACAAGAAATTCTTGTTGCGCGACATGCTTATGGATAAAAATTTGAACATTCCATCGGTATTGGTATTTACAAGAACCAAACATGGGGCCAATAAAGTGGTGAAGGATTTGGAAAAATTGCAAATCTCTGCACAGGCCATCCACGGTAATAAAAGTCAAGCAGCACGTCAAAATGCCCTTTCCAATTTCAAAAATGGAACAACTAGGGTGCTTGTAGCCACAGATATTGCCGCTAGAGGAATTGATATCGATGAATTAACGCATGTAATCAATTATGAAATACCCAACATTCCAGAAACCTACGTTCACAGAATTGGGCGAACTGGCAGGGCTGGGAATAGCGGTGTTGCATGGTCTTTTGTTGACAGAGAGGAAGTTCCATTTATCAGAGACATCCAAAAATTGATCAAAATGGAAATTGAAAGAGACGACGACCATGATTACGGTCCGGGGACTCAAGTAAAGGAAGAAAATCCACAACCTCAGGCACAACGTCAACAACAACGTCAGCAACCCCAAAAGCAGGATCAAAACCGCAATCAAAGTAAGACTAACAACAACAATCAATCGAATAATTCCGAAGCTCCAAAACCAGCACGCAAGAAACGTTTTTGGAAACCTGTGAAGAAAGATTGATTACAAATAAGGTTTTCTGAAACCATTCCGAACAAAATGTTTGGAATTTCAATTCTAATCTTGTTGATTTACATTTGGTTAAACATTATAGCCTATGCAAAACAACACTACTCCAACAATTTCAACTGAAAAATCAGAGCAACTCAGAAAACGAGGAAAAAAAGGGTTAAACTGTTTGTTTTTGGGTGCCTTTTTAGGTTTTATTAGCTGTGTACTCAGTATTTTAAATCCGGTTCCCGAATTGTATTACCACATTCTATACGGACTTACAAGCGTTGCAATTGCAGTTATTTTTGTGGGACTATACTGCATTTTCGAATAGTCCCACAAAAACCAAGCTTACTGCACCATTACCTTTTTAATAGCCTTAGCTGAACCTTTGTTGATTTCAACGAAATAGATTCCCGGTTGCAATTTTTGCGTAACAATTTCCAATTTATTTTCTGAAATATGCGAAAAATTGCAAATCTCTTGTCCTGCGAGGTTCATCATTTTTACATTCGAATTGATCAATTCTTCACCTTCTAACATGAATTTACCTACTGAAGGATTTGGATATAAGTTGATTGCCTGATTCAGGTTCAAACGGGTTGTATTCAATGCATATGTGGTTGTAAACTGGAATTCCATAAAGCTACCGAAATCTGCATTGAATGTTTTCACGATGGTATTGGACGCATTTCGAATTCTCACAAGTCCTGTACCTTGTGCGGTATTGGCCCACCACGACAATCCATCAATTCCAGCATCAGTTACCACCATTCTGTAACAGCCATTCAATTCTAATGGGAATGTATGAACTTTATTGGCTACAGTAAATGATTCATTCAAAACTACTTTACCATCAATATCATACAACATCAATGTATTTTCATTTGGGTTATTGTTGGTTCTTAATTCAATTTTAAAGGAACTTGAAATCACATCGGGAATAGTAACTGCTGAAGACATTTGATTGTTCCATTCATATTCATCGGTTTGATCATTCACAGATACAATTTTACAATTGAATCGGTTGTTTGATGGCAACATACCATTGTCCCACAATCCCCAAGATGGCAATGTTACACTCATCGTATCCATGTAATCTAACTCACCTGTCCATGTCCAATTTTGTTTCACCGTTGAATTGTTGGCCCAGTATTCAAATTTCACTTTCGTGATTTTATTTTTTCCAGAGTTTTGAATCAATATGATGGGTTGATTGCAAATTGGATTTGATTTTGCATATTCATAATCCGTTGTTGGTTGCTTAATATCGATTATTCTTGCATCTGTATTGAAACTTGGGTTTTCATATGTAATCAATTGATTTGCTACAATGTAGCGATAATCACCACCTGATTTATTTGGTTCTGAAATATGATAATCGATATATACTGGATGTAACGATTCTAGATATTGGGTTAAATCATGTTCAAATAACCTAGTTTTCAAACCTGGGCACCATCCTTGACGTGGAATCAACCATGTTCCACCCTGGGCAATCATTGGATTTGTAGAACAATCGATATTGGCATTCCATGTAAATTCAGGACTTCCACCACCAATATTGATGAAATGGTAAATTGGTCCACCATTTTGTTCAAATTCACCGTCGGAACCGTGACCTGTAGTTGAACTGCGCATTTTAAAACGCGTTCCACCTGTTGGACTTACCTTAACTGGTGCAAAAACAGAATTGTTTAAAATACTGCCAATGCCTGGCCCTCCCAAACGCGCACCACCCTGCCACAATTGATTAAATTCCAACACTTTTGCCATAGGTGTTCCCACAATAAACATAAATTCAATGGCCATTTGCTCTTGATTTTGACCACCCATGGACATCATCATGCGCTTATTACCTTTGAGCAATGGCGCAAAATCTGACATGTCGTAATACCAACTTTTACCATTTATTCCTAGATCTAAACCAATACCATAAGGAGTAACAAACGACATAATTTCATTGTACCAAGGGAATCTTTTTTCGTAATCCAAATTTTGAACAACAATTGTACCATCGGAATTATTTGAAATTGAATCTTTTAAATTTCCATTATCTCCATTGTAAACATTTGATTTGGTTGCTTCATAAGCGTACCAAACAGAATCCAATTTCACCACATCGTGCTGAACAATTTGACTATTTTTGTTAGATACAATAGAGTACTTGCTAATGGAATTTGGATTTCTCACCACAGAATCTCTCACTGTAACTTTAGAATTGGTGGTGGTATAGAAACCTCTGAGTAAATCAATTACAGGTTTTTCTGTGGAACTTTCGAAAGACCTATTGATGTTAGTTCCTCTTTCGTAGGTCCAAAAAATTCCAGTGCCAGTTGAAGATTTACCATGCTTTAAATCATTGACTAGCAGTCCTTGTCCCTCATTAAAAGGATAATATGCCACCAAATTGACGTAATTGATATTGGATGAATTGATTCGCGCATTCATTATAGCTTGCACATCGTTAATTGACAAGGCTTTATCCCAAATACTCAACTCAGAAAGCTTTCCTTTGTAATTGTTAGAAAAGGCTTGATCTTTTCCTAAAATGACATTCATGAGGGATATTGCCTTGGTTTTAGATGTCCCACTTAACCAAAGAGTTCCGTTGAGGTAAACCGACATATTTCCAGTTGTGGCATTCTTGGTGAATGTCCAATGGTTCCATTTCCCTTCATATTCAGAAGCAGCGGCTGCTTTGTTGATACGGTCATAGGATCCTGCAGCATAACCACAATCAAAGTATACACTTCCATCAGACCATGGAAAATGAATGTTTAATTGACGTTGGTTTTTATCAGCCGCATAGCCATAAATAACCGATGTTGTAGTTGGAAGACTTTTAGCATCACCGAATGCCCAGAAAGAAATGGATAATTCCTTAGAAATCGAGCTCAATTTTTCGGCGTCTAATACAAAATGGCCATTGTTTGAAAAATCAATTGCGTAATTATTTTTTGCAAAAATCGTGGAATTGAAAGTATCGTTATAAGCATCAAGAATTAACCCATTAGAAGTTGCAGAATTGGTAAAAGAAAATTCAATCAACAAATTGCTTTTACCATCCCAAAGGAAAGGTGTTGCAAAAATGATTTTATTGGCACCAGAATCAAATTGGGTTGAGGCATGATACACTTCTGTAAAAGCCGAATTGTCGAAATTTTGTGGATTTAACTGTGTTAAGGAGCTATTTTTAATGCGAATTTTCAAGAAATTGGCTGTTGCCGAATTTTGTGCATATAGGTTAAATCCATGAATCAGTCCTGAATCAAACCCAAAATGCAACAATTCATTGGCCTTATATAAAACCTGTGATTTTCCTGAATTTTGGTTGGTTGGCAAAATCTGTTCAGATCCCATCCATTTTTGTCCAATTTGAGTGACATTTTCAGATTGCACTTTGTTCAAAACAATTTTATCGTGAGAATAATCGTAGTAATCATAGATTGGTTTTCTTGCGTATTTGAATGAATTTCCCGTAAAATTGGAAATGATATAATTGGGTGCAGTTTGGGCCAAGGTTTCAACTTTTGAAGAATCTACCACAAAAGTGTTGCATGAATAGTCCCATTCCCCACAACCTTTGTTTCTGTTTGTTTGATCGGAAACAAAACCACTTTTACAGCGCATGCTGTATTTCATGATGATTTTTTCAAAACTTAAGCTGCCATCAGGAAAATTCACCACAGTATCTCGGTTGTTAGTTCCGAAGTGCCACGATTTCACAAAAATGGTATCTCCCGTTTTTTGCGCTAAAAGTTGATTGATTCCAAGCAAAAAACTTAAAATTGTGAACGTTAATATTTTGATTAATCTTAAATTCATTGTCATCTTTAAATATATAATTTTCAAAAGTATCGACATTGATTGAATTATCAAAATTGATCATTTAGATACACGTCACTTAATAAACCGGCTGTTTGATCAATTGTTACAGAATTGTTCCTTTTTGAATTTAGAACATTCTTTGTCACATTGTATTTTTGAATATTATGCAAAAGGCAATGAATTTAAAATGGAAAACAATTGTAATGATTGTTTTTTTTAGTTGGGGGATATTGGGTTGTCAAGACAACATCCAAGAGGAGAATGAAAAAATCATGCCTATGCGAACCTGTTATTCATCGGATTCTTTAAAAGAATATTTTCTGGCGAATGAAAGTAAAATAGATCCTTTGTATCTCAGTTTTCATGTTCAAAAATTAATTGCAAAGAATCGAATTCCAGAAGCAAAAAAACTGGATTCTTTTTACACAGAATATACAAAAAATACTCCGAATAAAAAAATTGCATTCTATTATCTGATAGACAAAGGGTATCAAAGCATGGCCTATCCCGGGCAAATTAAAACAAAGGAAATTTTCAATCAATTAAAGGATTTAAATCAATCAATAAACGACACACTTATTTCAGTGGTGTATCAGACTTGCTGGGGATCATATCTTTTTGTGACAAATCAGTTAGATTCAGCAAAAAGAACCTTTGAAAATGCCTATCAATTATCAGTTAGGATCAACAACAAACAATACATGCAGCGTTTATGCAACAATTTAGGCAGTATTTCTCTCAGACTCAAACAATACCGAAATGCACGTTATTATTTGTCAAAGGCCCATCTTTTGATGAAAGAAAACAAGGAAAATAATCCAGTACTCATATCAAATTTGGCCACAACTTACATGTCTGAAGGGAATTACCTGCAAGCAAAAAAAACGCTGATTGATGACATTAAAAATAACAAAACAAACAACGAATACACGGATCAACTGTTGCAGTTTAATTTGGCCATGGTCTATCAAAATTTAAATGAATTTTCAGAGAGCCAAAAAATCATCAATCTACATTGTAACAAGCCCATCAATGCAGCCTTAAAACCATCGTTTTTTGTGATTCAATTCAATCAAGCATCAGCTGGAGGAATCGCTGCACTAAACGAATTTATCAAGAAAAATAGTCCTATTACCCCTGAAATGAGATATTCGTTGTTGGAATATTATAAAAGTTCATTGAAGGAGCAATTGAAAAAACAACCGTCCATTATTCAGCAGTTAGGATATACAGAGACAGAATTGATGCAGCCTGAATATTCTCAATTGAATTATGAGAAAAATGAAATTTTGGCATTGATTGCGATTTCTCAGGGAAATTATGCCAAGGCGTACCAACACAAACAAAGGTCAAATGAAGCTTTAGATCAATTAAATTCGACACAAAAATTAAACACAGAAAGTGAAATTGATTTGGCCATTCACAATGTAGAATTGGATCATTTTAACCAACAACTAAAATCGGAAAATTCGTATAAAAGCAAACAAATCCTATTAACCAATATCATTTTGATATTGTCTGTAATTTTCACTGCATTTGTGATTTATTTATGGCGTAAAAATGCAATTTCACAGAAAAAGCAATTGGAAACCACCCAGGAATTACTTGAGACAAAAATAGAGTCGGAACGACTTCAAATAAATGAAAATCAATTAAATGAAAAGCTTTTTTCACTTTCCAAATTGATCGTTGAGAAATCCATTCAATTTGCGAATGAATTAAAGCAATCAGATGTGGCAAAAAATCCCAAAATTATTGAAATCAGACGTGGATTAGAGCGATTGGCCGACATTGATGAAACCTTTGAAAAAACCAAAACGGAATTAAGCAATGATGCCATGTACAAAACCATTTTCGACAGCTACCCTGATCTTCAAACATTGAGTGTAAATGGTAAAAAAGTATTGATTTTGAGCATTCAGGGTTACAAGCCTAAAGAAATTGCAGCAATGTTAGATTTAAGTTATGATTACGTACGAAATTTAAAAACCAAACTGAATCAAATTTTTGCGGCCAATGGAATTTCTGGATTTCAACAACTTAAAGAAATGGCATAAAAAAAGCAGGGTTTCCCCCGCTCTTTCGTACTAAACTAAACCACACAACTTAATGAAAATTTATAATTCTATTTTATAACCTATGTTCAATTGATAATTAATAAACTTATTTGCATTTCTCATTAGATCACCTGTAAAATTCTGCGCGCTCAAAGCGCCAGTTAACCCAATGGTGAAATTAGAAATTTCCGCACGAACTCCAACATTCATTCCAAAATCTATTCGGTTTAAATATCCAAAGTCTACTAAGTCGTTATAAAAATCTGGGTTAACCTTTGAATCCAAAGTTTCAGTTGTTGTACCATCAGATCTTTCTGAAATTATACGTGCGTCAAATCCACATGCAACGTAAGGACCAACCGAATAAACCAAATTAAAATCATTTAATTCAGTATTAAAATTAAACATTACAGGTAATTCTATATAATGGATTCTGAAGCTTTCTTTGTTTGTATAATTCTCGAAGCCCCAATTATATTCTGATATGGCAGTATATCCTTTTTGTGTGTATTTCAATATTGGTTCTATTGACACTACATCCCCTAACGGAATATCTAGGCCTACTCCACCCTGAAAGCCTATTAAATAATTGATATCATTTTGTGATTTCGAAGGTACATCAAAAAAATATATCGTATTCATGCTCCCTCCAACAAATGGATGCAACGTTAATTGAGCCTTAGCTGATTGAAAGCCCATCAACATCATTGCGATAAATAATTGCTTCATTTTCATACTACAAAGCTAGAATCTACTTCTCCAATTGATTTTGCGAAAATCCTTAATGCCACTTTTATTTTTAAGGTGTTTCCGTAAACTCATTCACAATGTTTAGATTTGATGAATGGATCAGTTTGAAACGAAAAGGTCTGTTATTGCTGCCTTTTAGCCTTGATTATACCGAGAAGATTTTCGAGCGTCATTGTCCCTCAAAAGAATTCTGAAAAACATCATAAATCTCCTTATTATCGCTACATTTGTGCAAAATTTACCTCATTATGTCACAAGATCCAGTTTGCCCAGCATGTAATTGCGAATACCCTTATCCTTCAGGTTTGTTATGGATTTGTCCGGAGTGCGGACATGAATTCAATCCAGAACAGACATCTACAGAAGCTTCAGGATTGGTGGTAAAAGACGCCAATGGAAATATCCTTCAAGATGGCGACACAGTAACAATTATCAAAGATTTGCCGGTAAAAGGGTTTTCAAAATCCATAAAAGTTGGCACCAAAGTAACCAATATTAGATTGGTTGAAGGCGATCACAACATCGATTGCAAAATCAAAGATTTCGGTGCAATGGCATTGAAAAGTGAATTTGTAAAAAAGGCGTAAGTCCTTACTGCTTCAATATTAACGTTTGTTTGAATTCTGAATTCGAAGAAAATTCGTATTGCTCGGCCTGGTAGGTAATCTTGCAATTTCTCAGCTTGTATTCGTCGCAGCTTCCCGTTGCACATACTTTACATTCTTTACCCACTGGTTTTAAAACCGGAGTTATTTTCATTCTTACGTATATTGTTTTGTCTGAATCTGCCAATTTTTGCAACTTTCCAGCATCAGATTCTTTAACGTGAATGGTAAAATCTGTTTCTGAACCCTTATTAAATACCATCGTTGGTACATGATCAATGACCAAATCATTGATAGGACTCAGCGCATGAAATGATTGAATGCTATTTGACAATAAATTTTCCATGTTGGCATTGATGAATGTCAACATAGGGTTTGTGTTTTTATCCGCTCTCAGCGTAAAACTCTGATTATTGCTATTATACTCATCTAATTTTACTTTGAAATCAAAAAACAAGATT
>CAZBMF010000033.1:0-23948 GCA_964492925.1 uncultured Rhizobium sp. | reverse complement strand
CCCGTGATTAATGCAACTTTCATTATTTTGCACAAAAATAAACCCTTTTTTATGATTTTGGTATTCACTCACAAAGTTTCAAACAGCCTTTACTATGTTCTGAAGGAAATATTTGTGAATCAATGCCAAGTGAATTTTGAAATTACACAGTCTCAAAGCCACTATTTACAGTCGTCTTCCCCCATAAAAATCTATTATACCGAAAATGAAATGATTGATTTTGAGGGACATTGGGTGCCCAATTCAAATTTTCTTTTTACCGAAGATTTTTCGAAAATCAATTTAAAAACAGAATTGCCCATAGGTTTGATACAATTTCCAAAGTCGGAAATTATGGATAACGCCTATCAAAATATCTGCAACATATTAAACATTGATAACGAATTAAAAATCAACACTACTCATTCACTGAGAAAGGTTTACTTCCCTTTAGAATCCAAATTAGGCTTTGATGTTTTTGCTCATGTTTTTGCACTTATTGCAAACGTTGAAGAAACCCTCGCAGAAAAAACAGCCAAAAACACAGATTTACACGGAAGATTTGATGCTTCAAAACTAACATTTGTTCAGGAAAAAATGCATTTACTGCCAATGGCCGATATCGCCATTCAACATCTGTTCAATTACATCGGTCTTTGTCCCTCAAAAGAAAAAAACTTCTCAATCATTCCAACCGCCGATGTAGACCAATGTTTTCAATTCAAAGGAAAAGGCTTCATTACATTTTTTGGAGGGGCCATCTTTCATCCGAGTACGTTGGCAGACAGAATGAAATTTATTCTAAAGAGAGAAGATCAATTTAAACCATCGATCACCCTGAAATCCATTTTGGGAGGAAACAAAAATTCACGCATTTTTTGGCTGTGTAACGAAAAAACCACATCAAAAAACAAACAAATTTCACGTGGAAACACTTCGTTTCATCTCGAAATTACAGAAAGTCAGCAATATGCCCAAGTTGGATATCACCCATCCTTTCAACACGAAAATCTAGAAATAACATACCGTGAAGAAAAACAATGGCTAGAACAAACATTGGGCATGAAAATTTGCAGTAGCCGACAACATTTCTTGAATTTCAAACTTCCCCAAACTTATACTGTGCTCGAAAACATCGGCATCACCGATGACTGGAGCATGGGATTTGCACATTGCATTGGATTTAGAAATGGTAGTAGCAAACCGGTAAAATGGTTCAATGTTTTGGAACAAAAAGAAACAAATATCACTGTGCATTCATTCTCAATTATGGATGTAACTTGTAAAAACTATTTAAAATTGAATTCATTTTCTGCTAATTCTTTAGCAACATCAATTAAACAAATAATTGAAGAAATAAACGGAAACTTTTGTTTCATCATACACAACGAATCAATGTCGGAAAGCGACGGTTGGAAAGGTTGGACAAATACATTTAAATCATGGGCATCAAATATTTAGAACGTTGGGAAATCAATACCGAAAAATGGGACAACTGTGTAAAAGGGGGCAGCCATGATTTGTCGTATGCACTCTCTGGATATTTAGATGGGGTTTGTGACCAAATTGAGGATTATTCCAAATTTTCATTTGACGATGAAAACTTGAATCAGTCGGAAATGCTCGGACAATGGGGCGGGTTGGTTTTGAACAATTACGAAGCGGTGTTTCCATTGCCTTGGAGACAAAAAATGGGACTTAAGTACATTTTCCAACCGAAATTTTGCCAGCAATTGGGTGTTTTTGGAAATCCCACATCTTTCACCACGGAAGACTTTTTAAAGTCCATTCCCAAAAAATTTGTCAAAATTCATTTACAGGTGAATCCATACTATGGCAAACCGAAACATAGTTTGGAAAAAACCAATTTCATCCTCGAATGTCCGCATATTCCGGAGGAAAAATTCAATAAAGACGCCATTAAAAACATCAAAAGATGTATAGACGCAGGGGTTGTTTACAAGGAGCCCTTGAAATTTTCAGATGTCATTAAAATCTATCATGATGCCTGGGGAGATATGAGCAATTTCAAGTGGTTTGACGACTACGAAGGATTCGAATTGGCCTGTATCAACATGGAAAAAGAGGGGCGCACTTTTGCGATTATTGCAAAAGATAGTGAATACGAACTTTTGGGGGGTGCAATATTTCTTCTCTCACCCAAAAGAATTCATTATGTATGTGCTGGTCCTACTGCCGAAGGCCGAAAAATTGGCGTCATGCACGGAATTATCAACCATGTTGCCAACCTTTTTCCGAACCACGAAATAGACTTTGAAGGATCATCAATTCCATCGGTGGCCGAATTTTATAAAAAATTCAATCCAAAAAACGAACCCTTTTACATTATTGAACGAAATTTGCTCACGAATTTATGATTAAACCTTGGATACAATCGGCCCGTTTGAGAACATTGCCCTTGGCCATTTCTGGTATTTTATTAGGCACGGCTGTTGCAAAACTTCATGGACATTCAGATTGGATGGTCTCAGTTTTGGCCCTTATCACAGCAACCTTACTTCAAATCTTGTCGAATTTCGCCAATGATTATGGTGATTTCCAAAAAGGAACAGACAAAGCTGCTGGCAGACAAGACCGAATGCTAACAACTGGTTCAATTTCTGAACATTCCATGAAAAAGGCTTTGATTTTGGTGAGTTTATTGGCCTTTTGTTCAGGCTTATTGATGCTGTGGCTGTCGTTTCAACATGGAAACATCACGGCAAAAACCATTTATTTTTTCATTGGCGTTGGTATAGCGGCCATCATTGCCGCAATCACTTATACCGTTGGCAAAAAGGCGTATGGATATTTTGGATTTGGCGATGTTTTTGTTTTCATCTTCTTCGGTATTGTGCCAGTTTTGGGCATTTCGAAACTATTGGGAAGTTCTCTAAACTTTGATTACGGCATGGCAGCTGCCGGAATGGGATTTTTAAGCACAGCAGTGTTAAACACAAACAATTATCGCGACATAAACACAGACAGACTCGCCAACAAAATTACTTTGGCTGTTTTGATGGGTGTAAAATGGAATCTTTTTTATCACAGATTGCTGTTAATTTTAGGATTCTCAGGAGTGTTTTTATCGTTCTTTAATTACTTAAACCAATTATTGAACTTAACTACTTCAAAATCTTATCTAGAAATGCTTTTAATTTTTGGAACTTTTACTCCATCCGCTGTTTTATTGGCATCCCATTATTCAAGTATCATCAGAATTGAACCAGGTAACAGAGATTTGTTAAATCAACAATTGAAAAAACTCTCTTTATCCATTTTGTTAACAGTATTCATTTATGCTTTTATGGTTTGGTACGTCGGTAGCTTTTTGAATATTTAAGTACAAATTGGCTATTTCATCTAAATCATAACATGTTCATTTCCATAGAAAAACACACGCTTCAATTTATCAAACCGGCAAAAACAAGTCGGGGAGAATATCTAGAAAAACCTTCTTATTTATTGTGGATAGTCTCTGAAAACTTCAAGGTTTGTGGAGAAGCCTCTCCCCTTTCAGATTTGAGCATAGATGGCAAAATCAATTTGGAAGAAATTGTGCGTCCATTCGAAAACATATCTTTTGATTTTGAACAACTTAAAAACTTACTCGACATTTGGAAACCCTATCCTTCCTTGAGGTTTGCACTTTATTCTGCCTTGTTAAAGGCCCAGTATCAAGATAGGGAGTTGTTGAAAAGTTCGACAAAAAGCAATCCCAATATTTGGACGAATAACGATTTTACGGCTGGCAAAAAAGGCATGAAAATCAATGGTTTGGTATGGATGAACCGCATCGAATCTATGTATGAGGAGGCCATTCAAAAAATCAATGCTGGATTTTCGTGTATCAAATTGAAAGTGGGAGCGTTAGACTTTGATGCCGAATGCAGGTTAATTGAGAAACTTAGAAATCAATTTAACGCCTTTCAAATTGAAATCCGTTTGGATGCAAATGGTGGATTTAAAAATGAAGAAGCACTGTTGCAACTGAAAGAATTACAACGATTTGAAATACACTCTATCGAGCAACCTATCAGAGCTTATCAACCTGAATTGATGCAAGAAATTTGTTACAAAAGTCCAATTAGCATTGCCCTCGATGAAGAATTGATCGGGGCGAATGTTGAAAACGCTTCAGGAATATTAAAAACCATAAATCCGCGTTACATCATTTTAAAACCAACGTTGTTGGGTGGATTTGATGTTTGTAACAATTGGATAAAAGCGGCTGAAAATCAAAACATTGGCTGGTGGAGCACTTCTGCTCTGGAAGGAAATATTGGATTGGCTGATATAGCGCAATGGGTTTCCACGTTTTCACCCAAAATGCCACAAGGACTGGGCACAGGATCTTTGTTTACAAAGAACTTCGATGCGCAAACTGAAGTTCGTGGAGAAACTATTTATTTTTTACAAAATGATTGAAAATCAAGAATTTATTAACTTAATCCATCAAACCTTGCCGGCAATTGAATCGAATTCTTTGTTGGAGGCTTTAAACGAACCCGTATCAACTTCGGTTCGTATCAATAGAAAGAAAATTCAACAATTGAACGTGGAATTTCAACCTGTGAAACATTGTGAAGATGGATTTATCTTAAAAGAGAGGCCCATTTTCACGGCAGACCCCGCGCTTCATGCCGGCGCATATTACGTTCAAGAGTCTAACAGCATGTGGATAGGGGAAATTGTGCGTCATTTACTGCCTAAAATCGATCCTGGGGCCATTGTTTTGGATTTGTGTGGAGCACCTGGTGGAAAAAGCACCCACATTGCTTCTGTTTTGAGAGAGGGAGATTTACTGGTAGCCAATGAAGTTATCCAAAGCAGAAATGCGATTTTATACGAGAATTTATGCAAATGGGGCGCGGGAAATGCGGTTGTTACCCGTTCAGATGCCAAAATTTTCGGGAAAAATGCAAATCTTTTTGACATTATTGCTTGCGATGCTCCTTGTTCAGGAGAAGGTATGTTCAGGAAAGACAGTGCCGCAATAGAAGAATGGTCGATAGCCAATGTGCAATTGTGTGTAGAAAGACAGCAACGCATTGTTCATGATGTTTGGAACTCCCTTAAACCTGGTGGTTTTTTGATTTATAGTACATGTACCTACAACCGTAGTGAAAACGAAGACAATGTTTTCAAATTCTGTGATGAGTTTGGTGCCACTTTGATACCTGTTGATTTTGAGGGACATACTTCCCTTTTTTCTTTAGAAGAATCGATGTACAGATGTTTGCCTCATAGAACATCTGGTGAAGGTTTGTTCTTTGCTGTTTTACAGAAACCTATTGACCATCAAAAAGATAATGGAGAATTGTTACAATCGCAAAGAGATTTTGAATCTTATAAAAAGAACCAAAACAAAAAAGGGAAATTGAATCACAAATCAGGTAAAAATGGATTAGAATTGCCATTTTCACGTGAAAATTGGGGGGCCTTTGAAGGATTTGATGGATTGTATACCCTAAAACTGGGTGAATGGTACAACAATTATCCCAACTTAATAAAACAATTACCCAATGTTGTGCACCCTGGCGTTGGAATTGGGAAGGTTTACAATGGTGATTGGAAGGTAGAGCCTTCCTTTGATTTGTTGTCTGAAGATTTCAATGAATATCCTTCACAAGAAATTGAAATTCAAGATGCTATCCGATATTTTAGAAGGGAATTTTTAAATCTTCATGTGGAACAAAAGGGTATTGTGGGATTGCGTTGGAATGGTTTACATTTGGGTACAGCCAATGCTGTTAAAAATGGGTTAAATAATTTGTGGCCTATAAACTGGCGAATTCGCTCCGAATTTGAGGGAAAAACCATCATTTAATGCCGCGTAGCGGTTAATTTTTTTTTTTCATTTTTGAGGTAATTCACAAACTGAGAAAGAGTTGTGTGATTGCCAAATTCTAGAACTATCCAACATTGTACAACTGTATGTCCACCTGTATTTTATGTTCATAAAGTAAAACAAGGCAGCCCAAGGTTGATTGTAAATTTGTAAGGTGATCAAATACAATCGATTTGTAATGGGCAACGGGTTAAGGGTGATTCACCAACACGACCCGAATGTAAGCAATGTTGTTCTCAACACGCTTTACAATGTTGGAGCCAGAGATGAACATCCTTCAAGAACAGGGTTTGCGCATTTGTTCGAGCATTTGATGTTCGGTGGCAGCCAGAATGTTCCATCTTTTGATGCAGCCATTGAAAATGCTGGTGGACAAAACAATGCTTTCACCACCAACGAAATCACCAATTATTATATTTCCGTACCCTTAGAAAATGTTGAAACCGCTTTTTGGTTAGAAAGCGATAGAATGATGGCACTAAACATCAATGAAAAATCTCTTTCTGTGCAACAAGGTGTTGTGGTTGAAGAATTTAAACAAAGATGTTTCAATGCTCCGTTCGGACAATTGTGGCACCATATCAGACAATTGCTGTATACGGAAAGTCCTTACAGATGGCCAACCATTGGATTGGAAATTTCCCATGTTGAAGATGCAACGTTGGAAGATGTTCAATCATTTTATAATCAATTCTATACACCACAAAATGCCATTGTTTCTGTAGTAGGAAATCTTAGTTTAGAGGAAACCAAAGATCTGTGTGAAAAATGGTTCGGCCCGATTCATAAATCCGGCAACAGCAATCAAAATAAGTACACAGTTGATGTCCCTCAAAATGAAAAACGATTTTTAGAAACCACAGATTTATCTCCCAATCCTGCAGTTTTTCTGGTTTGGAAAGGTCCTTCATTTAAAGAAAAAGGCGGATTAGAATTGGATATTTTTGCTGATTTGCTTGGGGGCTCTGAAGTATCAGATTTGCAACAAGTTTTAGTAAAGGAAAAGCAAATTTGCAATGCAGCCGAGTGTTTTTACATTAGAGGATTAGACGAAGGTTTGTTCATTTTATATGGCATTTTGAATCCTGAAGTTTCACATGAAACCGTTGAAAATGAATTGTTTAAAACCATGCAAGATTTCATTGCGAAAGGAAAAGAAAACCAATATGTTTTTGATGGTATCAAAAACAAAGTTTACACCAACCTGCTTTTTGAACAGATTAACCCTATGAATCGCGCTCAAAAATTGGCTTACTATGAAAATTTAGGTCGTTTAGAAACCATTAATCACGAGGCCGAAATGGTCAAAAATATTGATTTACAAGAAGTTCTAGATCAAGCATCTGCAACATTTCAATCTCAAAACATGTCTGTTATTTACTATTCACCAAAGCAATGAACCAAGACTTCAGAAAATCGGCACCAGAAACCAGGGTAATCAAAAGCTTCCCTGTTCCCAAAATAGCAGAAAGTCAATTGGTTGAAGGACAACGCCATTTTATTTCACACACAGAATCTTTGGGTGTGGTGAAAATGATGTTGTGGTTTCCAAATGGTATTTCGGAACAAAAAAGTTCGTTCATTGCTACGGCTGCCTATGAATTGTTGACGTCGGGCGGAAAAGGAAAAAGCGAAAAGGACATCATCGGTTACCTAGACCATTTAGGTGCTAACGTTCAGTTTGACTGTGAGTTGTACGGTGCAACTGCCACCATTCGCTGTTCGAAAGAAACGGCCATTGAAGTTTTTAAATGGGTCACTCAAACAATTATTGATTGCGAATATCCCGACAGAGAATTTGAGAATTACAAACTCATCAAAAGGGCGTCGATTGAACGAAAAATGCAAACTCCGCAGTATTGGTCTGCAAAAATTGCATCTGAAAATTACTATGGCAAAGAACATTTGTTAGGAAAACATGGAAATTTGGATGAAATCGATGAGCTTAAAAAGGAGGAAGTTATAGCGTTTCACATGGAACACATAGACCTTGGCAAAAGCATGTTGTTGGTTGCGGGAGATTGTGATGAAACTTTAGGCAGAGCCCTGTTAGAGATTCACAATGAATTCTTTACCGAAAAATTTGAGTTAAAAATAGGAGAGGCAAATATTGATGCACCTCGTCATTTTGAAGGGGTTATGAAACACGAACTTCCGAATAGCACTCAAGTTAGTCTACAGTTATTGAAGCATGTAGGAAAATTAGCAGAAATTGATTTACATAAATTTACCTTGTTGAATATGGTTCTTGGGGGATATTTTGGCAGTCGTTTGATGCAAGAAATCCGTGAAGAAAAGGGATTAACATACGGAATTGGATCATACTTCCGCCCAGCGATGGACGGTAGGAGTTGGATCATCAGTGGCGAAATGAACAGCGATAATGCTACATTAGCATTAGAAAACGTCATTGAAATTATGGAAAAATTGAGAACAGAACCCATTGACAATGATGAACTTGAGCGAGCAAAGAGATATTACAGCGGACAATTTAGAAGTGGTTTCGATGGACCGTTTTCGAACGCCGCTAAAATCCAACAAATTATCATGAGAAATTACTCTAATTCGTTCTACGAAAACACATTGGCAGAAATTTGGAATATCACGGCAGAGCAATTATTGGATGTTGCGAAAAATTATTTGGATCCGAATTCGTTTATTAAAGTAATGGCTGGTAAAATCAATTAAATGAATCAATTAAAGAAAAATATCCTAAGCGTTATTATCCTGTTTGGGATGCATTTTTCTTTATTTGGAATCACCAAACCTGTTTACTTGGAGCGTGCTTGTTTAGACAAAACCACTGGATGGCTCACGCTTTACATAAAACCAGAATCGGACCCATGCAATTCTTTCAAATTCTACCGGATTTATGGTCGCGATGATGTATTGAATCCATTTCAACTAATTGGTGAAACAAACACCCTTAACACAAATACAATAAATATATTGCTTTCAAACAAAAAAAAGTGGGAGCTTTATATTTCAACACATTCCGCGTGCAATGGAATTGACAGTTTTAATTCAAATTCTATCTTCATTGACGATGTACCACCATCGTATGTTGAACCGGACAGTGTATCGATTGACATGGTTTCGCAGAAAGTTATTGGGGGATGGACGACGCCTTCGGATGCAGATATTATGGGTTACAGTTTATTCAAGGTAGACCCAGCAACATCGAACAACATTTTGATCGACGAGCAAAAGGTAAATTCCTACAGTTTCAATATCACCACATTCAATTCAACTTCGGCAGGAAATCGTTTGGCGATTGCGGCCTATGATAGCTGTAAAAATGGAGGATTGATTAGCAACTACCACTCTCCCATTTTGCTAAACATAACTACAGCTTCTAATTACAAGTGCACGAAACAAACAACCCTAAATTGGATACCCTATTTTGGATGGAACACAGATTCGAACTACGTGTATGTAATTGATAACAAAATTAATAAAGCCATTACCTGCATACGATTATCGGGGGCGACAAACACCTTAAATTACACCTTTCCATATCTCAATACCACGTTTTTATTTTTTGTACGATCCAAAAAAGTGGGGAGTAAAATCACTTCTTCTTCGAACATTGTATCTGCGAATGTCCCTGATTTTCCAGCGCCACTTGTAAAAACTAGCATTGACATGGTTACCGTGGAACAAGCGAATCAAATAGAAGTGCATTGCAAATGGACCACTGGCGACAGTGCCTGTTTATATGGAAGAAGCAGCATTGGTGGATGGAATCTTTTGAAGTCATATCGATCACCCATTGATAACGATATTTACATTTACCAACCCGTATCTACTAGCGCTCAAAACATTGACTTTAAATTAGTTAGATTCAATTTATGTGGAAATATTGCCGATAGCACAAGCGTCCACTCCAACCTTTTACTCAAAGAAAACGGATCAAAAAACCTCCAATGGAATCCCTACAAAGGATGGATTAGCGAAGGTAAATTGGTAGACTACACTATCGAAAAATGGGATGGTTCCACGTGGAACAGTGTCGGAAATACAACTAGCAACACCTATTTATTGGTGGGACAAGGATATGGAAACAAACGCTTCCGCATCAAAGCACTCCCAAGTCCCAATAACAATCAATACAGTCATTCGAATGAAATCTCTATAGATCTAGGTTACGACAGCAGTGCAAAGGACACCACTCTAATTCCAAATGGTTTTAATCCTAGTGGCGTAAATCCTATTTTCAAAATCAGCAATCCCGCCATAGCACCAGGACAAGCGATGATGCAAATCTACAACCGTTGGGGTCAGCTACTTTACCAGGGTGATGCGTTGGAAGGATGGAATGGAACATACATGAATGAACCCTGTTTAGAAGGAATTTATGTGTATCTCATTGAGGCGGAATTCAGAAACAAAAGAGAAATATACAGGGGAACAATTACAATTATTCAATAAATTATGGCTGAAAAAATACAATTCTACGGAAAAACAAAATCCCTTACAGGAGCGTTTCGTAAAAAAATACGTCAAACCATTGATGCAATAAGTAAAGAAGAAGGATATATCATATCTCAAATCAGCTATATTTTAATGAACGATAAGGAATTAAATGAAATTAATCAAAGTCATTTACAGCACGATGATTATACAGATATCATCACTTTTGATTTATCTGATACCGAAGCAAGCATCGATGGAGAAATATATATATCCATAGAGAGAATACAAGAAAATGCTGCAACATACAATACCACTTTTGAAATAGAATTGGTACGCGTTTTATGTCATGGTGTCCTACATTTAATGGGTTATAAGGATAAAACTGAAAAGGACAGCCAAAAAATGCGCGTCGCGGAAGACCATAGCATTGAAATTTATAGGGGTATATCACAATGAACAACTGTGCATTTATAAAATTTTTCGGGCCTCTACCCTCTCATTATCTTTGTAAAAAATAACACGTTTCACGTGAAACAGTATATGAATCAGAAGTACGATGTAATAGTAGTTGGTGCAGGACATGCCGGTTGTGAGGCAGCAAATGCCGCTGCTAAAATGGGAAGTAAAGTATTGCTCATAACCATGAATATGGAAACCATTGCCAAAATGAGTTGCAATCCAGCAATGGGAGGAGTAGCGAAAGGACAAATTATCCGAGAAATAGACGCACTCGGAGGCATGTCAGGTATCATAACCGACAAAACAATGATACAATTTCGTATGCTAAACAGAAGTAAAGGCATTGCAATGTGGAGTCCTAGAGCTCAAAGTGACCGTATGAGATTCTCTGAAGAATGGCGTTTGGCCCTAGAACAGAATTTAAACGTAGACTTTTTTCAAGATTCTGTAATGGAAATTACAACAGAAAAAGGCAAGGTCACTGGAGTTAAATGTGGCATGGGAGCAATATTTCAATCAAAAACAGTGGTTCTAACAGCAGGAACATTCTTAAACGGAATCATACATATAGGTAGAAAGCAATTTGGCGGCGGAAGAATGGCAGAAAAAAGTGCTACAGGTATCACAGCACAATTGGAATCTTTGGGACTCGTATCAGGCAGAATGAAAACCGGAACACCTCCAAGAGTAGATGGAAGATCATTAGACTACTCTAAAATGGAAGAACAAGCCGGTGACGAAAATCCATCCAAATTTTCGTATTCAACTGAAACACAACCCCTAACAAAACAAAGAAGTTGTCACATTACCTATACTAACGACAAAGTACACGAGATACTAAGAGAAGGATTTGAAGATAGTCCAATGTACAATGGAAGCATCCAAGGATTAGGTCCAAGATACTGTCCAAGTATCGAAGATAAAATAAATCGTTTTGCAGAAAGAGAACGACATCAAATCTTTGTTGAACCAGAAGGATGGAACACCATTGAAATATATGTAAACGGTTTTAGCACATCGCTACCAGATGATGTACAAATCAGAGCCATGCAACAAATACCTGGATTTGAAAATGCTAAAGTATTCAGACCTGGTTATGCAATTGAATATGATTTCTTTCAACCAACGCAATTATATCCTTCATTAGAAACAAAAGCCATTGAAAATTTATTTTTCGCTGGACAAATTAATGGTACAACAGGATATGAAGAGGCCGCTGCACAAGGATTAATGGCTGGAATTAACGCTCACTCAAAAGCACATGATAAAGAATCCCTCGTGCTTGGAAGAGATCAAGCATATATAGGTGTACTCATAGATGACTTAATCAATAAAGGTACAGAGGAACCATATAGAATGTTCACTTCAAGAGCTGAATATAGAATATCTCTCCGACAAGATAATGCAGATGAAAGACTTACTCCAATTGGATATAACATAGGACTCGCCGCAAGAAATAGGATGGATAGACTCGAAAAAATAGAAAAGGAGTATAATGAAATAACCCATTTATTAAATACAGAGAGTATTTCTCCAAATGAAGGAAAGGAATACCTACCCCATATTATATCTCCAATCATAGAAAAATCAAAAGGTCAAAAAATATTACTAAGACCAGAAATAACCATCGACCAAATTTCAAAAATTCCTACGTTCCAAAAAATTGATACATTCGAACAAGAATCTATCCAACGTGCTGAAATATATACAAAATACAGTACTTACATTGAACGCGAAAAAGAACAAGCAGAAAAACTCAATCGATTGGAAAATATAAAAATCCCTCAAAATTTTGATTATAGCAAATTACAATCAATGAGCATGGAAGCTAGAGAAAAATTAAATAGAATTAAACCTAGTACAATAGCACAAGCTAAAAGAATCAGCGGTGTTTCACCATCAGATATATCTGTATTACTCATACATTTCGGAAGATGAAAAAAATATTCTACGTATTAAGCACCATTATATTTATACATTGTGCCAATCCAGTTGGACCAACAGGTGGAGATAAAGACATAAATGCACCTATTATATTAAAGACCAAAATACAGAAAGAAAATAACCTTAAAAAAATCACACTCATTTTTGATGAGAATATCAATACAAAAGGAAGCGTTATTCTTTCACCTATTACCAATAAAAAAAATACTGAGTTAAATAAACATAGAAATACTCTTTGGTTCTATATTCCAAAAGAAACAAATTCAATATCCCTTAGTGATGTAATAACCGACGTCAATGAAAATAATCCCGGAAGATATGCTTCCATCATTCTGGGTAACGATAGCTCCAAATATATATTCAATTATAAAAGCTTAAATCCAACCAAGGATAAAATAAAATCATACGCTATCATCGATTCATTTCTATATTATGGAGATAACACCAAGAAAGGAAAAATAGGAATAGAAGGATTAAAAAAACAATCACAATATATATATACGTTTAACGATATCAATAATAACGACAAATACGACAATAATGAAGATTACAATATACAATTGATCCAAACAAATGAATTATACAATCCAAACGACAGTATTAAGGATACAACCAATTATTATTTATATCCAAGCAGCTTAAAGGAAATAAAAAAATCACATCTGCACAAAGAAGGTATTTCTATATATACTCAAGTACCAAGATATTTCATACAAAAAGAAAAAAGAAAAGAAGAACTATATTTCCTTGAACATTCTGATAGTATGATTATTCATACCTTCGATACAACCTATTTAGAAAATCAATTAAAACAAACCTTTAGTGAAGTAAAATTCATAGATGCAAAAATTGATATAAAACCAAGTAACAAAACAGAGATCAAAATTGGACTATTTGAAAAAGATACTGTAATTCTTTATGAATTTAATTTAGGAAATTATATTAATAAAATTCAAAACAAAGAAATCGTATTAAAAAACAATATAGAAATCAAATCCATTAAAAAACAAATAAACACAAATACCAGTATTTATAATGGTAGCGATATTGAAAAATATGAAAATACGATAAAAAGTAAAACCCAAAATTATTTGAATAATCCAAATAAGAGAGATAGTATCATCAAAAAGATAAAAATTAAATTAGGTAAAACCACTTTAAAAAATAAAAATAAAATAAATCAATTAAAAATTAAACTTTTACTGGAAGGTAAAACCACAGCGATAGAAAATATATCAATTGAAACTACAGACCTTTATTTAGCAGCTGGAAATTATAAATATATTATATGGCAGGACCTCAATGATAACGGGGAAATCGATACAAAATCAAATCTCAAGGAAACCATAGCAACAAAGGGAAGTATTGAGTATGAGAAAATCATTGATTATATGAATGAAACATCAGTGAATAGCAAATTAGACAATATAATTATTGTGGAATAATATAGAATATCGTAGTAAAAAGTATAGGATAATATAAAATTATTGTTAAATAAAATGATCCCTAAATTCATAAAATAAAACAGTGTGAATTACTGAGCATCTATACCCTCTACCCTCCCCTGATGATGTATAAAAATCAGAAAAAATAACAAAACAAAACAGCACCAATAAATAAGACTAAAACCCTATAAATAAAGGGATTAATTAAATAATAAAATACAAAAAAATACAATAAATAAAACTTATCCTCATATCCACACAGCTATAATATATACTTAATAATAATTTTAAATGAAAGGTATTAATTAATACTTAGGGCTGGGGAAAACCAACAATAGAAAAATTTACAATCATCAAAGGAGATGATTAGATTTGCATTTATGATTCAGAGAATACAAGACATCACAAAAGAAGTTGAACAATTTATTATTGAGACCCCAGAATCTTTGGAGTTGTTTAGATTGCAATTTTTAAGTCGTAAAGGAAGTATCTCTGAATTGTTTGATACCTTCAAGGAATTGCCAGGAATTGAGAAAAAGGATATTGGTAAACCGTTGAATGTGTTAAAAGCATTGGCAGAAGGAAAGTTTAATGAACACAAAGAATCCTTTGAGAATTCAGTTGATGACTTATCTGGTAAATTTGATATTTCTTTACCTGTTTATCAAAATCAATTAGGCAGTTTTCACCCTTTGAAAATAGTTGAAAATGAATTAGTAGAAATTTTTCATTCTCTTGGATTTGATTTGGCGGAAGGTCCAGAAATTGAAGATGACCATCATAACTTTGGTGCATTAAATTTTGCTGAAGATCATCCAGCCAGAGATATGCAAGATACCTTTTTTATTGGTGAGCATGTTTTGAGAACCCATACTAGTAGTGTACAAATTAGAGAAATGGAACGCAACGAGCCTCCATTCCGATTGGTAATGCCAGGAAGGGTTTATAGAAATGAAGCGGTTAGTTCAAGAAGTAATTGTTTCTTTCATCAGATTGAAGGTTTGTACGTAGATAAAAATGTGACTTTTGCTGATTTGAAACAAACGTTATATTATTTCGTGCAGCAGTTTTTTGGGGAAGGAACAAAAATTAGGTTTAGATCTAGTTATTTTCCTTTTACTGAACCAAGTGCAGAAATGGATATCTGGGCAGGAACGGATACTGAAGAAAATAAACGTTTAACCAAAGGAACTGGATGGTTAGAGGTATTGGGATGTGGAATGGTTCATCCAAACGTTTTAAAAGCATGTAATATAGATCCTGAGGTTTATACTGGTTTTGCCTTTGGAATGGGTATAGACCGCATTACAATGCTTAAATATGGTATTCACGACATTAGAGACCTCTTTGTTAATGATGTGAGGATGTTGTCGCAATTTAGGGGGATTTAAGAAGGGCTATATAGATTAGAAAGATTAGACGGATTAGAAAGATTAGACGGTACTCTCAACATTAAACTTTCAACTATAAATTAAAACATGGTATACTTTGCAAGCGATTTTCATTTAGGAATGCCGGCTGGTGAAGTTTCACGTGTGCGTGAAAAGAAGATAGTTGATTGGCTCGAAAAAATTTCCCCGGACGCGGAAGAAATATATTTATTGGGTGATTTGTTTGATTTTTGGTTTGAATATAAATCGGTTGTTCCACGTGGTTATGTTCGATTTTTGGGAAAACTTGCGGAACTCACCGATAAAGGCATCAAAATTTTCGTTTGCGTTGGAAATCATGATTTATGGATGAGATCATATTTGGAAGAAGAATGCGGTGTTGTCATTTTTCGTGAACCCATGGTGAAAAAATTTGGTGATAAAACTTTTTACCTACATCATGGTGACGGATTAGGTCCAGGCGACAAAAGTTATAAATTTCTCAAAAAAATTTTCCTCTCTCCTATCAATCAATTTTTGTTCGAAAGGTTACATCCGAATTTTGGTTTTAAATTGGCAACTGGGTTTAGCAAAAAAAGTAGAATGTCGCAACCAGCGTCTGAAAACATCTATCAGGGAGATAAAAATGAGTACTTAACCCAACATTGTTTGGAAATATTGAAATCTCAGGCGATAGATTTTTTCATTTTTGGCCATAGACATTTGAAAATCAATGTGGAATTGCAAAATTCAGAAAGTGCAATTCAAAACGATTCTCGTCGAAAATCGAGATATTTGAATTTGGGAGAGTGGTTTTCGGGTGGAGGCTACGCAAAATTTGATGGAACAGAATTGGTGTTCCACGATTTATAATTTTACGATATTTTTTTACACGCTTTCGGCTTTTAATCGTTCGGCATTTTCTGCAACCATCAAGGCTTGTAAAATTTCATCGATATCACCATTCATTATTGCAGGAAGGTTGTACAGGGTTAAGCCGATTCTATGATCGGTAACACGACCTTGCGGATAATTATAGGTTCTCACTTTGGCACTTCTATCACCTGTAGATACAAGGGTTTTCCTTCTTGAAGCAATGGCGTCTAGATGTTTGTTCAACTCAATTTCATACAACCTGTTGCGAAGCATTTTCATGGCTTTCTCTCTGTTGCCCAGCTGGTTACGTTCAGTTTGACAAACCACTACCATTCCTGTAGGGATGTGGGTAAGCATTACTTTGGTTTCAACTTTGTTTACATTTTGACCACCAGCTCCGCCACTTCGCGCGGTTTCCATTTTTACATCAGATTCTTTTAAAACAAAGTCAACTTCTTCAGCTTCAGGCATTACCACAACAGATGCGGCGGATGTATGAATTCGTCCTTGGCTTTCTGTGGCAGGAACTCTTTGTACACGGTGCACACCGCTTTCATATTTGAGTTCTCCATAGGCACCAGGTTCATTCACTTCCATCACAATTTTGGAGTAACCGCCCATTGATCCCTCCATTTCTTCAGCAATTTCGGTTTTCCAACCTTTTCTATCGCAGTAGCGTTGGTACATGCGGTAAAGATCACCAGCAAAGATAGAGGCTTCGTCGCCTCCAGTGCCTGAACGTATTTCAATTACACAAGGCTTTGCATCTTCCGGATCTTTGGGAAGCATTTGAAAGCGAATTTTTTCTTCGAGGGATGGAAGTTTGGATTCTAATGATTCAAGTTCTTCTTTAGCCATGTCGCGCATTTCCTTATCTTTTTCATTTTTAAGGATTTCGCGGGCTTCGGAGATGCCTTCCGTAATTTTTTTGTACTCGAAATACGATTCCACAATGGATTCAAGGTCTTTATATTCCTTGTTTAATTTTGTAAATCGCTTCATATCTGCAGCTATTTCAGGGCTGCTTAGTAGAAGTTCAATTTCTTTATAATGTGCGTAAACGGCTTCGAGTTTAGAAAGCATTGGCGCAAAATTATGAAAAATTGCGCAAGAAGTAAGATTTAAGGGTTACAAACCTGCAGCTTTTTGAATAAAACCGTTACCACTTTTTTGATTAGGTTGAACAGCAGGCGCTTGTTTGCTTTGGCTCATTTTTTTGATTTTGCTTTTCATAACGGTTTTCCTTTCTATGTTTAAATTTTTACAAGAACTATACCAAATTTTAGTGATATACAGATAAGACGTATGAAACCCCCAAAATATTGCACGAACAAACGTCATTTTATTGTCAGCAATAGGTACGTTTGAGTTAATAATCGTTTTGATAAACGATTATTAAAAGGTTTATGTTGTTTATGAAAGTTTATAAAGGTTTATGGGAAACGGAAATTAAAACGTTTATAAAAGTTTATAAACGTTTATGGAAAACGGTGAAACCTCTTTATGGCTCTTTGAGTATAAATTGTTGTTGAACAATGCGAATAAAGGATTGTCAAAAGAAAGTTTGTGAGGTCAATAGAAAGTTTATGAGGTTTATAAATGATTATAAAAGTTTATAAAGGTTTATGGAAAAGAAAGTGGTTTTTAATGGGGAGGAATCATTCTTTTAATGTGCTTTTTTCACTCTGTTAGAATTTATTGGCATTGGTTAAAAAGGCGTATTTGGAATTTGATTTATTCTTTATATTTGTGTTTTAAAAGAAATAAACATGAAAGCATTTAAATATTTGTTGTTGGTATCTGCTGTAGCAGGTTCAATGATTTTGGGAAGTTGTACAAAGGATC
Organism: uncultured Rhizobium sp.; assembly: GCA_964492925.1. Lineage (GTDB taxonomy): Bacteria > Bacteroidota > Bacteroidia > NS11-12g > UBA955 > VMCP01. The sequence continues at coordinate 5,763 of CAZBMF010000033.1, read as the reverse complement.
CTGTTACAAACACTACAAATACAGGTTCTAATGTAGGAAGAATTACTTGTAAAGTGAATGGAACATCTTGGACAAGTGATGCAGCTGACAAATTTTATTATCCAAATGGTGATACAATCGTTGGAACTCGAGCTACATTATCGAATGGTGAATTGAGTATCCAAGGAACACGCGTGTTAACAGGTGATACTTCAACAATAGCAATGAATTTGGTATTAACACCAGCAAAAACCGGCAAATATGAAGGAACATTTGATGTTAACGCTGCTGATGGTGCCTTATATTTACCAAGCAGAAAGTTGATGGATTTGTTAACCATTGTCATGGGTTATACCAACACCTATTCAGTTACCTTAACAAAGGTAGATGCAACAAACAAGAAAGTTTCTGGTGTATTCACAATTACAATGAAATCACCTGATGGAACCAAAAATTACATGGTTACAGAAGGTGCATTTACCGATCTTGCATTGCAATAATAAAAGATTTATCAATCATTTGACGTTAAAAATGCCCTCGATTCGAGGGCATTTTTTTTTGCTTATTGTGTCCTATGTTTATTAATATGAATCAGTTAATTATCCCTCAAGAAAAACAAAAACGCTTTATTTGAGGCGGTAATTACATAAAATGAAATAGTAGAAATTGACAGTTTTTAAGTAAAGGAATATTGAAAATTGGGATTGTGTTTTAGGGTAATTCAATATTGTGTTTTCGCGAAACTCAATCCTGTGATATTAACATGCTAAACAATTAATTTTCTTCAGAACATTAAGTGTTATGAGTTAAAGAAATCGAAAGCAATAAATTTTGTAACCTTATATATTGCAACCAGTTAATTATCCCTCAAGAAAAAAGAAAATGCATTATTTGATGCAGTAATTCCTTACAATGTACCTAGTGAAATTGATAGTATTAAAAGAGGGAAATTGACGTTTGTGATGGCCATTTAGGGTAAATGAACATTGAAGATTTTGTTGTTGAAAATTTAATTGACAGTTGAAATTGACAGTTTTTAAAAGATTGAAATTGAAGATTGTGTTTTAGGGCAATTCAATTGAAAAAGTTTAGCAGAAATTGGCGGTTTGGCAGTGAGGGATTGATTCTGAATTTTGTTAGAAATGTTTGAATTAGAAACGTGGAAAACGAAAGAAATAGGGGGACGTGCCAATTAATTTTTTTGTATATTTGGAATCTCAATGGGATTACGTCAATCACAAATTCAAACTCTTCAGCAGCGACTTTCTCCGCAGCAAATCCAATTCATTAAGTTGTTACAAATGAGCACGTTGGATTTTGAAGAAAGGGTTGGAGAGGAGTTGTTAGACAATCCTGCGTTGGAAAAAAGTGAGAACGATGTAGATTTTTCGGAAAGTGCTTCCGATTTTTCAGACCGTGAGTCCAATGATGAATGGGGCGATGATTATCAACGAGATATAGACGTTGATGAAATGATTCGAGCCAGTGGAAACGACGATGAGTACGGCACATTCCGAATGGGGGAAGATTATTCAAACGATGAACAAAAGGAAATGCCAATGGCATCTACGTCTTCGTTTCAGGAGTATCTTTTGGAGCAAGCGCGTGCAACATTTTTTGACGAAAAAGACTTTTTGCTCGCTTTCCATTTGATCAATAGCATTGAAGAAGATGGCTATTTAAGGAGGGAATTGCGCAGCATTGTGAATGATTTGGCTTTCAATGAGAACATTCAAACCGACGTTGACAAGCTTGAAAAGATTCTTATCAAAATTCAAAATTTTGATCCTGCGGGAATAGCCGCACGTGATTTACAAGAGTGCTTGTTGCTTCAACTTTATAAGAAAGATTACGGTGATAATCCGGCATTGAGTTTGGCTGAAACCATCATTTCCGAGCAAATGGAGGCTTTTAGCAAGAAACATTACGACAAAATCACGAAATCTCTCAAAATTACTGATGAACAATTGCGCAGCGCTATTTTGGAGATTGTAAAACTCAATCCGAAACCAGGTGAATCGAACAGTGGAAGTGTTAAAACGCAGTATATTGTTCCAGACTTCACGGTAGTTGCAGAGGAAGGGTCTTTGATAGTAACACTTAATTCTCGTAACGCGCCTGAGTTAAAATTGAGTTCTGCCTACGCGGAAACTTTGAAAACCTACGAAGAAACGAACACCAAAGATCAGCAATTGAAAGATGCTGTTCAGTATATCAAGCAAAAATTGGATGGGGCTAGATGGTTTATTGACAGCGTAAAGCAACGTCATAACACCTTGTTGAGCACCATGCAAGCCATTGTGAAAAGACAACGGGAATTCTTTTTTGAGGGGGATGATACATTTTTGAAACCGATGATTTTGAAGGACATAGCCACCGAAGTTGGTTTAGACATTAGTACCATTTCGAGGGTTGCAAATTCAAAATATGTGGAAACGGATTTTGGAATTTTTCCGTTAAAACATTTCTTTTCAGAAGGAATTTCTAACGATGATGGAGAGGAAATTAGCAACCGAGAAATCAAAAAGATTTTGGGGGATGCTATATCCGCCGAAAATAAATCTAAACCTCTTACCGATGAAGCTTTGATGGAACTTTTGAAAGAAAAAGGATATCCTATTGCCAGAAGGACAGTTGCCAAATACCGTGAGCAATTGAATATTCCGGTTGCAAGATTGAGGAAAGTTTTATAAAGGGTTAGAAAGATTAGACGGGTTAGAAAGATTAGAGGACAAATCCTAAGCTCTAAACCCTCAACGCTTAACCTTAAACGTTAAACATAATAAATGAAATTTCTTATAGTTGGACTAGGAAACCCAGGAGATGAATATGACCACACACGTCACAACATTGGATTTGATGTATTAGATGAGCTGTGTAAGCAAAAGGAAGGCACTTGGGAGTCGGTGAAGCATGGCTGGAAAGTAGAATTGTCGCACAAAGGGCGTAAAATGATTTTACTAAAGCCAAATACATACATGAATTTGTCGGGAAAGGCGGTTTCATATTGGATGCAGCAAGAGAAAATTGCACTTCAGAATGTAGTTATAGTGACAGATGATTTGGCTTTGCCGGTGGCCAAATTGAGACTGAAACCAAAAGGTTCTGATGGGGGTCACAACGGATTAAAGAGCATTGATGCATCCTTAAACACACCGAACTATGCGCGTTTTAGGTTTGGAATTGGCAATGATTTCCCTAAAGGACGTCAGGTTGATTTTGTTTTAGGCAAATGGACAACCGAGGAAGTGCCGCTCATTGAAGAAGGCATCAAAAAAGCCATCGCTGGAATTGAAGAATTGGTGTGGCAAGGCATTGATAGAGCCATGATGAAGGTTAATTAGGGTTAGAGAGATTAAAAAGGTTAGAAAGATTAGAGGATAAACTTTAAACTTTAAACCTTAAATTTAAAGTTGAGAGTTGAAAGTTTAAAGTTGTAATTGATTTTAACCCTAACCCTAAACCTTAAACCCTAAATTTAAAGTTTAAAGTTGTAACGGAATTTAACATGAATTTTAAACCCTAAACTCTAAACCCTAAATTTAAAGTTGAGAGTTGAAAGTTTAAAGTTGTAATTGATTTTAACTTGAATGCTAAACTCTAAACCTTAAACTCTAAATTTAAAGTTGAGAGTTGAAGGTTTAAAGTTGTAATGGAATTTAACTTGAATGCTAAACCCTAAACCTTAAACCCTAAATTTCAAACGTATTGCAAGAATAGAGGTTAGGTAGGCTAGAAAAGTGTTGAGGGCGAGGATTAGGAAGAAATCGGGGGTGGAAAGTTCCACGGGGTAAGACATTGCAAAGGTAGACTGGGTTTTTACCCAGCCAAAATGTTGTTGTAAAACTACCAGCAAGGCTCCAAGTGTTAGCCCGATGATTGAACCTACAAACGACACCATTTGTCCTTCAAGAATAAAAATGTTTCGGATATTTTGCACCCTCATACCCAGAGAATTGAGCATTTCAAGGTCTTGCTGTTTGTCTACGGTCATCATGCGGATTGAACCAAAAAGGTTAAAAGAAATGAGCAACAGAATGAATGCGAGCAGGGCAAAGGAAACCCACTTTTCTGTATTGAACATTTTGTACATGGTTTTGTGTTGCTGTTTTCTATTTAGCACCTCAAAAGATTGTCCTACAACATTTTGAATTTCATTTTGGACAGATTCTATTTTGGAAGGAACCACTTTTAAGTGCAGTGCGCTGATTTCGCTTTCGCGGGAAAACAGGCTTCTTGTCACTTCAATTGGCACAACTACGGTGGATTCATTGAGGTCTTCACCGAGTTTTATCATGGCACTCACCAATACATCTTCTTGATTAAGAACAGATTGCGAAATTGATTCGGTGGATCTATCGGGAACTAAAAGTTCGAGATTTGAATTTTCAGAACCAACGTTGAGTTTGTAGATCATTCCTTCGGAAAGCCAGGCGAAATTTTGCACAATGCTTTCATCATTGGGATCAAGTTTTGGCGTATTGATGGGTGGATAGGTTGTAAATCCAAGGGGTTGAACTTGATTGAGTTGTTTTTGGAGGATTTTAGATCCTGAAGCCACTAGGCTATCAACTTGTAACGTTTTGTAAATACCGGTGTCAACCCCGCGTATTAAAGCAACGGTTTGTTTGTCGTTAAATTTCACAATTGCCTTATCTTCAAGGCATTGAAACTTAGATTTTACGCCATTTATGAGGGATATTTTATTGAGTTTTTCTTGAGATAAAGTAAAAACTTTCCCTTGTTTGGCAACAACTTTAAGATCGGCATCACCGGCTTTGTATCCCCCAAAAATAGCGGCTTCAAATCCGTTCAAAGCGCTCAATAAAACGATTAACGCAAGGGCGCCAATGGCATAGCCAGAGAGCGAAATGGCGGTGATAATGTTGATGGCAGAAGGATTCTTCTTTGAGAAGAAATATTTACGCGCTATGAGCCAAACGAGTTTCACGTTCTGGAGGGATTAATTCTCGGTATTGTTGTCGGAGGTTTTAATTTTATCGAAGAGTTCGTCCATTTTGGCTACATAATCAAGGGTATCGTCTTCGTAGAAACGGATTTCAGGAATTTTTTTAACGTTATTTTTGATTTTGCGGGCAATTTCGTGTCGAATTTCTTTGTCAACCACAGTATTCAGATGGTTCAAAACATCCTTACGATTTTGGATATTGAATAGAGAAAGATAGACTTTCACGTAAGAAAGATCAGGGCTAACGAGTACATTAGACATGGTAACGAAGGTGCCGCCTAGCCATTCATTTCTGTGAAGGGTCATTAATTCGGCGAGGTCGCGTTGAATTTGTTTGGCAAATTTATCTTGTCTGAGTCCCATACTTCAAAGGTAACGAAAAAAGATTAGAGGGTTAGAAAGATTATCCCGATAGCTATCGGGAAGATTAGAGGATAATCCAATCCCTAAACCCCAAACATTCAACCTTAAATTTAGAGTTTAAAGTTTAGTGTTTAAAGTTGAGATGATTCTAAACTCTAAACTCTAAACCCTAAATATTTATTTGGTAATTAATTTATCTAATCTGATTTTGAAGTAGTTGGCGAGTTTCAGACCAATTTGTTTGCTGATGGTTCGCTTTTTTGATAGGATTTCTGAAAGAGTACTTTTATTTATGTCCAATTCTGCGCAAATGGTGGATGCTTTAACATGGTTTTCAATCATTAAATGTTGAAGCAAATCTGATCCCAATAAATGTTGTTTTGGTGATTGTTGTTCCTCATAATCTTGAATGAGTAGTTGAAGTAATTCAATTTCATCTTCAGTGTTTTGGT
>CAZBMF010000032.1:0-24972 GCA_964492925.1 uncultured Rhizobium sp. | reverse complement strand
AGTAAAGCGGTAAGAAAGATTAAAACCATAGAAATAATACCAATCTTTTAAATGAACATCTCCCCTAAAAGTGCCAGCTTTTAAGGTTGGACTTCCATTTAAAGTTTGGGCTTGACTAAATTGAGCGTTCCCCAGTCCTTTATCTTTTTTCATTTCATTAAAGTCGGGATAAACCGCATCAACATCGTCTAAATAATCGATGAATGTTTTTCGCCAAATTGCTTCGATGCCAAACACCCACGCGCCTTTGTGTCTTTTTGCGGTTCCCATGGTTTTATAACCGAGACCAATAGGGATTGAAAATTGCAAAGGACTATAACTGGATGATCTATTTTCAGTATTCAAATTTCTAAGGTTGATGTCTTCATTTTCCAATCGTGTGGGATCAAAATAAAACATAGACAAACCAAACAATGCATAAGGTGTTTCAGTTCCATTTCTGATATTTGTTCCAAAAGAATGAAAATCAAATGATAACATACTTGCAAATTCATAAATATCGGTTTTGAAATTCAAATTTTGAAATTGATAATTTGGGTTTCCTTCAGTGGTTCCCGAAATTTTCAAATAGCTCAACTGGTTTCTCAATGAAAAATAACTGCTCATGTTGTAACGTTGGTATACACCATAAGACGGATGAAAGTGCTTTAAGTTTTGTCCTTGCGACAAATCTCCATAATAGTTACTCACACCATAAACCAACCCAAATTCATTTCTACCAGCAAAATACCTTTGGGCATAAATATGAAAATGCGCCGCCAAAGCAACGCATAAAAACAATAATTTCTTTGCTACTGGATTAAAACTGGAAACAAGTTTGCTTTCCACCAACGATCTTTCTTGTCAATGTGAAATTAAAAAACATATACCAATCTTTCATCTCATTTGGATCGCCTCTTCTGTCTCCAAGCGTTTCATTGGTACCATAAAAGTTTGTCAACGATGCATCTTTTAATTCTGGAGTTCGATCAGCCAAAGCTGCACTTAAACCAGTATTTGCGCCAGAGGTAATTTGTGGATCAACATAGGTTAAACTCACATCATCTAGATAATCTGTGAATGTTTTTCTCAACCCTAGTTCTAAACCCCAAGCCCAAACTTCGTTGAACTGCTTTTTATATCCTACACCAAATGGAACAGAAATCTGTGTCAAAGAATATCTTCTTCTTTCTTGGTTATATTGAGTGGTTTCTTGACCTTCTGTACTCATTGGCTGCAACTCAATCCATTTACCATCGTATTGTTGTAAATTTCCATATTCAGCTGGATCATACAAACCCTCGATATAATGAAATTGCGTCATTGGATTGAATTTGAACACCCCTAATCCCACAAATAAGAAAGGAGACCCAGGATTGGTTCTTTGAGTTTCACCATAACCCATAATATTCCATTCTAAAGTACCTGAAAACTCAATGATATTGCTTTTGAAATTCAAATTACGCTTGTAACGAGCAGCATCACTCGCATAATTCTTATCATCGCCTGAAATTTGACCAAAGAGTGCATTTCCTCTCAATGTGAGGAAATCTGAATAATTGAAACGACAAATGATTCCACCCATGGGTTTGGTTTCGTTGATGGCAATCAAAGGTGTTAAATCTCCATAATAATTGGAAGCACCCAAAGTGATACCAACTTCAATTGGCTTTCCTCTAAAACGCTTTGGTTGTGCATTCAATTTGAAGGCCAACAAAGCAATGAAAACGAATAATATGCCAGTTTTAATTGTCTTCTTTGTCATGGTAATAGGCAAATTTATATAAACCACATTGTTTTTCCTAACATTCTCATTATTTACAACGTAAAAGTATAGGTTTCAATTGGCTTGAAATGTAAAATTAATTTTTTCTTTGAACCAAATAATACATCCCCATCACCAAAAAATTCCTCAAAAAAGGAATATTAGCAATGAAATTCAACTGTTTTCTTGGCTTTATACCGAATTTGTATTCATAAATTGGATTGAACAAATAGCTGCTTTTCTGCACCAAGTTAAAATCAGATTTTTTACAAATTCTTTCGAACCTTTCAATGGAAATTCCGGTATCACGAATTTCTTGCATGGTTTTAATTCCATTCTCGTTTACTCCAAATATTTTCAGGGTTAATGGGTATAAAAATCCAGGCAACAAATGGTAATAAGGCATTTTTGAAGCCAATTTACCCGGCAACACCTGCTGATGTCCTCCATAAGGCATTTGCCATGGCGGAAACGCAAAAAATACCACCCCACGAGGGTTTAAAAAACGATGTAGTTGTGGCATAAATTTCTCCTGATTAGGAATATGCTCTATCACATCCTTCAAAATAATAAGGTCAAACTTCGTTCCCAAATCTTGCTCTGGAACAACATCGTAAATGTCTTTGTTCAAAAATTGTATTTTACCTTCTTTGAGTTCATCGGCCATAAACTCTCGGGCAAATTCAAGTCGAGATTCTTCCAATTCTATTCCCGTACATTGATAGCCTAAATCCGTAAAAGCCTTCAATACACCCGCTTCACCACAGCCAATTTCCAACACTTTCATGTTGCTTGGAAACTCAAATTGCTCCTTGATGAATGGAATGATATGACCCACCGTAACCTTGTGAGTCATATCAAAATAATACCTTTTATCTCCGTGAAACTCGTACATACTTATGGTTTTTGTAGCACCTCTCCACAGTTTTTACAAGTACGCAATTCTTCGGAATTGTAAAATTCATTAAAATGACTTAGAAAGTCAGTTTCTATATTTTTTAACTCAAAATAAGCTTCGTGCAATTTATGGTTGCAACTATCGCAAAACCACAACAAGCCATCTGTAAATCCTTTGCCTTCTCTCACTCTTTCAATCACTAAGCCAACACTTCCCTCCGTTCTTCCTGGTGAATGTGGAACTTTTGCCGGAAGCAAAAACATATCACCAGCTTTTAATTTCACATCTTCTCTTTTACCATCAACCTGAATCTTCACTGTGATTTCACCTTCCAACTGATAAAACAATTCTTCTGTTTCATTGTAATGATAATCTTTGCGAGAATTAGGACCACCCACCACCATCACAATGTAATCTGATCCTTCTGGATAGATGTTTTTATTGGCAACCGGTGGCTTTAACAAATGTCTGTTTTCAGCAATCCACTCTTGCAAATTGAAAGGTTTTCTTATTTCCATAACCAAATATTTTTTAGGCTTAAGCACAAAAATAGTCAATTTTATCGAATCTCTTTTTTTGGAACGTCATTTTTGAACCTGAATATCGTAAATTTGCAACTTACTATCCCATGAGTGACGCTATAAAGCACGAATGTGGGGTTGCATTTATTCGATTACGCAAACCCCTAGAATACTACTACGAAAAGTATGGAACCTATTGGTATGGGCTACATAAATTGCAGTTTTTAATGACCAAACAACTCAATCGAGGCCAAGATGGCGCCGGAATTGGTGTGGTGAAATTAGATCCTGATTATGGCGCTCGTTACCTTGCCCGCAAAAGAAGTGCTTCTAAAACCGCACTTTCTGATATTTTCGACGATGTATCTGCGTCCCTCAAAGAAATCCCCAAGGAATTCCAGTTTGACGCCGATTATTTACGTAAAAACTATCCTTATGCTGGCGAACTCCTTTTAGGACATTTACGCTACGGCACTTACGGTGGTAATTCCATTGAAAACATACATCCTTTCTTGCGTCAAAACAACTGGATGGCGAGAAATTTGATGCTCGCGGGAAATTACAACATCACAAATACCGAACAACTATTTAAAAACCTCATTGAATTAGGCCAACAACCCAAAGAAAAGAGCGACAACGTGCTTATGCTTGAAAAAATTGGACATTTCATTGATGAAGAAAACCAACGTTTATTCGGCATACTTAAGTCGCAAGGTTTTACCAACCTTGAAATTACCGACAAAATCAAACAAGAAATTTCTATTCCCAATATTTTAAAACGCAGTTTTAAAAATGTTGATGGGGGATACAATATGATTGGATTACTCGGTCATGGTGATGCTTTCATCATTCGCGACCCAGCAGGTATTAGGCCTTCACACTACTACGCCGATGACGAAGTTGTAGTTGTTGCCAGCGAACGTGCTGCCATCCAAACCGCCTTCAATTTATACCCTGAACAAATTTCAGAATTAGGACCAGGAAACGCCCTCATAGTCAAAAAAGACGGCTCTCATTCTGAAGTTAATATTATTGCCCCAACTGAACGTAAAAGCTGTAGCTTCGAAAGAATCTACTTCAGTCGTGGCAATGACCAAGAAATTTATGCCGAAAGAAAAGAACTCGGTCGCCTACTTGCCACTCCAGTGATGGAAATGTTGGGTAACGATCTTGTGGATACCGTTTTTAGCTATGTGCCCAATACAGCCTCTACAAGTTTCTATGGTTTGATTGACGGAATTCACGAAATCAGGTTGAAAATCCAGACTGAAGCACTCGCCAAAATCGATGTTGCCAATAACCCTGAAAAAGTTCAAGAAATTTTAAGTTGGAGACCTCGAAGAGAGAAAATCTTGGTGAAAGATGTGAAAATGCGCACGTTTATTACCAACGACACCGACAGAGAAGATTTAGTAGGGCACGTTTATGACATTACCTATGGTGTAGTGAAATCATGGAAAGACACCTTGGTTATCATGGACGACTCTGTGGTTAGGGGCACAACTCTCAAAACCAGTATTTTAAGAATTCTCGACAGATTAGAGCCAAAACGTATCATACTTGTTAGTTCAGCACCACAAATTCGTTACCCTGATTGCTATGGTATCGACATGAGCAAAATGGGTGATTTCGCTGCTTTTAGAGCTGCTGTTGAGTTGTTGAAAGACAAAGGCATGGAATCCTTGATGCAAAATTTGTACTTAGAAGCGGTAGAAGAACTTAAAAAACCTGCAACTGAACAAAAATGCGTGGTTCAAAAACTTTACGAACCCCTTACAGATGCGGAAATTTCTCAAAAAATTGCCGATATGGTGAAACCTGCAGGTTTACGCGCAGAATTCAATATTTTGTTCCAATCTGTGGAACAATTGCACCAAGCTTGTCCTAATGATTTGGGAGATTGGTACTTTACAGGTAATTATCCAACACCAGGTGGTACCGAAGTAGCAAACAGGGCATTTGTTTATTACATGGAAGGACGTAAAGAAAGAGCCTATTAATTTTCAAACTAATTCAATAAATTTGCACAGATAGAAATTATGAGCACAGTTAAAGAAGTCATCAGTAAACTACAAGATCAATTAGAAAAAAACCTCTCTCATACCTCCGTTGAATTTTCTCGCATCCGCGCAGGAAAAGCATCTCCAGATATGTTAGATGGTGTTTTTGTTGAATATTATGGCGCAGCTACTCCTTTGGCCCAAGTTGCCAATGTGAATACGCCAGATGCCAGAACAATTTCTATCCAACCTTGGGAAAAAAGTTTGATTCGTGGCATTGAAACAGCCATCATCAACGCTAACTTGGGTTTTGCACCTCAAAATGACGGTGAATTTATCAGAATTAGCATTCCCCCGGTTACCGAAGAACGCCGTAAAGAATTGGTGAAAAAAGCAAAAGCTGAGTGTGAAAATTCAAAAGTGGGTATCAGAAACCTTCGTAAAGATGCCAACGAAAGAATCAAAAAACTGAAAGCCGATGGTACCAGTGAAGATGAATGCGCTGCCGGTGAAGAAAGCGTTCAACGCATCATCGACAATTACATCAAGAAAACAGACGACCTATTTACAGTGAAAGAAAAAGAAATTATGACGGTATAACCTTCATTTTTTCTTTCACGTATTCAGCTCTTTCTAACAATTTCTCGAAATCTTTCGCAACAACAGTTACGTGTCCTAATTTTCTATTGGGCCTGCTCTCTGTTTTTCCATACATGTGAATGAAAACATCTTTTTGTTCATTCCAGTACGTTTCATTTTCAAGTTTATAAGCACCAATTAAGTTCTCTGGTCCAACCAAATTTATCATGGCACTTGGTTGCTTCAATGATGGATCTCCCAATGATTTTCCGTGCAAAATTCTATCCAATTGAGCAAACTGACTTGTTATACATCCTTCAATGGTATGATGACCGCTATTGTGCGGACGCGGTGCAATTTCATTCACCAAAATTTCACCATTTTGCGTTAAAAACAATTCAACTGCGAATAACCCAGGGGTATTAAAAGCCATAATAACTTTCTCGGAAATAGACCTCGCTGCATTCTCAATATGTGTTTCTACATTGGCCGGCGAAAATAAAAACTCAACCAAGTTGCTCGTTGGGTTGAAGTACATTTCTATTGAGGGATAGGCTACGTGATGCCCTGTCTGATCTATGGCCACTATCACTGCTAACTCTAAAACATCCTCTACAAATTGCTCAATTAGGATAGGACCTTCAAAAGGCACGATTCCATTCATCAAATCCTGTTTGGAACAAATGCTTACCCCTTTGCCATCATAACCACCAGTTCTGGTTTTGACCACAATTTTATCTTGAGGGTATTTTCCAAAATCCAAGGATCTTACTTCGGACGCATCAATCAAATCAAACGGTGCAGTGGGAATTTGATTTTCCTGAAAAAACTGCTTTTGAGCCCCTTTGTCTTGAATCATTTTTAAGATTTTAGGACGAGGAATAACGTTTTTGCCTTCCATTTCCAATTGAATCAGAGTTTCAACATCAATATGCTCAATTTCCCAAGTTATTACATCTGATACAGCGGCCAATTCACGAATTGCCTCAGGGCTTTTCAAAGACCCAACAATCAAATTATGGGTAAAAGGTTTTGCTGGACAATCCTCAGAACCTTCTAATATTGTGTATGTTGCATTTGATTTATCTGCTTCTTGCAGCAACATCATACCCAATTGTCCACCACCAATTATTCCAATTCTAATTTTATTGTCCATCGCCACAAAGTTAAACCTGAAAGTCAATATTTTTTTTGCATAAAACGCAAATCCCTATAAAATATCATGTGAAAATATTATCTTCGAATAAATATGCCTGACCCCCTCTCGGTACTTTTATTGAATTCTGTTATCGAAACACCCACTGTTTCTAGTTGGATAACCATCATTGTTTGTTTGTTGACGATTGCATTCTTTTCGGGAATGGAAATTGCTTTTATTTCAGCAAATAAACTTCGCATAGAACTGCGCAGCAAACAAGGAATCTTTGGCGCAAAACATTTGGCTCGTTATGTAAAACAACCATCTGAATTCATTTCCACCGTTTTGGTTGCCACCAATTTAAGTTTGGTAATTTATGGTATGGCAATGGGCAATATCCTAGAATATTACTTAGATCATATCATTCACAATGAAATACTCAAAATCCTTACAGTAACATTAATTAGTACCTTTTTGGTGCTTATTACCGCTGAATTTATACCCAAAACGCTGTTTAAAATTCAAGCCGATAAATTGATTTTCGCCTTTTCAATGCCATTTAGAATGACACATTTGGCGCTTTGGCCACTTATTGCGTTCACAAAATGGGCCTCTTCCTTTCTTTTGCGCGTTTTTACCAAAACCCAAATCACAGAACAAACTCCAGTTTTCTCTAAAGTAGACCTTGATAATTACATTTCATCAATTGAAAATTCCACCAATATGGAATCTCAAGAAATTGATACAGAAGCATTTAGAAATGCCTTAGATTTTAGCGATGTTGTGGTTCGCGATTTTATGGTTCCCAGAACCGAATTGGTTGGAATAGACATTGAATCTAGTATCGATGAACTTAAGAATAAATTCATTGAAACTTCGCATTCCAGAATTTTAGTGTTTAAAGACAACATCGACAACATTATTGGGTTCGTGCATCACAGTGATCTTTTCCACCAACCTAAAGACATTAAAAGCGTGCTTAGACCTACTTTGTTTGCGAATGAAAGTTTGGAAGCCCACGACATGTTGCGGAATTTCATTCAACAACGCAAAAGTCTTGCTGTAGTTGTAGATGAATTTGGTGGAACCGCTGGTATTGCTACAATTGAAGATGTAGTTGAAGAAATTTTTGGGGAAATTGAAGATGAATTTGATACACTCGATACAAATGAACAAATCTTGGGTGACAATCATTTCAAATTTTCGTCAAGATTAGAAATCGATTATCTCAATGAGAAATATCAATTTGAAATCCCAGAGGGCGATTACAATACTTTGGGCGGATTTATCATTTACTGCTCAGAAAAAATTCCTCATACCGGTGAAACTATTCGCTTTCAACAATTTGAATTCTTCATTAAGAAAATGACTGGCGCCAAAATTGACGAAGTTGAAATGAAAATTATCAATTGATAATTCTGTATCTATCAGACGTAAACGCCCCAACTACTCCGTATATTTTATTCAAATTTCCGTTCACCTTTGTGGGTAATTGTGTGATTGAATTTTGTTGCCATAAATGGGCATTCCTAGAATTTAAATAAACATACATTCCCTCGGAAATGTTCTCAAGATAAATGTCTGTAAACAACAATTTCATATCACTTGACAAGGGTTTATTTAACAATTCATGCACCACAAAACCAACTTTTACACCATTAAAAATATCATCACTAAACATGATTTCCTTGGTTGAATAGGTGTTATAAGCATTTCGAGTAAAAGGAATTTCTGTGCCTCCAATCGACATTTTTTCTGTAAGAATACTGCTGTCAATCTTTACTCCTGATCCATTTAAAACATATTTCATATACGTTTTAATTCCATAAATTCTGTAAAAATTCTTGTTGTAAGCACTGTCCTTAAAATGAATGCGATACGCTTTTGTTTTACCCACGGTTCCAACCAACGTGGTAAATGTATCTACTTGTTTGATTTGCAATCGGCTAGGGATTTTTAATTCCAGGCTATCTGTTCCTATCCTATGTTGAATTTTTACCCATATACTGTCATTCGGGGCTAACTTTATATTCCCTATATATTGTCCATCAGAAACATACTGAAAAATAAAATTGGGGGTATTTTTTCTTTTGAGGGACAAAAGAGCATCTGAAATCCAAACATAAGGTTCACTGATATTTGAAACCCTAGAAACATGAATATCTACGGCGCTATCGGGATTAAAAAATGCATGCACAACCAATGCTTCAGGTTCCTTAATAGCATTCTCCAAAGGCACTTCATCAACACATGAAATGAAAAAAAGAATGGGCAATATGTATTGAAACCATTTCACTAGAAAGAAAGTTGATAATTGACAAATGGAATAATGGGCAACAAACTCACTTGGAAAAGTTTCCTATCTCCTTGTGAATCAAGTCCTAAATTAACAAAAAATGGATTGTGCTGATTGTAAACATTGTATATTCCAAAGGTCCATTGGGTATTGAATTTACCGGGTTTTCCTTTAAAATTAACCGATAAATCTAACCTATGGTTGTTGTCTGTTCTTCGGTTATTTCTGGTTCCATAAATGTAAACATCGCGAAATGGGTCATTTGAAGAAGATGAAGGAATAACACCAATAGGCAAAGTATAAGCAAAGCCAGTGTGAAAAACCCAAGTAGCATTAAAGTAAATGCGATTTGAGAATTTATAATTAGCAACCACATTGATGTTGTGCCTGCGGTCATAACGTGCATCAAATTCAAGTCCTTGGTTGAGTGCATCGAACCTACGGGTGGCCTTCATCAAGGTATAGGATATCCAACCGGTTAAACGTCCGCTTTTCTTCTCTAATAAGAGCTCAATTCCTTTAGACTCCCCAACACCCGCACATACCGATTTCTCCCAATTTAACCCAGAGGTAACGTAAACGGCATTGTCGTTGTATTCGAGTATGTTCTCAAATTTTTTGTAAAAAGCTTCAGCACTAAAAACCCAATGTTGAAATTCTTGGGAAATACCCACTGACAATTGAGAGGATTTTGAGGGACTAAATTTTGCATTTGAGGGAACCCATAAATCAGATGGCAATCCCAACGTAAGATTATTCAGTTGATGGAAAAACTGCCTAGTTTGTGAACCGGAAATTTTAAACCAAAAATCACTATTGATCGGCAAACGATAACTAAAACGTGGTTCGGGAAGTACGTAATATTGACCAAAATCCAGTCCATAATACACAGCTCTTATACCCAAATCTAAATACCCCAACTTAGGGTGATGGTATTCTGTTGAAACATAACCAAAGACTTCTGGGGTAAAAACTTCATTATCTTGAAAAACAAATTCTGTTTTCACACTGTCAGTTTCCGCCGTTAATGAACGTCTGTTGGGCATAAATTGATGTCCAATAAACCCACCACCAATTTTAACATTTAATTTTCGGGTTAACTGTTTTTGCAAATGTGCCGACACTTCAATGTCCCTCAAACCATTTGAAAGTATATACGTTGACTTTTCGGTGCTGTTAATATTATTGATATTCGACTCACTAGAAAAAGTGTGAGAATGAGAATAATTATAGTTGGTAACATAAGATTTTAAGGAAAAGGAGGAAGTTGGAGTGAGCAAATAATCCCATCTTAGGCTAATGGTTTGATTTCCCCACTTAGAAACATCTTCCGACCGGTTAATAGTACTTTTATCTATGTTAAAAAAGGATATTTTCTTATCAATTAGGCCCGCATAATCTAATCCTCCAAAAACATTGGCTGATAAACGACTTTTGTTAGAGAATCTATGGGTAATCTTGAGATTAACATCATAGAAATAGTAACGATTGATAAAATTTCCTGATTTATATTCCACGGCTTGCATAAGTGGTTGAACCAGGTAGTCGAAAATACTGCGTCTGAAAGCGAGCGAAAATGAAGTTTTATTTTTCACAATCGGTCCATTTAATGTAAACCTGCTTGTAAGGATTCCGAGATTTATAGAGCCTGAAAATTTGTTTGGATTTCCTTCTTTGGTTGTAACATCCACCACACTGCTGAGCCTACCACCTTTATCTGCGGGAAAAACACCTCTGTAAAATTTTGCATTTTTAACAATGTCGCTGTTAAATACACCAAAAACTCCATAAAGGTGATAAGGGTTATAAATTGGCACATCATCGAGTAAAACCAAATTCTGATCAGAAGCACCGCCTCGAACATACATACCAAACACCCCTTCAGAACCAGAAACCACCCCGGGGTTTAAACTCATCACCCTCAATATATCTGGTTCACCCATCAATTGGGGCACTTTTTCTAATTGCAATCTATTGATATTAAACTCATCGGTTTTCCCCAAAACAACTTTGGGAGAATTTCCTGAAATTTCAGAAATAACTAGAGTTACCTCCATTTTTTCTGATTCAGGAACCATGGGAATATCTAAAAAATATGTCCGATTATCGTTCTCAATGGTATCAGTAAAAGGCTTAAAACCGGGATATGAAATTTGATAAATGAGCAAACCTCCATCGGTACGTAATTGAAAGATACCTTGGTCGTTTGTAAACGTAGACTGCTGTGAACCAGCTAATTGTACAAAAGCATTAACCAGTCGTTCTTTATTATCGGCATGATATACTCTACCAGAAATAATCACATCCTCTTTGGGGGCTACCCAACGTTTCAACACCAAAGACTGATCTCCTACCACTGCAAAATCTAAACCATAGTTTTGAAGGAAATCTCTAAGTGCTATTTTAGCAACTTCGTTGTCAATTTGAACATCAAACCATTTTTTAGATGGCTTTAGAGAAGCGTCGTATTGAAAAAAGCAATTTGTGGCTTCTTCGAACAGTTGAAGAATTTTTTCAAAGGATTGTCCTTTGTAATGAATCGAAATTTTGGCATTTAACTGATTGCTTTGTGCATTTACCGCGGTTAACGACAAGCACAAAAAGCACAGTAAAACACCAAAACGCATCATTTAAATTAGTGTTTGTCGGCGTAATCAAACGCTTTTTTCAACAAATCAGTTGTTCTTGAAACAGGATCTTTTCTAATTTTATTTTCTTCTTTTTCAATTTCCGTGAACAATGCCGCTGTAGCTTTTTGGGTAACATACAGGTTCAAATCAGGCTGGATATCGGCTTTCAACCCCAATAAAGTTTTATTTTGATTGATTTTATTTACAACAGGAGTCCAAGTTTTAGAAATTGCCACTTCGTCTAATGCTTTTTTCACTTCAGGCATAAACAGTTGTTGCAACTGAGCTTCAGAAGAACTTTTCAAATAAGCTGTAGCAGCACCTGAACCACCGGTTAATATCTTCATGGCATCAGAAAAAGACATGTTTGTGATCGCATTTTTAAACACAGGAACGGCCAATTTCATGCTTTTTTCAGCGCCTGAATTCATTGCTTCAATGGTTTTATCCAATTCCTTGCCAATGGCTGCATTTAATAAATAATTATCGCGAATTTTTTGCTCAATGGCTTGAACTTCTGCAGGAAGTAAAATTTTTATAGATGGGTTACTTGCAAAGGCACCAACCTTTCCCAAGGCACCAGTACCATTTAATACACCATTTACCAATGCATCCTTTAATCCACCAGCAGCTTCTGTTTGAGTTAATGCTGGTATAGAGGTTGTTCCACTTCCGGTT
Organism: uncultured Rhizobium sp.; assembly: GCA_964492925.1. Classification (GTDB taxonomy): domain Bacteria; phylum Bacteroidota; class Bacteroidia; order NS11-12g; family UBA955; genus VMCP01. Next base: position 12,488 of record CAZBMF010000032.1, on the reverse strand, counting down.
GCATTTGTCAAAACGTCGTTTGCCGTTTGAGTGGCAACACTTTTCACAACATCACAAGCTCCCAAAATTAAAACGCCAGTGACAGCAAAGAATAAATGTATCTTTTTCATAGTATTTGCTCAAAGATAAGAATGTTCGTTTAAAAAATTAAAAAATCCGATAAAGCCGAACGTTTATTGGATAACTTTGCATTTTATGCAAGATAAATTTAATGCCCTAAAATCAATTTTAGTAGAATTTTCAACTCCTGAAAAAAAGGAACCCATGAAAAAATACATGAAGAATTTGTTTGAATATATTGGGGTAACTTCTCCCAATAGAAGTTCTGCATTAAAAATTTTCAATCAAGCATGGACACCCCAAAATCACCAAGAATTAATCGATTGGGTAAAATTATTGTGGGACTCAGAAGAGAGAGAGTTTCAGTATGTTGGCATGGAAACATTTCACAAACACAAGAAATTTTGGTTAGAATCAGACATTCAATTGATTGAATACCTCATGATGAACAAAAGCTGGTGGGATAGCATTGATTTTATTGCAGCCAATATTGTAGGTGATTACTTTAAGAAATATCCCTCAATGTTTGAAAAAACCATGCAAAAATGGATTGAAAGCAACAATATGTGGGTAAACAGAACCGCCATTATTTGCCAATTGAAATACCGCGATAAAACCAATACAAATTGGTTAGAAAAAGCCATTTTACCGCACACTGCGTCGAAAGAATTTTTTCACCAAAAAGCTATTGGATGGGCATTGCGTCAGTATGCGAGAACCGATTTAAATTGGGTTATTCACTTTGTAAATAGCCACAGCTTAAAGCCTTTATCGCGCCGTGAAGCTTTTAAGCACCACAAGGATTTAATTTAACTCACCTAAGCAAATTCGAATGCCTTCTTCTAATGAATGCGGTTCGTACCCGAGTAAATTTCTGGCTTTTGAAATATCTAAACCTGTAATTGGAGGACGCTTCGCAGGTTGATTCAATGTTGTACTGCTCACAGTATCAATATTATCCATTGAAAATCCATACATCTGGGCAACTTTTTCCACCAACTCAATAATGCTCACATAATCCTTTCCCGCAATGTTAAAAATTCCAGTGATTTTCTTCTCAGCCGCCAATTGACAACCCAATGCCAAATCTTCAGCCAAGGTAGGTGTTCTAAATTGGTCATTCACAACTTTAGCTGTTTTTCCATCTTTCAATGTGTTATACGCCCATAAAATGATGTTTGAACGGCTCATGTCTGCAACCTGACCATAAACCAAAATGGTTCTTAAAATCGACCAACTTTTGGCATTTTCGATTACCATTTTTTCAGCTTCCAACTTACTCCAACCATAGTACGACAAAGGATTTGCCGCATCTTCTTCATTGTACATAGGCTTAGTTCCATCGAAAATGAAATCAGTACTTAAATGAACCAAATGGAAAGAAAATTGACCACTTAACAACGCCAAAGTTTTCACAGCTTCAATATTCAGTTTTACACAGTCCTCTTTTTGAAATTCACAATCGTCTACCTGCGTCATGGCAGCAGTGTGAATCACAACAGTTGGAGAATGTTTTGCAATTATCGCGGAAACTTGCTCAGGATTTGTGATATCCATTTCTTCATAAATATATCCTTCTTTTGAGGGATGACGGTTTTGTCCAACACCTGTTGCAACCAATTGAACATTGGGTTTATGCAAATATAAATCGGTGAGCTTTTGTCCTAACAGACCATTACTCCCTGTAACTAAAATTGTTTCCACAGACATTTTAAACCTCAAAGGTCTTGTCGAATTTCTCAATACACAAATCGAGTTTTCCCCCAAAAGTGCAAACGATTGTTTACCTTTGCAACATGAAATTTGTGACCTATAAAAATCAAAGCACCATTGAGGTAGGAATAATTGTAAACAATCAAATTTATCCACTCAATAAAATTGATGCAACTATCCCCGCTAAAATGTCGGAAATGCTGCTTGATTGGGACAATCAATTGTTGAAAGCCAAAGCAATTGAGTCACAAATTCTTGAGGGACAGTTTTCTGAATTGGCTTCAAATTTAGAGGGTGCTGATCTTTTGGCGCCGGTGCCAAATCCAACCAGTTGTAGAGATGGATACGCGTTCCGCCAGCACGTAGCCGCTGCCCGCAGAAATCGCGGTGTTCCTATGATTCCTGAGTTCGACCAATATCCAATCTTCTATTTTACCAACCACAATGCCATCATGGGCCCGGGACCAATTCCTTGTATGCCAGATCATTTCCAAAAGTTGGATTTTGAATTGGAAGTAGCAGTGGTTTTAGGCAAAAGAGGCAGAAATGTAAAAGCAGTTGATGCAGATCAGTATATCGCTGGATTCATGATCATGAACGACATGAGCGCAAGAACACTTCAAATGGAAGAAATGCTGTTGAATCTTGGACCTGCAAAAGGGAAAGATTTTAGCACTGTAATAGGACCTTGGTTGGTTACTCCTGATGAATTGGAACCCTATAAAATCCCTGCTAAACCAGGACATGTTGGAAATAATTACGACTTAAAAATGTCGTGCCACGTGAATGGAATTCAAGTAAGTGAAGGTTCTGTTGGAGATATGGATTGGACTTTCGCCGAAATTATCGAAAGATGTGCCTACGGTGCCGATATTTTCCCTGGTGATGTAATTGGTTCAGGTACTGTTGGAACAGGTTGTTTCCTTGAATTGAATGGAACTGGGTTATTGAATGATCCTAATTTCAAACCTCAATGGTTACAAGCTAATGATGTGGTAACCATGGATATCACAGGCTTGGGTCACCTTTCGAATACCATTGTAAAAGAAGAGAGTGATTTCTCAATTCTGGCATTAAAGAAATCTTAATCACTGATTTAAAATCAATTGCTTAAGGGCATTGATTTCTTTTTCTTGTTGTTCATTTTCCAATTTCAACGCATCTAAATCAGACTGATGCTTCTTAATCATCTTTACATGCATGGAAGTTAATGACTGATAATTCATTGACTTTGTTTGAATTTCATCTGTGGCAGTTAGCACCAAATCTGGGAAAATGGCTTCCACTTCTTGAGAAATAAACCCATAATTCAATTGATGAACTGGAAAAATATCTTTATTCCAAAAATAAGTAACCGGATTTAATTTCATGTATTTGGAAGGCAAATCTTCATCTAACTCCTTGATGGTATTTTTTAAACGTCTATCAGACATTGATAAGGTTGTATTATAATAAATTCCTGAGACAGACAAATCCCATGTGCACAATCCACCACCCCAAACAGAAGGCCAATTGGTTTTCACATTTCCACTTTCATCACTTATAATTACACGCGATTGTCCAGATCCAATAAATTGGAGCAATTTACTACCGGCTGTACTGTTGTTAAAATTCCATTTAGAATTTAAAATCAAGCGGTCAGTGGTATTTTGAATACCCATAGAATACCCTTTCACACCATTCACATCAATAGACAAATATGGATCACCACTAGTATTTCCAGCAGTTCTTATTTCAACCATTGAATGAGCTGATGATGAGCTGTTACTTGAGTTAAATAATTGCACTGTAGGAGCATCATTAGATGATGGACTTCCGGAATAAACATTTGAATTTTGTAAATGAACAATGGTGCTTGGCGTTGAATATCCAAGTCCAATTCTACTATTCAAAATTGTATATCCACTGCCTGATGGTGTAAGGGTAATACTTGAATTTGTACCTCCAGCCGTCATTGTTAGTGCAGTACTTCCGGAAATTGAACCTGTTGTAGAATTTGTACCACCCAAAGTAAGTCCAAGTTGATTGATATTCACCACCGGAGTCGTACTTCCGTTGGTCACAGATATTCCTGTTCCACCCGAAATACTAGAAACCGTACCAGTTGAATTTGAGCTAGGTGCCCAATTTGTTCCGTTAAAAGTTAAAACTTGACCAGAACTAGCACTCATTGAATTTAATTTCACTGCAGTTACTGAAGCATTGGCAAAATGATTATTCAATACCCCATTTGTAGCAAGTGAAATTGTATTATTGGCATTGCTTAATCCACCAGTAAAAGAATAAACGGTACCACTGTTAAATTGTGACCATTGGGTTCCGTTATAAACATATCCATTAGAAGGGGTAGATACAAAAACCGCATCTTTAGCCGAAGGAGATGTGAATGTCCAAGATCCTGAATTATAGGTTGCAATTTGATTTTTAGATCCACCACCCCAAGATGCGCTCAATATGTAACGATCACCATTTGATGGAGCACTAGGAGCCGACGAAACCAAATCTATCACAGACTCTCTCCACAACAAACCTCCACTCAATCCATCAACATAGCCTTTGGTTGCAATATCTGTAGCACTTGAAGGTTCAGCAACATTGATGATTTTATTTGAACCCATGTTTAAGTTGCCCAATAAAATTGAACGACCATCAGATTTCACCAATCCGTCAACCTCTGTTGATGTTAGGGGACCTGTCCAAGCACTTCCGGTATAATAATAAAAACCCGGTGTATTGTCTGTTTGAAAAATTAATAACCCCGTTACGGGCGAAAGTATAGAATTCCTTTGGTTTTGTGATAACCTGGGCATCAAAAACCCACGACTCGAACTACTCAATTCCAATCTAGCCGAATTCGATGCCGTTTCAACACCAATGCCAATTTGCGCCGTTAAAGGAGCAATAGCAAAGCCAGTTAAAGCACAAAAAAAGATGAATTTAAAGCGAAACATGTTACTTTTTTAAGGTGGCTTGAATCAATACTTTTAACTCATCTATTTGCTTCTGTCTGTTTTGAAGCAATTCTTTTAAATTCTGAATTTCGGCCTCTTGCTCTTGAATCATTTTCACCGTTAAGGCATGAAATGATTGATAATTCACAGATTTTGTTTGCACGTCATCTGTAGCAGTTGAAACCATATCTGGAAATACTTTCTCAATCTCTTGAGCAATGAAGCCATATTGTAATGCATGATCATCACAAACACCTTTATTCCAATAATAAGTAACGGGCCTTAGAGTAAGCAATTTTCGCGCATCACCACTAGAAATTGGATTGATTTCATTTTTCAACCTACGATCGGATCTGGCGGTCATTGTGGTATAGTAAATACCAGACAATGTCATATCATAGGTACCTATTCCACCACCCCAACCTGAGGGCCAAGAACTATTGTATGCACCACCATCATTTGGAATAATTACCCGTGTTTGTCCTGTTTCATTGAAAATCATCATGTTGTTGGCGGCCGTTCCTGTCGCAAAATCCCACTTGTTGTTGATAATCAATTGGTCTGTAGAATTTGCCATTCCCATACTGTATCCCTTAACACCATTAATATCCCAAGAAATATATGGGTTCCCACCTGAATTCCCTCCAGTTCTTACTGACAAAATTGCGTGTGCCGAAGAAGAACTATTATTTGCATTGTTGATATATAGAGAAGGTACTGAAGTCGAAGCTGGGTTATCTGAACCACCAAAAACATTTGAATTTTGTATATGCAATGAAGTAGTTGGTGTGGAAGTTCCAATTCCCACTTTACCATTTAACAAGGTATATCCAGTTCCGCTTGGGGTCAAAGTAACATTCTGATTTGTACCACCTGCAGCAAATGTAAGAGCCCCTGTTCCTGTAATTGAACCATTGGTTGAACCTGTTCCACCATTGGCAACTGGCACAGTGGTTAACGTAATGGTTGGGGTTGTTGTAGCATTGGTTACAGACAATCCACTTCCCACGGAAACACTAGTTACCGTACCAGAAGAAGGAGTTGCTGCCGCCCAAGCTGAACCATTGTATCTCAATATTTGACCAGATGTTGCCCCCATTGAATTTATTTTAGCCGCCGTAACTGCTCCATCAGCAATATTAGAAGTGGCAACTCCAGAGGTAGCCAAAGAAATTGAATTCGCGGAATTGGTTAAACCAGAACCAAATGAATAAGTGACGCTGCTATTGAACTGATTCCAAGATGAACCATTGTAAACATAACCATTAGATGGGGTAGTTGCAAAAACAGCATCTCTATTAGTAGGAGTAGTAAATGTCCATGCAGAACCACTATAAGTAGCAATTTGATTGGTGCTACCTCCACCCCATGAAGCAGTTAAAATATACCTACTTCCCGTTGTAGGAGATGTAGGCGCCGATGAAACCAAATTCACAACAGATTCTTTCCATGTTAATCCACCACTTAAACCATCTACATAACTCTTATTGGCAGCATCTGTTGAGGCAGTTGGTGTTGCAACATTCACAACTTTTTGTCCGCCCATATTTAAATCTCCAGTTGCAGTTACTGTACCATCAGCCTTTAAATATCCAGATAAATCACTCACAGAAAGAGGACCCGTCCAGGCAGAACCTGTATAATAATATAAACCAGGTGAATTATTTACCTGATAAATCATTAATCCAGCAACAGGACTTGAAATCGCATTTTTTTCAGATTCCGACATCCTTGGGGGTAAAAACCCCTTCGAGGTACTCGTTAAATCTAATATTGCGGAAGAAGATGGATTATTAGTACCAATACCAACTTGAGCAAATTGAACCGAAAAAAAGAAGAATGAAATGAGTAAAGTTATCGTTCTCAACATAAAGAATTTAAGTATTTTAAATTACAAAAATACTAAAAAAATAACAAATCAATGATTAAAACCCATCTCCATCAAATATATTCCCGAATCCACCCAAGATACTGCCTTCTTCTTTTCTGCCACCACCCGGTTGAGCATAACTCAAAATTCTACTCGCCAGTCTGCTAACAGGTAAGCTCTGTAACCAAACTTTCCCTGGCCCACGCAAAACCGCAAAAAACAATCCCTCACCACCAAAAATGGCATTTTTTATGCCTCTAACCATTTGAATATCATAATCAACTGAAGCAGTAAAAGCTACAATACAGCCGGTATCTACTCTCAAAGTTTCACCAGCAGCTAATTCACGCTCAATGATATATCCACCGGCATGAACAAAGGCCATTCCATCACCTTCCAACTTTTCCATGATAAATCCTTCACCACCGAACAAACCAGTTCCCAATTTTCTTTGAAATTCAATTCCAACACTCACCCCCTTGGCAGCACATAAAAATGCATCCTTCTGGCAAATCACTTTATTTCCCAATCTAGATAGATCTAAAGGCACAATTTTACCAGCATACGGAGCAGCAAAAGCAACCTTTTGTTTGCCATATCCTGAATTGGTGAATGCCGTCATGAACAAACTTTCGCCAACTAGTAAACGCTTGCCCGCACCCATTAATTTATCAAAAAAACCACCCGAATTTTGCTGACTGCCATCCCCAAAAATGGTATGCATTTCTATGCCATTGTCCATGAACATAAAACTTCCACTTTCAGCAATAACAGTTTCTTGAGGATCTAACTCAATTTCAACACATTGCATTTCTTCACCATGAATGTAATAATCGATTTCGTGATTTCTAATCATAAATTTAAGCTTTTATATTTCTATCAAAATTAATTTGAAAATCTTAGCCGTCAAGAAAAAATTAGATAAAATTGGAATTTACTTGGTTAAAACCAATAAACCAGTTTTGCCGCTATGCTGCGTCCCTTAGCATTCCATGTTTCCATTTGAGCCGCAGGGGTTAAAGCAAACTGATTCCAATTCTGTGAAAACACAATGAAAATATCACTCATTGGCCTATATCTCCATTGAAAACGTACATTCATGTTCATCAATTTATTCTGTGCATTTAATTGCCAATACCCTGTTAGATACATTGTTGTATTCAAACTGTGTTCCACTTTTAATCCCACCAAATCAATGTTGTAAAGCCCACTATCCCTCAAATCAATTCTGATTCTTTGAAAGTTCGACGATACAAACCAACGTGGTAATCGTTTTTTTCCCAATCCAGGAATGCGATAATTCAAAGTTGCATTGAATTCATTTTTGAACCCAATAAAATAATTACCTGTGGTAAACTCCACTGCACCAAACAATGGTTTCCGAGAATTAGAAGTAAACTCCGTATGCCAATTAAACCAATGATATTGACCCGTAAAATAACCTCCACCCGGTAAATCAACCGGTGCAAAAGGTAAAAATAATCTGAAATATTCGTGATCTAAACTGCTGTGAATGATGGCACTGTTTTGGAAATTAAAATCAAATCCCAATTCAGAATTTGATTCCGTTAACGAGAACATACTGTCGTAATAGCTTGAATTATATGCCATTACAGAGAAATTATTCAATAACTTATTGTTTTGGGGATAATAAGTATACTTTATCTCAGGTTCTAAACGCCAATAATCAAACTTCTTAATTTTACCACTTACAGGGTCATAATTATCTACCCGGGGCACAAATCCTGTTCTGGCTTTGAAATGCTTGCTTACATATTCATGATTCCACATGAACATCCAATTTAACGACTTCCTCAACAACCAAGTAGCATGCGAATATCCTAAGGAATTTGATAATCCAGGATATATCGATTTCATCATAAAACCTTTGCCCGACCAAGTATTCCCTTTTGTAAGTAGATTGTACTCAACACCCAAAACACTGTTATAATTTGATTTCTTACTTAACTCCCCTGAAGTAGCAAAATTTTGCCCCAACACCTGATCATGCACAAAAATCATCCCAATATTCGAAGAAGTAAATACCTTTTTTTGCAAGGCAAAAACGGTATAATTTACACTTCCAATGGTGGTATTGGTGTCAACTACAACCCTTTCGGTTGTCATATTCATTGCACCCAATCTCAATCCATTTCCATATTTTCCTGAAACCCTAACACCGTATAAAATGGGAATATTGCCACTATAACGATTGTCTAAACCAATTCTTCGTGAAAAAAAAGGACGTATTTGCCTAAACCCAAAATTGGCAAATAGATCGCTATTCTCAATAAAAAATTGTCTTCTTTCAGGGAAATACAAACTATACCTTGTTAAATTTAATTGCTGTACATCAACATCAACATTGGCAAAATCGGGATTCACCGTGATATCTAAATTCAAACTCGAAGTAATACCAACTTTGGCATCCAAACCTATTTTCGGTGAATGTTTAAATGCAGACCCAGGTCCCGCTGAAATCGAATTTCCGCTTATATATGGAATTAATACAAAATTCTTTGAACGCACATCAATGGGTTTTTCCCAAATCATAGAATCTGTAAAAACCAACGAACTGATATTAAAATTGCGTGGAACTTTTACGTAATTGCTAATCTCATTATTTCTGTAATCAATTCTAGATACATTAAAATTCCATACTTTAGAACCTCGTGTATATCGAATGCTAGAAAACGGAATGGCCATTTCAGCCACCCAAAAACTATCTGAAATTTTGGTTGCACTATACCAAACTTGATCCCAAGCCGTTGTAACACCCATAGTGCCACCATTTTCAATAGCACCTTCTCTTTGAGCATTGTGTGGGGTAACTCCAAATGAAAATCCATTCTGACCATCTAAAAATGGAGAAATAGATAAAATAACTGCATCATTGGTGAGTACACTAAAATCTCTTTTTAAACTTTGAACCACAAATGGTTTGTGGCCATTTTTGTTTTCACACACAAAAGCGGCGTATAAAAACTTATCGTCATGCGCCAATTCAAAACTTGTTCTAGTATTTGATTTTGAAGTGTCGTAAGGATAATACTGTGTAAATGTGTGTTCTTTTACCCGGTTGTATAAATTTGACCAAATTGCTTCATTCAACAAACCATCAACTTTAATGTTTTCAGTGATGGCATGCACCACAAAAGGCTTCGCCTTTGTAACCATATTTTGAGCCAACACAAACGTGTGTAGAACAAAAAATAGAAGAATTCCCTGGATTTTTTTCATCAATCTTGCTCGGCAACTTTACGCTTTTCAGGTATGCTAAGCCGATTCAAATTTAAGTAAAATGCCTTTTTCTCGGCCAATACGTAAAATTTCAATGATTTTCCAACAGCCAAATAATTTCCTTTCACCCTATTCCAAGATCGCAACTGTTCCGGGGTGCAATCGAAAATATCAGTCAATGTAAATAGGGCATCACCTTTTTTTATTTTGTATGAAACCCATACTTTTTTTTGCGAATGAATTTTAGGAATCACCATTTGCTCCTCTTCTTCCAACTCTTCCTTCGATTTGATGATCGTTACGGTATCATTGTTTTCAAGCACCTCCACCAAAGTATCATAATGCATTGGCTCTATGGCTTTATCCGTTAACCAATACATGATTGAATCTTTCTTCATACGGAAATTACGCGCCTCTTTTTTTGGCAACTTAAACACAAAAGGTTTGCCCAAATATGGAATGTAATCTGCTTTTAATGAAGGATTTAAATTTCTAAATTCAATGATATTTACTTTGAAATGGTCTTGAATTAATTTCACTGGCACAACCATGTTCACAGAACTTACTGTATCCGTTTCTGCTTGTGAAAAAGAAACTTCACCGATCATTCCCGACTCCTGACTATACGTCAATGCAACCGCTGCCGCATAAAATTGAATCACCGGAATTCTCTCTTCAGGCTCCAAAAACTCATAAATTTCATTGAAATTCAACGTTCCAGCTTCATGAATTACCTGGTTTAATCTTGCAGGTCCAATTCTAAAAGCTGTAATTACCTTGAGCCAATCACCGTAAATTTTGTACAAATCCTTTAAATATTTACAAGCTGCTACTGTTGATGTCTGAGGATCTCTTCGCTCATCGTATAACGCAAGTTGCTTCAAACCATACTTTTTTGCCATTAAATAAGACAATGGCCACATGCCTGCAGTTCCAATTTCATCTTTAAATCTTGGTTCAAAACCTGTATTAGCCGCTGGAATAATCGAAATAAACCAAGGTAAGTCAAGTTGTCTTCTTACTACTTCAATTTGTTGGTTGTAATATTTATATCTCCCTAGAACAATTGAAGTTCCCCCATTCTCATTCATCAACCAATCTTGAGTATATTGCTCAATTTCAGGATTATAGAAATAGGGCAAACCACGGGTTTCAAGTTTCTTGATTTCCTTGTCTACCTTAACCGATTGCGCACCCAATCCACTCCAAACCAATGAAGCCAATATTAAAAATCTCAATCCTAACTTCATGACTTGCATGTTTCGATCAACAACTGCGATAAATTAAATAGCTCCTGCTCCTTGAATGATTTTCCCATCAATTGGATGCCTATTGGCAACCCAGCTTGGGTTTCAAACAATGGAAGTGATATGGCAGGATTTCCCGCCAAATTCGCTTGAACTGTAAATAAATCAGCCAAATACATGGCAATTGGATCTTTGCTTTTCTCGCCCAATTCAAATGCAGGCGTGCTTGTTGTTGGTATTAAAATTGCATCAGCATCAGCCAAAACTTCGTTTGTCTGATTTTGAATTACCCTTCTTACTTTTTGAGCTTTATTGTAGTATGCGTCATATTGATCGCTCGACAATACAAATGTTCCCAACATGATCCTTCGTTTTACCTCTGAACCAAACCCTTCGGTACGACTCATTACATAAGTTGACTCCAAATCATGGGCATTTTCACTCCGCTTGCCATATAACATTCCGGTATATCTCGACAAATTGCTACTTGCCTCTGCCGTAGTTAACACATAGTACGTTGGCACCATTTGCTCCAACAATGGGAAATCAAAATACGTCACCTCATGTCCCTCAGAAACCAATTTATCCAATAATTTCTGAAAGTTTTCACGCACCTCTTTATCCACTCCCGGGTGATGAATGGCCTCATTCATGACCGCAAACTTTGCTTTTTTGGGGGACGTTGGCTGCGTAAATTTCATGGATGGTTGTTGCAACATCGTTGCGTCGTGGTTGTCCATCCCCGACATAATTTCAGTAAGCAACATATTGTCTTCCAAGCTTTTGGTCATTGGACCAACTTGATCAAAACTAGAAGCGTATGCCAATAAACCCCAACGTGAAATTAATCCATATGTAGGTTTGAAACCAAAAATACCGGTAAATGCACTCGGCTGACGAATAGATCCACCTGTGTCTGTGCCCAAAGCACAATGACACATATTGGCTTGCACGGCAACAGCACTTCCTCCTGAAGAACCTCCAGGAACACGACTTTCGTCGGCCGCATTTTTAACAGGGCCGAAAGCACTGTTTTCATTGGATGCACCCATTGCAAACTCATCGCAATTGGTTCTGCCAATAAAAATTGCATCTTCAGCTAGCAAACGTTCTACAACAGTTGAATTATAGAGAGACTCAAATCCCTCCAATATTTTAGATGATGAACTTACCTTGTGATTTTTGTAAGCCAATACATCTTTTAAAGCAATAACAACCCCTGCCAAACGACCAGCGGTGCCTTGCTTTATCTTTTCGTCGATCTCAGCGGCGCGTAACAATGCCTCTTCTGCCCAAACTTCCAAAAATGCATTCAAATGCTTTTTACCCTCAATATTTTGAAGGTAATTTTGGACAAGCTGGACACACGACACCGCACCCGCTTCAATATCTAATCGAATTTCGGAA
>CAZBMF010000031.1:0-25438 GCA_964492925.1 uncultured Rhizobium sp. | reverse complement strand
TATTTTTCGTACGTAAAAGTTCAAAAATAGGTTTTTTTGTCGATTTACCAAATTTTGGAGCAATTTCTGACCCAATTTTTGGTGCATGACAGCCGTTGTTTAGTGAGAATTTCTTCATCTTTTAATTTCCTTTTCTAACCAATTGAATGCGTTTGTTGATGATCATTTCTTTTTCACCAGTATATTTTAATTTTAAAACAACCTCGTAAAGTCCATTCTCACAAGGATTTGCACCGCAATTTCCCCTCCAAGTTTCCGACTTGTTTTGGCTGTAAAAAATTTGATTCTTTTTCATGTCCATAATCAACATGCTATATTCCAACGGTTCAGCAATATTCACGAAATATTCATCGTTTTTACCGTCGCCGTTAGGTGTAAATACATTAGGTATAATTTCCTCCTGTTTTGACAAAGTTGGATAAACCTCAATTTCCGTCATTGCACTATCGAAACAACCGTCTTTCTTTTGGGCAATCACTTTCACATAGAAGTTCTTTTTATCTCTTACCCTGTACAAATGTGAAAAATGAATCTCTTGATTTACAACACTTTCAGTTTCTGCACCACCATCACCGTAAATAATTTTTACACGTTCAACCTCTCCACTTACCTGTACCAAAAATTTTTCATCTTTATCTAAAATTCCAGATGGCAGATGCTCTAAAATGGTTGTATTTTTACACTGCAAATTTGATTCAATCTTTTGAATTTCTTGCACTTGACTCTTTTGATTCTCAAAATTCGAAGCGCTTTGATTCTCAGAATTTTTTGGCAATTCTTTAAACGAAACCAACATATCTTTTACAATATTATTGTACGATGAACTGTCAAATTTCGAATAATCAACATACACAATACCCTGATCAATACATAAAAATCTAGGTCTTGTTTTTGTAACGGAAATTTCAGAATTCTCATGGCTCGTCAATTTCCCCAAGGAATCTTGAACAGATAAATTTTCCGACCCCGTGGTGTTAATCTCTTTCTTTATTTCGGGGGATGTAACATCGTTTTCAGGCATCATATAAAGGCCCAAACCTCCCAAAACAACAACTGAACTTACAATGGCCACTTTTGAAACAATTCCCAATTTTGAAAACCAGCTTTTTCCTGCAACACTGCTTGATGATGCTGATCCATGATTCAACTGATTGGAAATATGGTTCCACGCAGAACTAGGTGGAACATCGGTGGCATTCCCCAATGTTTCACGAAAAAGTTCATCTATGTCAAAGTTCTGCTCCATCGTTATTTTCCTAGTTGGTTTTGAAGCCATTTTCTGGCTTTGAACATTTGTGATTTGCTCGTATTTTCCGAAATATTCAACATCGAAGCAATTTCAGCGTGTGAATATCCCTCAATAGCAAATAAGTTAAATACTGTTCTGTAGCCCACTGGCAATTTACCTAGGAGCGACATTAAATTTTTCGCATTAATATCAGACACAATATCAACATTGGCCTGAAGATATTCATGAGTTTCACTTAAACTCTCATTGAATTTTGCCTTGCTTTTTTTCAATGCATCTAAGCACTGATTCACGCAAACACGCTTCATCCATCCTTCAAAAGAACCCTCAAAACGGAAATCCGATAGTTTTTGAAAAATTTTAATCATGGCTTCTTGAAACATGTCTTTGGCTAAATCTTCATCACTTGCATAACGCTTGCAAATGGCAAACAACATGGGCGAATACCGTTGGTAAAACTGATGCTGAGCGGCTTTGTCTCCTTTTAGGCAGGCCGTCACTAAGTTCAATTGCTCTTCGGTTTCCTTTGATGTCATTTGTCGATTTCATGACTCAGATTTCCTACAAGATGACGAACTGCATCTAAAAGTTGCCCGAGCTCAAATTATTTTTTAATATTTTTAGCCAAAGTATACGACAATTGTGTCAAAATCATTTTTGCGTTGCCGTTTCTTTCGATGTGCATGATGGCTTCTTCCATCCCTTGAACAATAACATCTATTTGAGTAACAGGAACTTTCAATTCATCAAATTTTTTGATAAAATCAGTTTCTTGTTGAGCCCATGCACCTGCTTTTTGATGATAACCATAAATCACTATTCCACGAAAAATTTCTATTCCGTACAACAAAAATCCTTTCAATGCTTCTCTCCCTAAAGGGCCCATTTGATCGGCCCATTTAACAGCCTCTCCCATTTTCCGCGAGTAGCAAATACTCATCCAGTTTCTAAATTGCGAAAAATAAGGATTTTCGGTTTCCTCAGACAATTTTTTCGCCAAGTTCAAATCTCCGTGCGACATTTGGGCAAATCGGTTGCTGTGCGTTTGATCCAACTCAAATTTCTGCTGCAAATATTCCGAAATTGCCTCTGTTTGTATCGGAGGAACTCTTACCGGTTGGGTTCTCGAAATAATGGTATTCAAAATCATGTCGGGCTTTTCTCCAACCAACAGAAACAATGTATTTTGAGGAGGTTCTTCTATCAATTTCAAGAGAACATTCCCTTCAACACCCATATATTCTGGCAACCAAAGTATGAGAATTTTAAACTCGGATTCGAATGCTTTGAGCGACAATGAACGAATGATAGCTCTTAACTCACGAATGGGAATATTCCCTTGTTTGTTCTCCGCTTCCCTATACTTCATCCATCCCTCGTAATCCAAATAAGGATTATCCAAAAGGGCCGCTCGCCATTCCTTGATGTAATCATTTGCTAAGTCTTTTGAATCTTTTGAGGGATAAGGAAAGCTGAAGTGCAAATCAGGATGCGTTAAGGTTGCATATTTCCTACAAGACGCACATTCTCCGCAACTATCGTTGCTCCCTCTATTGGTGCAAGAAATAAATTGAGCATAGGCCAATGCCAAAGGCAAGGTACCATTCCCAGACCGACCCAGAAAAAGCTGAGCGTGCGGAATTCGACCGTTTTGCACTCCCAAAATCAATTGATTTTTGAGGGACGCTTGACCTACAACATCTTTAAACTGCATCAATGGGTAATTTTATGTTTCTTCATTCGACTCACATAAAGAATGAAGGCAATTAAAATAACGAAAATGGCAATTAATTGACTGTGCGTGAGCACGCCTTCTATCACATAGCCGCGGGATTCATCTCCACGATAATTTTCAGTAATAAACCTTACAATGCCATAAAGAATTGCATAAATAAGAAAAAGTTCTCCATTAAATTTCTTGTTTTTGCGGTAAAGCAACATAAAGGCAACAATGAGCAATATACCGGCCGCATCCCACAATTGAACTGGATACAGAGGTACATTCAAGGGGTTAGCGGCAGATTGGGGATTTGTAAAAACAACCCCATCTTCAGGAAGGCAAGCAATACCATGACAACAACCGGCCATGAAGCAACCTATTTTACCAAAGCCATGAACCAAGGCACCACCAATTGCCAAATAATCAAATCCAAATGCCACAGGAACATTATTTCTACGGAACCACCATATCAATGTTGGAACCGTAAATAAAAATGAACCATAAAAGACAAATCCTTGGCCTAAATGTTTAAAAAAATCACTGGGATGCTCAAGAAAAAAAAGCGGTTTTTCTAAGAAATAGAAAAACTTTCCACCAACAAAAACAGAAGCAAAGCACCACAAAAACAATTCACTAATTTGATCTAGGTTTAATTTCAAATCATTCCGATGGAAAAAAAAGAAAACAAACGCAAGAAACACACCAAACATGATAAAGAAACCATAACTAAATACGGTGAAATTACCAATATGAAACAACTCCGGGTACATATTACAAATGTAAAGGAATTGAGGTTAAAACTGCTATAAAAATGCTTTTATTTTGAGCGCCATGTCGGCCAATTCTTCTTGAGAAGGACTCAATTTTTGTCGTGTAAAATTAAGGTCATCTGCGGAATTCATGGGCACTAAGTGGATATGTGTATGAGGCACTTCTAATCCTATTACAGAGGTACCAATACGCTTACAATCTACAGCCTTTCTAATGGCTTTTGCAACGGGCAATGTAAAAGCCCATAATTGTTGCAGCGCCATTTCATCCATATCAAAAATGTAATCAATTTCTTTCTTGGGAACACAAAGAACATGTCCCATTACCAAAGGAGATACATCTAAAAACGCGATATGTGCATCGTCTTCGTATATTTTGTGGCAAGGTATTTCACCAGCAATAATTCTCGAAAAGATACTAGCCATAAACCTTAAACGAAGATTTCTAAAATTTCCAATTTCACGATGCCTGCAGGAACTTGAATTTCAACAATTTCACCTACCCCGTGACCCAATAAACCAGCACCGATGGCACTTTTAATCGAAATTTTATTTTCCTTCAAATTGGCTTCTTTCTCAGAAACCAACATGTAAACGGCTTCCTTACCAACATTGTGATTTTTCACCTTAACCTTACACAAGATACTTACTTTGCTTGTATCCAATTGCGTGGCATCAATTACACGAGCGTTAGCCAAAAGACTATCCATTTGTGCAATTCTATCCTCCAGGTGACCTTGAGCTTCTTTTGCAGCATCGTATTCTGCATTTTCACTCAAATCTCCTTTATCTCTAGCTTCAGCAATGGCTTGAATAATTCTAGGACGTTCTACATGTTTTAATTGATGTAGTTCTTCTTTAATTGCATCTAATCCCTCTTGGGTGAAATACTGAATGTTACTCATAATCGATGATGTTTAATGATTGTTTAACTAAAAAAAAGTTGCACCAATGTGAACATTGATGCAACATTAATACAAATATAATAAATTTAATTTTTATTTAGATTTACCTAATCCAATTCTAATACCAAAACAATGGGTTCCACCGAAAGGATTGGTAAAACGGTAGCTGTAATCCAAAGAAACTACGCTTTCGCTGTCGTCATCACCTTCAATGTGCCAATCGTAACTAATACCAGCCATAGGACCTGTATAAGCACTGGTTCTGTTGTTTTCATCGAAGATACCTTCTTGATAAGCAAAACCACCACGAACCATCAACATATTCTTATAGGCGTATTCAGCCGACAAAGTTGTTTGGTTTGCACTAAACGCATTGTTTGTAAAACCAAAGCCCAATGTTAGACGGTTGTCATACATTTTTGGATCTGAATCTAACTTCACGTCATAAGAAGCCGCAATATTCAACATTGCAGGCATTTTAATGGCTGTAGTTTTTACTTCAATGGTTTTATCAAAATTACTATTTTGGATCATGGCCTTATAACTCAATCCATCTCCAGAGAAATCCATATCGGGACCAATATTCTTAATAGAAATACCGAATTTGAAGTCGTTCTTTTTGATTTTACTCGCAGCAGGACTCATGGTAGTTGCGTACTGTACACCAGCATCTAAAACCATTCCTGTAGCAGAAGCGTCAGGAATACCTTCAGTTACCATTCTTGCGGTAATACCCGCTGAAATGGTTTTACTAAAGCTTTTAGAATACGACAAACCAATGTTGGTCATATTAACACGGTAAGTACCAATTCCACCATATGGATTTGTTTCCGTTGTTATTTCTATCGGATCAATACCAAATTGCATAATTTGAACGCCCAGTGTACCTGCATCATCGTCTTCACCCAATTTTTGAGCAAAACCAACATTATTGATACCAATACCAGAACCAGTTAACCATTCTGTACGGCTAAAAACCAATTCTGTACGGTTAACCATTCGGTCCAAACCAGCAACATTCATAAACATGGCTTCAACACCCATAACAGCACCGCCATTTGCCCAGCCCATACCTGAGCTACGACTCCAGCCGTTGATTGTTAATTGGGCAGCACCTGCTTGTCCTTGACGCTCAGGGTTACCGGCGAAGGCACTGTTCGATGTTCCACCCAATACCAATGAAAGGGCTGCTGCATATATATGATTTAATCTTAATTTCATCTTTTTTAATATTAATATGTATCCAAATCTACTGCATGCATGATTCCGTACCATCTTACCACTTTTTCACCCAAAGTTTTATGTTTTACATGAATCAAGTATAAACCGCTTGAAATAGGTACATTGCTAGCATTTTTCAAATCCCACTGGAAGTAAGTACTTTCATCGTCTTTCTTGATTTTACGGATTAAGTTACCCGCCATATCGAAGATAGTAATAGTACATTCTGGAGGCAAGTTAGTGATAGTAACGCGTGAGTCAACTGGACTGTTTTCGTATTCACTGTAACCTCTATAAGGGTTAGGAACTACGTTCACCATATCTAATGACTTCTTACCAGCTGCTTCAGTAAGTTTTGGAGCAATAGTAGCACCATCAAACTCATACCTTGGTAATTCGTATAATGGTTTACTATCTGGACCCAATTCTGCACTTCCAAATTTAGTATATGCTTTTTTCACGCGTACACGAATTTTCACATCAGTTGGAGGTAACCCATTTTCAATTTTATATCCTGGTGCCAAGTAAGTAGGAATAACCCAGTTAATTTGCGACAATAATCTGGTTTTTTCAGCCGTTGTAGGAGAACCTCCTGCGGTTGTTGATTCCAAACCTGTTCTAAATCTAGCAAATTTAGTGTCATCATTTCCACCTGGATAAGGATAACCTTGAACGTTTCTAGCGATACCATGTTTACCTGTACCAAAAATATAGATAAAATGTTTACCACCAATTGCAGGGTAATTACCATTATCGTTGTATACATTGTCTGTAGGATTCCAAATCATATCACGACCGTTTTCACCTTCTAAATATGAATCTTCACCAAATGCAATAGACAATCTCTCACCAGTTTCAAGGTTAATTGCATAACCCGGGAACCAACTTAAACCTTTACTTGACGGATCATCAGCTAAATCTTTATTTTTAGATGTTCCCCAACGCATGTTGAATTTCGCCATTTGACCTTCAGTGCTGTTTTTCACCTCATCATCAGCCATTTCAATTACAGGGCAACGTGTCCATTTTGATTTATCTTTTGTAATCACCAACTCAAAGCTACTCAATTCAGCCATTGGGTTTTGCAACCAAGATGCGTTCCCTGACCAAGCAAATCCATAGGTATTTGCACCAGTTGTGGCGTTATATTTTTCACGAGCAGTCAATCCATAAGGAGCAATTCTACCATTCCAGATTCTCTCAAAAGCTTGACCTGGATCAACTGGCGTTGCACCATCTGCCATCCAAAAGTCATGCGCATAACCATCAAATGTAGCACCTCTACCTGCATTACCTGCACGTATCCAGTTTGTCCAAGGGTTAGAAGCAGGAGCTGCATCATTATCTACAACTGCTGTTAACCATTGTTTACCGTTGTCTTCCCATTCAACAGACCAATCAATGAATCCGTTTGAAGGATCAGCCACTCCGTTTTCACCTGGGTTGTAACTTTGTGTAATTTCAACACTCAATCCCCAATCAGCCAAAGTCTCCTTAGAAATATTATTCAATCCTCTTCTACCTTGAACTGACTCAAATCTGTAAGCCAATGTGGTATCAGAGAAAATTGTATCATTTCCATTATCACCCTTTTTAATTAACATCCATTGTGTGTTTTTGGTGATAGAATCTTTTAATCCAGCTGCCAATGATGTTTTATTTTCTTTCATCACCAACTCGAATTTTGCATTCGGAACTTTCAATGGATCAATCACTTTGATATTTACAGGACCCGCACCACCAACGTAGGTTGGTTTTGCAGCAAAATTATTTAACAAAATTTCATCAATGGTTTCTTTGGTGAATTCCAAAGCATTACCACCATTACCTCTACCCGCAATACGTGTTAAACTTGGACCACTACCATAACCTGAATTCAATTCAGTACCACTGTTTTCAGGAATTGGATCATGAGGAACTGCAGTGTAAACCTTGATGTTTCTACGACCAGCTAAGAACTGATTAGGATCAATTTGCAATGAATCATCAGACAAAATAGCATAACTCAAAACCATGTAGTAATATTTCTTAAAATCTACAAGTCTTGTATTTGAGCTAGTTGCAAATAAGTCGTTTTTAATGGTATAAGAATGTTGAACACCTTTATCAGCACCATCCACTTTTTCAACTGGAATCAACTGCGCCAATTTCGGATCAAATACACGGTTGATGATTTGACCTCTGTTATTTTTGATATCACCTTGGAACAACAAACGCGCTTTGTCAATATTTTCAAGATCACCTGTGTTTACTGTTGCATCTTTCAACTGATAAACCAAATATCCCTCAAATTTATACGTTTTAGTTTGGTTGTTTGCGTCCTTATATTTCTCAGAATAATTTTCAACTTTGCTTGAATTTGTATTTAAGAATTTCATCACAACTTCTTGATTCAATTCTTGAATTTCAACATCCGGAGCATTCGGACCATCCAAAATTTTGAAGTTGTTATTGAACAATGTTTGCGCTTTATCTGAAGCCAATTGCAACAATTTCAATGAACCAGTTCCCAAACAAGGTGATCCGGCACCACCACTTGTAGTACGAGCCCAAACAACACCTACAGTGATTCTTTGAACTTGACCTGGGCGCAATAAGAATGGACCTGTAGATTGAATGAAACGACGGTCACCAGGACGGTTACCAGCTGATTTTTCATCCCAACACTCTCCTGCAAAAGCTGGGTCTGTGCTACCCGGGAACATATAGTTACATTGTCTTGATCCACCAAAACCATTACCACCCCAAGTTACGTTTTGTCCACCTGCCCATTTACCCATTAGGTAATTATAAAATGCATTTGCATTTCTTGGGTTACCTGTAATAGCATCAGGTGTATTGTTGTAATACATAAAGTGGCTCAATCCCATTTGTTTACCAGCAGTATCTGTAGGACCTTCAAAATAATCTACACCAATGGTTGGAGGATTTAATCCATAACCTAAAACTCCTTCATCATCATCGTCACCATTGTAGCAATATCCCAAACCTCTTCCAACATCACAACCTACATAGTCGTCTGCGTAGTTACCCAAATCGGCATCTACCCATTGTCCCATATAACAATCATTCAACGTAGTAAATCCACGGTTAATGATTTTCGTAGTATAGAATGTCATGTTGTTCACTTCATCATTTGTTGAGAATGCAAAAGCTGTTGTTTGACATTCTAAACCGATAGGTTGACCTTGAGTTTCAGAGTGAATATTACCTTTATCATTGTAAACCCACCAGATAAACATATCAGGTTGACGATCAACGCCATTTTCAATTACTGGACGACGCTCGTCGATTACTGGATGTTCACCATCATTTGGCTCGTACAAATTGTTACCATTGATATCTTTAAATGGCGCCATAAATTCTGATTCCGCACCAATTTTCACAGAACGATCAGAACCTGCCGGCCAATCACGGATACCTGCACTTTGGGTTAAAAATTTACTATTTGCAAACTCTTCCAATTCATCACGGGTAACTTTCCACATTTTGTCGTAACTCTTACAACGCAATGGGTCTGTTGCTGCTGTGCTTGTGTCCAATGGACCTGGCCAGAAATCAGAACCATTTTGACGATACGTCATGGCAGCCAATTTTAAACTTCCACCGTTGTCCTTACCTCCAATCCAGATAGCACCAGAAAACAAAGAATGCTTTCTTACTGCATTTGGATCATTGATTTTAGGCACTTCATATTTGGGGTTATTTAAATCCCACCACATATCACCACCGTTCAATAATTTTGTACGAACGTTGTTAATATCCAAATCCACTGATTGAGATGCAGGATCACAAGTATTTGCGAAAGATCCAGCTCTACGATCAATTTTCGGTTTGATTGTTTTACCTGTCAAATTTTCAATTGGACGAGCTGCCAACGATTGAAAAGCCAACAAACCTAAAACGTATATACCAATTCTTTTCATAATCTTATCTATTTATAATTTTACAATGCCAAACGCAAACCGAAACGTATAGTTCTTGGAGCATTCCAGTTTTGTGTTTGAGAGTTTAACAAAATTTTATAAAGGTCAATGTAACTTTGAGCGTCTACTTGTGTTTTAACCAACAATTGTCCTTGTGGTGAGTTCAAGAATCCATCATCGTTAGGTTGACCTGAGAATGGGAACACACCAATAACGTTCCAAGTGTTTAACACGTTATTAACCCACAAGAATGCTGTGAATCTCAAAGGTGATTTGCCTTCACGCTTCATCAAGAACGCTTTAGAAACGTTCATATCAAAGTTATACTGCCAAGGCAAACGTGCACCATAAGGAACACCTTTGATTTGTGCACGGTCAACCGCACCAATTTGCACCGCACGTGTTGTTGGAGTGTAAGGACCACCACTGTAAGTGTTTGCAATAATATTGAAAGAAGTATTCTTGAAAATTTCTTTTCCAAACAACATTGGTCCATTGTACAAGTTTTTCTTGGTCACGATATCACGTCCACCGCCCCATGCCCAAGTTGCAGAAACTTTTAAGTTGTGACGAATATCCAAGTCACCCAATGGAATAACATTTCTCAAGTTAGGTTGGTTACTTGCAATCAAAGCCGCTTGTGAATTGATGTTTGAACCAGTACCATCTGCAAATTGCAACATGTAACTTGCACTTAAGTTCAAAGGACCAATATCCATCATGTTAAATGTACCTCTAAATCCAGTAATGGTTGAGAAGTCAATGTTACGGATAGTTACATAAGTAACAGGGTAACCGTTGCTAATTTGATATTGACCGAAGTCGTTTCTAATTTCAGAATATGATGCAGAAAGTTCAATACCTTTATCACCTTTTCTTCCGAAAACTTGTTTGAAACCAACTTCATAATCTGTTTTCAAACGAGAGCTCAATGAACCATTTGAAATGGTAGAACCTTGTCTAAATTTCAAATAATACAATTCGTCAATTGTCAAAAATGATGATCCTTGATCCGGACGCTGTGCCAACATGTCGTATGATACGTAGAATGTTTTTCTCTTGTCTAGAGGGAAAGAGAACCAAATACGCGGCAATAAGTTCATGATTGGAGTGTAGTCAGTCAATGAATTTTCCGACAATTCTTGTTTGTTATTATCTACTAAATATGGAGCAATTTTACCATTTGACGTTTGGTTCGCTAAGAATTCAGCATTCTTTTGCTCACTACCATCAGCGTTGTACCATCTGTCACCATTTCTGTAACCAATAACTTTGGTAGGTGATTGCATATCGTTTACATAAACTGCATAATCAGAACCAATATTTGAAGGATGGTCGATTTTCAAACCATTCATTTCTTTTACTTCACCCACTGTTCTGATTGGATACAAAGAATATGCATCTTTCAAAACAGATTGGTTTGCATCATAGCGCTCCATACGAAGTCCCATACGGAAAATCAAATCTTTAAACTGGAACTGATCTTCTAACCACGCAGCCAAATAAACCGGTTGGAAAGCACCGATAGTTCTTTTTTCTCTATTATTCAAGAACTCAGAAATAGATGGCTTACCTGTAACTCTGTTACCCAAATGATCGTATCCAAAATAGCTTACATAACCATTACCATTGTTCAACAATTCATCAGCAGAGAACATTTTTAATTCAAAATCTTCTGGTTTGTATGAGTTGATATCTACGAAAGTTCTATCGTCAATTTTCTTCCCATACACATCGGTTCTCTTATCTTTGATTAATTTATCTCTAAAACGCAAATCAAAAATAGATTGCTCACCATAGTTTACCAATCTATTATATCTCACTGTATCTGTAAACACACCATTTTCATCATAACTTAAAATCGGGTTATTTACATCCAATTCTGCGATGTGTTTGTTCATCAACTGACGCATCAAAATCCACAAACCGTTTGCATTCAAAGAATATCCTCTCACAAAAGATTGCTCATAGTACAAACCAGCTTGCAAATCGTGCGGTGCACGCTCAATACCACCTACTGTTTTAGGTTTGATTTGCATTTGACCCATTGCAAATACTGCATACTTCTCTGATTCAGATTTAGAGAAACCAGCTGACATACCACCTGGAGTACCATGCAAAGAATATACACTGTTAGGATTGTAACCATTTAGCAAACCTTGACTCATTAAAATGGTCAACGGGTTGTTAATTGTCAAACCTCTACTTTTGTAGTAATCGTAAATATTTTGAGTATATTGAGTTCTAACTGAATTTCTTGAAGTTGAACCGTCGAACAACAAAGCTGTATCTACGTAACCTGCCAATTCCCAATAGTTTCTCAATTGTACAGTGTTTCCATATTGATCTCTAACAATTTTAGGTTCTTTGTTAGGATTTTGTTGAGCATCATAATTTGAATATAAAAAGAATTCAGTTGGCTTAGCTGTGAATGTTCCAATATATCCATAATCAAATATGTTGTCTCCATGAACGGCGTCCGTAGTTTTTGATTGAGCGTTTTGGTACTCAGCACGGATGGTGTAGAATGCACTTTTTACAGTACTTTCTTTGTTCACTTTGAAATTCTGAGTGAATTGTAAGTATGAACGAATTGTTTGTGATTCGTTGAAAGGATTGTTCTGGTAGTTCATGATTGAATTTGAAACAGAACGTCCACCACTATAAAAGTAAGAAGCATAACCAACCAAAGAAGTTAATGTTGTTGGTTTGTACTCTAATTTTCCAATAAAGTTCCCATTATATAATGCAGAATTTGGTCTTGCAGCAAGAACATCAAAATCTGATTCTCTCAAGTATGAGGCAGCATGGATAAATCCGTTTGGAGTACTAATTAATGGATTTTTCTCAATTTCAGACATTTTATCAGCCTTCAACACATAAACACCTGTTCTAGTTGGAGATGGATCTACATAGTAACCAACGTTACCATTCAATGTATAACCCAATTTCACAACTTCTTTTGATTTTCCATCAACCACCATTCTTTTTTTCCATAGTGGACCAGAAACGAATGCTTCAAATGTATTTGTTCCATAAGGATCCAAACCAGTTGAGGTAATTCCTTCAAACAACGCAACTACTTTATCAGTTGCACTTTTAGATGTCAATGTGAATGCTCCACCCGTTAAGTCACCATACATCGCACGAATACCTCCGATACTCACTGCCAATTGGTCTGTACCCAACGAAGGCAATGAACCACCACCAATAATTGGTACACCATCAATGAATGTTTTACTTGCATCAGCACGTGTTCCACGAACTGAAATACCCTGACGAGATTCAACAATACCAGCATTGGTTGCAATCAAAGCACCTGTTCCACGGCGACCTGCATCCAAAGTTTTACCTCCATCAATTGGCTGTCCAATTCCAATCATGTTGATTGGGGATTTCTTTTTGGTTTTAATGTCAATCGCAGTTTGACCTTTGATCATGATTAACTCATACTCTTTGTTCAAACCTGGCATCAATGTGTAAGCCTTTTCAGACATCGGTGAAAAACCTTCTTTGAAAAAAGAAATGTCGTAGGTTCCTGGATTCAAGGTTTGGAAAACCACGTTTCCATCTCTGTCTGTAGTATCTGCAGTTTGCTCAATACCATTCAGAATCATCGATACCTTTACACCACTAATTGATTTACCGTCTCCATCGACAGCCTTAACCCTAAAGTCCGCAAAGGATGTTTGAGCATTCAAGAAACCACAAAAAAGTCCAATTGTGGCCACCAATGCTATGCGTAGTAATTTATACTTCATATCAACTTCTTTATTCTATTCAATTTACATTAATCGATTAACATCGACCTTTCATCGGCAAGTTTACCCAAAAAACAAGGATTTAACAAGTTTATTTTATCTAATTCTTGTGTTTTCAATAATTTTAATTTTGTTATATTTACCATGATTTATACAAAAAATAACTTATAACTTATAGTAATTCAATATATTAGACAACAAAAATTGAGATATTTTCTCATAACTTTCAGTTGTCCAGCCCCCAACATGCGGACTCACAATTACATTTTCAAAACTGAACAATTTTTGTAACATTTTTCGTTCATTATCGTTCGATTTTTCAGGGGGTTCTACTACAAGTACATCCGCACAAAATCCAATTAACTTACCCGAATCTAAAAACTGATTAACAGATTCTATATCAACTATTTGACCTCGAGAAAGATTCAAAAGTATAACCGGTTTTTTCAGTGAATTTAAAAATGAAAAATCGACAAAAAAACGGGTTTCTTCGGTGAGTGGAATATGCAACGAAATTACATCCGATTTGTCTAAAATCGTGGTCAAATCCACCTCTGTCACTTTATTGTCACTAAATTCCGATTTGTATTTGTCGAAAGCAAGCACATGAACACCAAAACCTTGCAATTTTTCTGCAACAGCCATTCCTGTATTTCCATATCCAATAATTCCAACGGTTTTTCCCTTGAGTTCAAATCCTCGATTTCCCTCACGATCCCAAATAAATTGCTTGACCTGGCTGTTAGCGATTGTCAATTTTGTGCAAATTGCCAATAACATGGCCAAAGTTTGTTCAGCCACCGCATCTGAATTGGCGTTTCCAGAATTCATCAGCACCACCCCTTTGTTATTCGCGGCAGCTACATCGATATTGTCCATTCCCGCACCAGCCCGAGCAACCCATTTTAAGTTGCCGCAATTCTGAAAAAAATCAGCATCTAGGAAAAATTTCGAGCGAACCACAAGTCCCTCAAAATCTTCAACTTGCAACAATGAAACCACCTCAGATTTCTGAATGTCAGGACGGTAGTGTACATCAAAGTTTTGCGCAATTAAACCATGAACCAAACTCTGGTGCACATCGTCAATAATCAATACTTTGATCCAATTCATTTAGTATTCTTTACGACTTTGATACCAATGATTGTTGTGGGAAGAAGTTGCGGAAACTGCGGAAATATTTTCAGATTTGTTTTGCAAAAAGAACGAAACTGCCGCTGAAGCTAATACTGAAAGCTCTTCGTTGGAGATTTCTGGCGACGCAATTTCCTCAGGATTGAAATATTTCTGAATAAAATGCGTATCAAATTTTCCACTTTTAAAAGCCTCATGCGTTAATACAAATTCTCCAAAACTTAAGGTAGTTTCGATACCCGTGATGATATATTCTTTAATAGCACGTCTCAATCTTTCAATTGCTTCCTCGCGGGTAGAGCCCCATGCTATAAGCTTCGCCAACATATTGTCGTAATAAATTGGAATTTCCATATTGGCTTCCATACAGTCATCAACACGGATACCAGGACCATTTGGCACCAAATACTGCACCACTTTACCAATATTTGGCAAAAATTGTTGGAATGGATCTTCAGCGCAAACCCTTAACTCAATTGCGTGTCCGTTAATTTTCAAATCTTCTTGTTTGAAGGACAAAGGCAAACCGTAGGCCACATTGATTTGTTCACGCACAAGATCAAGGCCTGTAATCATTTCAGTTACAGGATGTTCTACTTGCAAACGGGTATTCATTTCCAGGAAATAAAACGACTCTCCATCGCCCAAGAGAAATTCAACGGTACCAGCTCCAGTGTAATTGCAAGCTTTTGCAACATTCACTGCGGCTTCGCCCATTTTAGCCCTTAACGCCGGAGTTAAAGCAGCACTTGGTGCTTCTTCAACCAACTTTTGGTGTCGGCGCTGAATGGAACATTCTCTTTCAAAGACATGACAAACATTTCCGAAAGAATCGGCCATAATTTGAAATTCTATATGACGTGGGCTACCCACATATTTCTCGATAAAAACACTATCGTCGCCGAAGGCGCTTCTTGCTTCATTTTGGGCCATTTGTAGTGCACTGAGAAAATCTTCTTGTTTTTCAACCACCCTCATTCCTTTTCCTCCACCACCGGCTGATGCTTTTACCAACACTGGAAATCCAACTTTAATGGCCACTTGAAGGGCCGCTTCAGGATCTACAATGGCTTCATTAATACCCGGAACCAAAGGAACACCAAATTTCTCAACAGCTTGCTTGCTGGCAATTTTGCTTCCCATAATTTCCATGGCCTCAGCGGTTGGACCAATAAGTTTTAAATGATTATCTTTAAGTTTATTGGCAAAAACCGCGTTTTCAGACAAAAATCCATAACCCGGATGAACGGCTTCTGCTCCAGTTTTCAAGCATAAATCAATGATGGTATCCATTTTCAGGTAACTTTCACTGGAAGGCGCTTTACCTATGCAATAGGCCTCATCGGCATAACGCACGTGGCGGGCATTGACATCTGCTTCGCTGTAAACAGCCACTGTTTTTATGCCCATTTCACGGCAAGTACGCATCACACGAATGGCAATTTCACCACGGTTTGCAATTAATATCTTTTTAAACATCGAAATAATAAAATTAATGGGGCAAATCACAATCCATACAAGATTCTGATTTACCTTCGCGAAGGTAAAAAAAGATGCGCAGTATTGCCAAGGTTATTTCATTAATTAAAATTGAGTGGGCTTTAGACACCAAAAAACCCGCCATTCTATCATCGTCGGTCTTACAAATGGCGGTGATGGCACTTTTGTCGATGCTCACAACGGCCAATCAATCTAACAGCCAAGCCAAAACATGGAACAGTCTTTTTTGGATCACCTTGATATTTTGCACATTACAAGCAATTTCCAAGAACTTTTTAACGGTTTCTAAGAACAGATGGATCTATTGGAATCAAATGGCTGCTCCAGCACAAATACTTTGGTCTAAAATCATTTACGGCTGGCTCACCATGATTTTCCTAACCTTAATTAATTTCTTCTTTTTTGGATGGTTTATGGGAATGCCAGTGATACACCTTTTTGCCTACACCAAAATTCTAATTTTGGTAACAGGAGGAATTTCAACCATTTTCACCTTCATTGGGGCCATTGCATCCAAAGCCAATCAAGCCGGTTTCTTAGCTCCGGTATTAAGTTTACCTGTAATTTTACCGCTTATTCTATTGGGAAGCAAGGCCTCTAACAAGGCTTTTAATCCAATTTTAATGAGTTCAGTGAACAAAGATATTTATATGCTGACAGCACTAAATGTTCTTGTTTTAGTGCTGTCTGGCATTTTATTTTCTTCACTCTGGAAAGATTGAAGTTATTTTTTAGAACTCCAATCGTATAAAATTTGGATGGACTCATCTAAGCCAGCATCCTTCATGTAACGCTTAATCCAATCTACCTTTTGCGCTTTTTTAACCTCGTCGTTTTTCACTTCATCCAAATCCATTTTCAATGCAAATGCTGTGTCTATCACACGTTTGTATTTGTAATCACGGATTGATTTATCCTGTTCTTTCAACGCTTTTTGCTGAGATTTATATCCCTCCAAATTCAAACAATATGTATAAGATTTACGAATTTTAGAAAGTTGATCAGCCCTGCTTTGAATCAATTTATAATATTCATTTTTCTGAGCCCTGGAAATTGCAGTTTTGATAATCTCTCCACGACGTGGATTGTTGAACAATTTATAATCAGCTGCAGGAATTTTATCATAAGGCATGTGATAATCCATCTCTTTTTCACCTTGGTCAATGCCATCGTAAATATCTGGCAAAATCACATCTGGTATTACTCCGTTCAATTGCGTGGTACCACCATTGATTCTGTAAAACTTTTGAATGGTTACTTTCACCTCACCATACCCTTTAGGGAAAATTGGTGAACGACCAGATGGCAAAGGCATCATGGTTTGAACTGTACCTTTACCAAAAGTTGTTTTTGTACCCACAATAATGGCCCTTTGATAGTCTTGCAATGCCGCTGCCAAAATTTCTGAAGCCGATGCACTATAGGTATTGGTTAACACCACCAATGGACCCGAATATTGAATTTCTGGATCTGGATCTGGTGCCTGCTGAATTCTCTGACTTGGATCCTTCACTTGTACAATAGGACCATCATTGATAAATAAACCACTCATATCAATGGCATCAGCCAAACTACCTCCACCATTATTTCTTAAATCTAAAACAATACCGTCAACATTTTCAAGTTTCAATTTTTCAATTTCAATTCGAATGTCTTCGCTACTGTGTCTACCTCTTCCTTGAGCAGCAAAATCAGCATAAAAGCTAGGCAATTGAATCAACCCAAATTTTTTGTCTTTGTACTGAACAATTGCACTTCTTGCATAACTTTCTTCAATTACAACAACTTCACGAATAATAGGAATAACATGGATTGAACCATCTGGCTTTTTAACCGTCAATCTTACCTCTGTACCTTTTTTACCACGAATCAATTGAATGGCATCATCCAATTTCATGTCCACAATATCTACTGGATCAGCGGCTCCTTGAGCTACTTTAAGTATCAAATCTCCAGCTTTAAGTTCGCCTTGTCTAGCAGAAGCACTACCCGGTACAATTCTTTCAACTTTAACATAGCCATCTTTCTCACTCAAGGTAGCACCTATTCCCTCCAATTTACCAGTCATAGAAATATCGAAATTGGCTTTATCTTCAGGTGGAAAATAATTGGAATGTGGATCGTAAACCTCTGTAATACAATTTGCGTAGAAACTAATTTTGTCTTTTTGATCCATTTTTCTCCAACGTTTGAACCACTCCTTACAAAACTTCAAAGTTTCATTTCTAGACTTGTATTCTAGAGTATCAAATGGTTGAATTTTCACCACTGCCGAATCCTTCTTTTGCTTTACATTTTCCTGATCTTCAATTTTACGGTATAAACGATCAATGGTTTGATAATGCAACCAATTTTTCCAATCTTGCTTCAAAGCTTCAACATTAGATTTGTATTTGGTAACTTTTTCAGTGACTTCGTAATTTTTATTGGTTTTATAATCCAACGGGGATGACAATTCTTTATCAATCATTGGTTCTAAAACATTCAAACGCACCATTAGAATGGACCACGCCGAATCCAAGAAATCGTACCTACCCACTTTCAACTGATCGTCGATACTTTTTCTAAAAACAGACAACTTATTGATATCCTCTTGGGTGAAAAAATGCTTATCATCATCCAAATTCTTCAAAACGTTTTCAAAAATCATTTCAGAGAATTTATCGTCCAACTTATAGGGCGAATAATGCTCAGCGCTCATCATGTCGGTTAAGCGCATTAGTAAAGGCTCATTTCCGTTAAGTTGTTTGTTGCTACAAAAAACCAAAACGGCCATGATGATTGACACGCTTGTAAGCGAAATCCATTTATTAATTTTCATGAAACTTTATAACTTAATTTGACCTTTATTATTTTGTTTTTTTGTCGGATTTTACATCCTTTTTAACGGTTTCATCGAAACGTTGTAACCCCAATGTTTCAATGCCTTGATCAAACACAATATCAAAAGGAATTTTAGCTTTTTCAAGTTTTGCCAAGTCAGCCGCCAAAGCAGGTTTGATGATTCCTCTTTCAGCCAACATGGTTTGAACACCTTTCACATTGCCATCACCTTGTAAGGTTAACAATTCGGCCGCCAATTTCTCAATCACCGCTTTCATGGCAACAACATTCACCAAATATCCTTTTTTACCCAAGGTAATACATCCACTGTTCATCAATGTATTGAAGGTAATCATATTGGCTTTTCCGTGTGCACTTGCCGCACCAAATCTAACTGAGCGAAAAACAGATGCAACAAACGTAACATAGTAATCATCTAGTTTACCAGACAACTCGCCTTTATTGAACAATTGAGTTACCATATATAATCCTAAAACATCGGCTTTACATTCTTCAATGGCTGAATATGTTGCACCCAAAGCTTCTCTCACTGTTTTATTTGGATCGCTCACCAAATTCTTAACTCCCAATCCATGTGCTACTTCGTGGAACATCACGTTTGAGAAAAACGCTTCAAATTTGATATTTTCAAGTTGACTTGGATCCACCAAAATCTGAGAAATAGGCTTCACCATTTCTTCAAATTTTGCCCTCATGGTATTTTTCAACTGCGATCTTCTGGTACCAAAATATTTTTGTACAACTTCATCGTTTGGCAAGTTTACCGCAATGGTTTTACTGCCTGAATTGCAATCTCCTGCGTAATAAACAGCATCAAATACAGCCAATTGACTCAATGATGCATCTGGTTTTTGCATTGGTGGAAATCCTGGCTCATTGATCATTTCACCATTTCTCGACATCAAATTGCCGTGTTCATCAAAAGAATTTACACCCGTATCGGTTGCTAAAACGGGCTTGTACGCAGCGTCAACTGGAATATTTGCTTGCAGCTCTGGTAACATGCCAATGAATTTTTCCAATTTCTTGCCCCATTCCATATCCCTAACCAATACATATGCTTCATATGCTGTTTTAACACCAAATAACTTGTCTTCATAATTCTCAATTGGACCAATTACAATATCCAAATGTGATTTTAACGACAACCATTTGATATCAGACATGATATATTCACCAGACGTCAATGATGCCGCTCTTTCTTTGAGATAAATTGCAAAACGTTTGTCTTCAGATTCAATGGCAGCCGCTGCTTGATTCATATTTTCCATCAATTCAGACAAATCTTTTTGGTATGCAAATCCATATTCTACAACACCAATCTCTTTGCCATTTTTCATGGGCATACGCTCAATCATCATCGGCATTTCCGCGGGTTGACCAGGCTTGGGTGGCGCCGGCATTTGCGGCTTATCATTTTTTGGAACTTCTTTTACAATTGTGTAAGGACTTAATACACGCATTTTCACATGTTCATCCATTTGAGAAGCATCAAAATTTGAAGGATAAAAATTCGCGCCTTTTGGCTTTTCCCCATACCCTTGCAAGAATGGCTTTTCATCATTTAAACGATCCCATGGACCGTAATTTATTTCCATAAATCGACGAATTGTATCGTTTTTAATCCCTTTTAACGCAGTCTCTTTGTCGGTAAACGTCTGTTTCCAGAAAATGTCATCCGCCTTTTTGGCTGCTTTGATTAAATATACCAAACATTTCTTCTCTGCCGTTGAAAGCAATGTTGTGTCTGTTTTTAACGCTATTTTCTTATAACCATTTAGCCTCTCAGCGATTGGATATCCCTTAACTATTTTCTGCCCATAAGCAGCTGATGCTGCACAAATTGCAGCTGTCATTACACTTAAAGTTCGACTCAATTTAATACCTGACATTCTACAAAAATATGTGCTTCAATACGCTAAAAAAAGCAAATCTTGGTTTTCACTAAAAATAAACGACAAAAACGGCAATTCTAACGATTTAACCGTTTTTAAACGCTTTCTTGTTCCATCTTTGCACTTTACTTTCTTGAACCGACAAACGTGATTCCAAAACTTAGCCAAAAACTCACCGACAAACTCTTACTGTCGATGTCGAACCACAACGGGTTTATTCAATTCAACCACCAGAATTTGCCCCTTTCTTTTATGGAACTGAGTAAACCTACAGGTAAATATGTTTATCGCGTTTTCATCCGATTGTTCAATATTTTTAGCCGCAAAGGTTACATTAAAGTTGTAGGAAACACTTGCGCTCCAGGACTTATTTTCCCCAACATTGAACCACAAACAACGGCAGAAGATTTGATCCAAAACAAAAAAGAATGTGGTATTTTGGTTGCCAATATCCTTGGAAATCAAACTTTTCCAAATGCTACTTCAATTCCTGCAGATCCCTTCATGGTGATTCATATCCAACCCGAAATTCATTCTTTTAAAGATTATCTAAACTCCTTCTCATCTAAATATCGGGTCAGGGCTCAAAAAGTATTAAAAAATTCTCAAGATATTCAAAAACAATCACTTGAAAATATTCCCCCTAATGAATGGATTGCCAAATGTGCACAATTACTTCACCATTCTCTTCAAAATAAAACTGTGGCTATTGGTCAAAATTTGGCCGAGCTGTTGCACTGTTACCAAAAATCTTTAGGACAGCAATTTAAAGTAAATGGCTATTTTCTTGAGGGACAATTGGTTGGTTTCATCAGTTACATTGTGGATGAAGACCATATCCATGCAACACATTTAGGCATCGACGAAAACCTACCACTCCATTACAGTTTGTACCAACGAATGATGTATGACATTATTGAATTTGCCATTGAAAATCATGTCAAAACAGTCAATATTGGCAGAACGGCAACTGAAATTAAAAGTACTTTAGGAGCAAAACCTGTAGAAAATTCTTTCGTCATTTTTTCAAAAAATTCATTCATGAAATGGCTCCTTGAAATTTACGCCAAATACATTCACAAACCCACTGAATACGTTATCCGAAACCCTTTCAAATAGTTTTTTCCTCCGTTTGCATATATTTGTAAAATGAAGAAATGGCCTTTTATTCTGAGTTTGCTGTTCACTGCAAATTTATTTTCTCAAACAATTTCCAACAAACCAGGCAGCAAATATGCCTTTACTAAAATAGCAGATTCTCAAAAGCCAACGGTTAAAGACCAATGTAGAACCTCTACTTGCTGGAGTTACAGCACTTTATCATTGTTTGAAGCCGAATTGTTGCGCCAAAACAAAGGAAATTATGATTTGAGCGAGATGTTCGTTGCCAGAAATGCCTACATCGAAAAAGCCATTACTTTTATTCGAATGAATGGAAAACATCAGTTTGATCAGGGCGGAGAAGGGCACGATGTTGCCTACATCATTGAAAAATATGGCATTGTTCCTGAATCTGTGTACTCTGGCTTAATCAATGGAAAAACTCGCCATAATCACGACGAATTAATAGACGTTTTAAAAACTTACGTGGAAACAATTTCCAAAAGAAATCCCAATACCTTAGGCAAAGAATGGATTCAAGGAATTGAAGGTATCTTAGATGCCTATCTCGGAAAAGTACCCACAGAATTTGAATACAATGGCAAAAAATTTACCCCTAAATCTTTCTACGAAAGCTTGGGTATCAACTTAAACGATTATGTAATCCTTACTTCTTTCACGCATCACCCTTATTACAAACCATTTGCTTTGGAAGTCCCCGATAATTGGGCCATGCAAACCGCAATCAATGTCCCTCTAAATGAATTCATCGACAATATGAAAAATGCCTTAAAAGAAGGTTATTCAATTGCTTGGGCTGCTGATGTGAGTGAAAAAGGATTTTCCTTTAAAAACGGATTGGCCATTGTACCAATGCACGATTCTCTGATCACCAAAATTGGCAACGATAGCAAAGGTTTCAATGATGGTGGCGCTCAACGCGATGGTAATGTTTTCGAAAATCCTTGTCAAGAACCTGAAATTTCAGATGCATTGCGTCAAGAAGCTTTCGATTTGCAAAAAACCACCGATGACCACGGCATGCATATTACCGGTTTGTACAAAGAAAATTCGGGAAAATTCTTTTTTGAAGTAAAAAATTCATGGGGGACAGGAAACCCTTGTGGTGGATATCTGTTTGTAAGTGAAAATTATACGCGTTTCAAAACAATTTCAGTGATGTTCCACAAAAACGGTTTGC
The DNA here is from genome assembly GCA_964492925.1 of uncultured Rhizobium sp. Taxonomy (GTDB): domain Bacteria; phylum Bacteroidota; class Bacteroidia; order NS11-12g; family UBA955; genus VMCP01. The sequence continues at coordinate 2,211 of CAZBMF010000031.1, read as the reverse complement.
TTAAACAAACCAAAAAATCCCTCAATCCATAACGGAATAATATCAATTTCATCACAATTAGGTGATGATATATTTCAAAAAGGAGACCTAATTTGCGTCTCCTTTTTTATTGCACAAATCCAACTTTGTTAATATTAACTTAACCTTAAATTGACATCAATAAAATGATTCGATAATTACTTAGTAATCTTTGGTGTTGAAATTTGTGTATCGAAATTCATGCATAAAAGAGACATTCAAGTTAGCGTTATCAGTGATTTGCATTTAGGGACTTTTGGCTGCCATGCAAACGACATAGTTCGGTATCTAAAAGAGATCAATCCAAAAATATTGGTACTGAATGGCGATATCATTGACATTTGGCAATTCCGTAAAAAATATTTTCCACCAGCACACATGCAAGTAATCAGGGAAATATTAAAAATGATGGAAGCCGGAACTTTGGTTTACTATATCACAGGAAATCACGATGAAGCGCTCCGTAAATATTCTGGTACAAGGGTTGGCAATTTACTCCTTGACGACAAGCTGGTTCTTGAACTCGATGGTAAAAAAACTTGGATTTTCCATGGAGATGTTTTCGATTCAACAACAAAAGGCAGTGCCAAAGTAATTGCAAAATTGGGTGGACATGGTTATGACTTTCTCATTTGGTTAAACCACTGGACCAATAAAATCCTCTCATTTTTCGGTAAAGAAAAAATGAGTTTCTCAAAGAAAATTAAAAACAGCGTAAAAAAAGCTGTTTCATGGATTGCAGATTTTGAGCAAACCGCTGCCGAATTGGCCATTGAAAAAGGGTTTGACTATGTAGTTTGTGGGCACATCCACCAACCCCAAATGAGAACATTTGCAAACACCAAAGGATCGGTAACTTATTTAAATAGTGGTGATTGGATTGAAAATCTAACTGCTTTGGAATATGAAAAAGGTGAATGGACCATCCACCATCATAAACCACATAAAAATCAAGTCAATTATAACAAAGAATTTGAAAGAACTCCTAAAGTACCTGATGTACTAACTCAGCAAGTAGCCTTTTGGATTCAAAGCGCATTGTAACATGAAAATACTCTATGCCGTTCAAGCTACTGGCAATGGGCATATTTCGAGAGCCATTGAAATTCTTCCATATTTAGAAAAATACGGCGAAATTGACATTTTCCTTAGCGGAAACAATGCCTCTTTACAACCAGACTTACCCATTAAATACCGATCCAAGGGAGTAAGCCTTTACTACAGTAAAAAAGGCAAATTAGATTATCAAAAAACGCTGAAGCAAATCAACCCAACTAGGATTTACAAAGACGCACGTCAATTACCCCTTAAAAATTACGATTTGGTTCTCAATGACTTTGAATATGTTTGCAACACTGCTTGTAAAATGGCGGATGTTAAAATGGTTCATTTTGGACATCAAGCGAGTTTTGCTTCAAAAAACACACCTCGCCCCAAAAAGAAAGACCCATTGGGTGAATGGGTTTTAAAAAAATATTGCAAAGGCGATGTGAATGTAGGCTTTCATTTTGATTCGTATGAAGATTGGATTTTGCCACCAGTGATAAAAGCAGAACTTTGGAATGCTGTCCCTCAAAATAAAAATCACATCACAGTATACTTGCCACATTATTCAGATGAGATTTTGGAAAAAATATTTCACAAGGAAAAGAAATCACAGTTTCACGTTTTTTCTAAGCATGTACCAATGACAAAAATAGACAAGAACATTATTTGGCAACCAATTGGAAGTGAGTTATTTAACGAAAGTTTACTAAACTGCGAAGGCATCATTACGGGCGCTGGTTTTGAAACACCGGCGGAGAGTATGTTTTTAGGTAAAAAACTCATGGTGCTGCCCATTAAAGGACAATATGAACAAAAGTGCAACGCTGAAGCCATGAAACCTTTTGGAACAACTGTTGTAAAAGAAATTGATGAGAAATTTCATCAAAAATTCGAACGATGGATGGAAGAAAAACACGATATTTCGCAATCTCCGAACTTCATAAAAACCGATAAATTGATAGATAAAGCGATGAAAATTGCATTGTCTTAAACGTTTTTTGAGGGACACAAAACTTGCAAAATATTTTCGTAGTGCATTTGCTTTGCAAATATTATCTTTGCACTAATAATAGCTATCATGATAATTGGCGTACCTAAAGAAATCAAAAACAACGAAAATCGCGTTGCTTTAACCCCTGCTGGGGC
>CAZBMF010000030.1:0-25662 GCA_964492925.1 uncultured Rhizobium sp. | reverse complement strand
TCAAACCAGACATTGCCCAGAAAGGAGTACCAACACAAACACTCATTGGAGGAGCAGTCATTTGAGGAGCAGAACGGTCAACAACTTTTACGAAACGTTTTTTAGTTGTAGAGTTACCACTTTCATCTGTAGCTACAAATGTTTCTACATAAGTACCTAAAGTATAAGGGTCAACTTTACCAGTTCTTACAACACTAATTTTGTTTACTGGGTAGTAGTTATCGCTTACAGATACGCTTCTAGAAGAGTAAACAGAGTTTACATCATGATACAAAGTATCACCAGTATTCAACTCAATGTAAGGAGCGATATAATCGTCTACACGGTAGTTGATTGTGTAACCATCTTCAGTTGCTTTGTTACCAGAAGGGTCAACAGCGTTGTAGATGATAGGGTAAGTGTTACGAATTTGGTTGTTAACAACACCGAAGAAACCAGCGTTCTTAGCAAGGAAGATGTTTCCGTTGCAAGGATCGTTAGCATAGATATCGTCAACGAATACACTGTTGATTTGAACATCAATTGTCATACCATCAGTAATTCTCTTACCTAAACGGTATATACCAGGTTTTTGTGTATCGCGAACACGCACCAAACGAGTTTTAGAAGAAACGTTCGCTTGAGCATCTTTTACAGTGTAAGTGATTGTATAATCACCAACTTTGCTAGGATCAACAGTACCTACAACTTTGATTGCAGAAGTCAAATCACCATCGATAGCATCATTTGCTACAGCACCTGGCTCAGTGTAAGTTCCACATTGTTCAATATCGATAGTATCGTTACCTTGTAATGTCAACGCTGGACCAGTTTTATCCAATACAACGATGATTGTTCTAGTTTTAGTAGGAGCAGCGTTTCCAGAAGCATCTTTCAAGTTGAAAGTGATAGAGTAAACACCAGAAGTTTTACAATCCAAGTCAGAAACCATTTCAACTTTAGAAGTCAAATCACCTTCAGTAGCATCGTTTGCAGAGAAAGTTTTAGAGGCAACTTCAGCGTAGCAAGAGTTCACAGAAGCACCACGCTCAACACGAATTGTATCAGAACCTACCAAAGTAATAGTTGGAGGAAGATTATCGTTCGCCAATTGAATTGCATAATCTTCGAACTCACCCACTTGGTTTACACCGCATGGAGTATTAGAGAATGCACCATAAGATACACCAACACGCATACGAGTTTTACCTTCGAAGCTATTAGCCAATGCCGGAACAGTAATTTTCGCAGAAGCAGTAGTACCTGTAATAGCACCAGAGCTCAACACTTCTTCGTTTGCATCATCGAAGTCACCATCGATGTTCCAGTCAATCCAAGTTTTGTAGTTAACAGTATTTGAATTGGTTTTTCTTTCTATTGTCAAATCATAAGAAGCACCATAAGTCATTTGCATCACACGAGTATCAGTGAAGTCAGTGTAAGCATCAGTGGTGTTTCCAGACATATTGTCGATCAAAATTTTACCAGATTTATCAGTTACTTTAACATTGTTAACAGCAACGTCAGTAGAAACCATGTTCACCAAAGGAATACAGTAATCCAATACAATTACGTATTTGTTTTTGATTACTTTTTTCTCAGTAGCAGATTTGGTTCCAAAAGAGTTCCAAGCACTTAATGTGAAAGTGTAAGGACCACCTTTAGAAAATTTAATTTGTGGGTTACGGCTATTTTTGTTTGTACCGTTTTCAAATGTAAATGAAGTAGGGAATATGCTCCATTCGAAGTTGTCAGCATAATCAGTTTCAGTTGTGATTGTTACAACTTCCCCAATTACAGGACGCAAGTTGCCAGCGGTATAGTTTACCAAACCAGCTGAAGAAGGAGTTTTCGCTTCAAAGTAGTTGCAGAATGTATCTACACCAGTACAAGTAGTTGCAATTAAGCACACTTCATAGTTTCCATCAGTTGTGAATTTATTGCTAAACTCTTCACCCATAGAATATAAGCTACCATCAACATACCATTGGAAAGTAGGAACACCTTTAGTATTAGCAGATTCGTTTTTGAATACCGCTTCAACACCAGTACCAATTGGATTGTATTGGGTAGTCCATTTTGCTTTAGGAGCAGTTGCTGCTTCTAAATCAGAATCCCAGTTCATGATAAATCCTGCGTCGTTACCAGAACCATTAGATTCGAAAGTAATGTAAGCAGCACCTCTTTTTAATTTAATTGTAGCAGTATCGTAGTAAGATTGGTTAGCATTTGTGATACCAATTTTTGGAGTAACCTCAAAATTTGGATCAGCTTGATCACCATCATAAATTCTTAAAATATCACCGTTATCAGCCAATTTTAATTGTGTGAATTTGATACGAATCTCTTTTGCACCACAAGGTAAAATTTGGAAATAGTCGAATGAAGTTTTACGACCGTTAGAATAGTTAGCTGTAGGACCAGCGTGGTCGAACAAACGACCATATTTGGTAGTAGTTGCGTGTTGAGGACCTAAGTAGTTATCTAGGGTCGGCAAACACTCAATGTATCTCTTTTTACAAACTTTGTTTGAAGTACCAACTGCATTCGATGCTTCTAAACATACTTCATGCCATCCTGTTTCAACAAAATCCATTTTAGGGTTTTGTCCAGAGTATGTCATGTTGTTTACACCAGTTGGGGTAATCAATTCCCAAGCCCAACCAGTTGGACCATTTGTACTTAAATCAAAAACAGTGGTATTGAAACCTAATTCAACTTCGTTTGATTCCGCGATAAAATCGGCAACAGGAACTGAAGTTGGAGCAGAAATGGTTACTTGTTTCGTGATAGAATCTGCTGTACCGCAATAATCTACCAACATTTTCACATCATATTTACCAGCAGAAGCCCATTTAGCAACTCCTTTAGCAGAGTTGTCATTTAAAACAGAACTTACACCAGTGAACGTCCATTTGTACTGAGCACCTGGGTTAGGATTTGTAGCAATGAAGTTTACGTTGGTACCTTGCCAGTTTGGACCTGTAGGAACAATAAAGTTAGCAACTGGAGCAGTTCCTACCTTCAAGTTTACCTCTAAGTCAAAATCGTTACCGTAACCACTGAAAGAACCGCAACCTTGAGTTTTGCTCATGGTGTAAGCACTCATGGTACCTCTAAAACGCAACCAAGATTTACCAGTTGCATTGAAACAAGGTAGTTTTACAGTAAATGATTGGAAACCAGAAATGTTGTTAGTTCCTGGATCAATCAAACACTCAGCACCAGATAATGAATTATCACGGTTAGCATCAATCCAAACACCAGGTTTAGTGGTGTAACCAGACCATGCCGTACCAGTCAATTCAATGGTGATTTCTTCACCAGCTGTTAAATCGAAAGGAGAACCAGCGTTCAATACACCTTTAAAAGTGTTTCCACCAGAACCCGTACAGGTTAAACCGCTGTAGGAGGCTAGTACCCCCGCTTTGCTTTTTACAGTCACCGCGTCGATGTCTCCGCAGTAACCGTACAATCCTCCGCATCCATAAGCATGTTGGGATCCGGCTCCACACGCTTGTGCCTCAGCTTGATTCGTCGAGAAAAATCCCCACGCCATCGCACCGAAATACAACATGTGTTTGAGTTTAGTAATTGTTGATTTCATAGATATTTTTTAGATGTTAGTTTTATTCTTAGGACGCAATATGCAGAAAAGGTTGCAAAAAATTGCAATAAAAATTAAAAAAAAAATTAAATCAGATATTTATAAGATTAAATACCAAGCACTTACAAGTACCCTTGAAAAAGTTATGACAATAGCGTGACAGTTTGCATTTCCTCAGCTCTCCAATGCGCAATTTTTTTAGCCAAGCGAAAACACTATTTAGCCTTTTCTAATTGCTTCTTGTATTGTTTGATTGCCCTAAAAATACCTTGAGCAATGACATCCTGTCCCTCATCACTTTTTAAATAAGAACGATCAGCCCCATTTGTTAGAAAACCTGTTTCTATAAGCACAGAAGGCATGGCGGTTTTCCACAAAACCAAAAATCCAGCTTGATTGACGCCTTTGGTGTGAATTTTACTTTTCTTGCTGGTTTCTTCTTCAACTAAGGTTGAAAATTTAAAACTCTGCTTCATGAACGCATTCTGCACTAACGAGAAAATAATATGTCCTTCAGCAGAACCTGGATCAAATCCACCATAACGTGTGTTTTCTTTGTAATCATTTTCAAATGTAATGGCCGAATTCTCTCTCTTCGCGACATCTAAATTCCCTTGAGTTTTATGCAATCCCATAAAATAGGTCTCGCTGCCATTTGCTTTGGTATTGTCATTTGCATTACAATGAATCGAAATGAACAAATCGGCATTGTTTTTATTCGCAAAGTTTGGTCTTTCCCAAAGCTTCAAAGTTTTATCAGTGTTTCGGGTATACAACACCTTTACATTTGGCAAACTGTCTTTTAAAATGGCACCCACTTTCAATCCAATAGCCAAAGTCACTTCTTTTTCCCAAATTTCACCTCCCCCATTACAACCAGGATCAATACCTCCATGTCCAGGATCAATTACAATTATTTTTAAATCATTTGTTTTTTTACGAACAATTTCCTGATTGTCCATTGAAGGCATAAAAACCATCACAAACAAAGAAAATAGGACGAGAGAAGCCGCTTTGGGCAAACGACCAAACCCGATATCCCTCAAAAAAAATCTAGTTTTTAAAATATTCCTTGTTCTCATATAGTTGTAATGGCAAATTTTTTGCCGAATTTCGCACCATTAAGTCCCAAATGAAAATAATGAACCCAAAACATATCGCAACACTTGTGTGGATAGGGTTTTTATTTTTCACTTTGCCGAAACTAAACGCACAAAACAAGGCAGCTTTCGATAGTTTGTCTACAAAAAAAGACAGTGCGGTGGTCAATCCCTCAAAAAAGAAATCCCTCCAATCAATTGTATCTTTTAAAGCCAAAGATTCTATGTTTCTTGAATTCGGGGCAAAAAAAGTACACCTATATAATGAGTCTGAAATCAACATGGATCAGACCCACCTCAAAGCATATTATGTAGAAGTTGATCTATCTACCAAAATTTTGTTCGCTAAGGGAGGATTAGATTCAAACAAAAAGTACGCTTTCAAACCGGTATTGGAAGACAATGGCGACAAATACACAGCAGATTCAATGAAGTACAACAGCCAATCAAAGAAAGGCAAAGTTTACGGATTGATGTTAGCCCAGGATGAAGCATTCATTCATTTAGGAACCGTTTTAAAACAAAATGATGGCACATTCACCGGTGTTCAAGGTAAAATAACCACTTGCAGCGATCCACATCCGCATTTTTATTTGAGTGCATCCAAATTAAAAGTACTTCCAAACAACAAGGCACTGTTTGGTCCTGCCAATCTTGTATTTGCCGGCATTCCTACCCCATTGGCACTGCCATTTGGTTTGGCTCCATTGAAAAAAGGACAAAGAAATGGTATATTGTTTCCGAGTTTGGGTTTCAACAGCGCCAACAGCAGTTACTACCTTCAAAATTTTGGATATTACATGGGACTAGGGAAATATTCCGACATCCAAATAACATCTGATGCATACTTCAATGGCGATTTCCGCTTGGGATTGCAAACGCAGTATTATAAAAGGTATAAATTTCGAGGGACATTGTCTTTGCAATTGAGTAAATTCGGGAATGGTGCAGAAGAAAGCAGTCCTGAATATTTCAAAAACACAGATTTCAGTATTCGTTCGCAATTTAACATAGATCCCAAATTATTCCCAGGCATTACATTTAATGGAAATATCAATATTGTAACGGGAGGATTTAACCGCCGAAACTCGAGAGATTTGAACAGCCTCACAAACAATCAGTTCACATCGAGCATCAATTATGGTAGGATGTTTTTCAAAAACAAAGTCAATATGTCTATTTCAGCGAGGCATACACAAAACACTAGTACAAAAGATTTTAATTTAGAATTGCCTACACTTAATATTTCGGCATCGAGTATCACCCCTTTTGCCACAAAAAATGGCAGCAACAAAACTTGGTATGAACAAATCCGATTGAGCTACAATGCCACCATGCTCAACAACATCAAAACCAAGGATTCCATTATATTTAGTGAAAATTATGCCCAAGCTTTTAATTCGATGCTGTCTGGAATTAAACACAGTTTACCAATTAGCACCAATGTAAAACTTTTTCAAGGGGTTTTGAACATTTCGCCTAGCATCAATTACAACGAAAATTGGCATTTTACCTCACAAATTAAAGAATACGACCCAACGACAAAAAAAGTAAACACGCGCGATTCTCAAGGATTCTTTAGACAATACAATTACAATTACTCTGCAAGTGCAAACACCAATATTTATGGTACTTTTGGCAATTTAAAAATGGGAAAATTGAGGGCGATTAGGCATACAATGAACCCGTCTATGGGATTTACCTACGTTCCTGAAATCAATTCTAAAAGCAATGGTTGGACAAAAGAGTATACCGACAGCAATGGAAAGCAAATTTCATACAACGTTTTCGAAAAAAGCCCTATAGGTTCCTTATATCAAAACAAAGGTGGATATGTTACTTTAGGACTGAGCAACAACTTACAAGGTAAAAAGGTAGTTTCGATTGACAGTGTTGGCAAAGAGAAAACAGAGAAATTCAACATCATTGATCAATTGAGTTTCAACACGAGCTACAATTTGACGGCCGACAGCTTTAAGTGGAGCGACATCCGTGCGGGGTTCAATACAGTAATTTTCAAACAAATGAGAATTAACAGCAATGCCAGTTTTAGTCCCTACCAAATCAACGATAAAAACAGATTAATCGACGAATTTGAATTTTTGAAATCTAGAAATATTGGAAGACTTAGAAACATAGATGTGAACATCAATTCAAAGTTCACAGCCGACATGTTCAAGAAAAAACCTACTCCAAAAAAGTCAACAAAGGTGGATGAAGACGAAGAAAATGAGATGAAAGATATCCAAAACCGTCCAAACAATTATTATGATTTCAATATTCCATGGACAATTAATTTCACTTACATGTGGAGGTACAATGCTGAGGAATTGAACCCATTAAGAAAGGTAAGTTCAAACACCGTACGTATTTCCGGGGATATCAACCTTACACCAGATTGGAAAATTGCTTATCAAAGTGGTTACAATTTTGCAAACAGCCGTGTAGAAGGTTCTTCATTTTCGGTGGTGAGGGATTTACACTGTTGGCAAATTGAATTCAACTGGATTCCAGACGGTTACATGAAACAATGGTTATTCACTTTACGACCTAAGAGTCGCTTGTTGCAAGAACTAAAACTCAATAAGAGAGAATTTTACAACAACCCTACCCTCTTTTAATTTCAACTTTTTTTGTTTATATTTGTTAGTCTGACATGTCTATACAAATTGATCAAATAGCTCCAGACTTCACATTGGTGAACACAGACAAGCAAAACATTACCTTGTCTGAATTAAGAGGCAAAAATGTTGTTATTTTATTTTTCCCTTTTGCATTTACAAGCGTTTGCACAGCAGAATTGTGTGATGTAAGAGACAATTACCATGCATATCAAGGTTTAAATGCTGAAATTTTAGCCATCTCTGTTGACTCAGTATTCACTCTCGACAAATGGAGATCTGAAATGAATTACCCTTTCCCGATGTTGTCGGATTTCAACAAAGAGGTTTCAACGGCTTATGATTGTATTTACGATCAATTTGCCTTTGGTACAAAAGGAGTTTCTAAGAGGGCCGCATTTGTTGTCAATCAAGAGGGCGTGGTAAAATACGCTGAAGTATTGGAAAACGCTGGCGAAATGCCAAATTTGGAAGCAATCAGAAACTGTTTGGCTGAACTTTAAGATGAAATTGTTTTTGAGGGACATATTTTTCGCATTAACCTTTGCAGCGTGCGCGTTTTTAAACGGACAGGATTTGCCCCATCCAAAACACAATTTACGTTATCATTTTATGCATTTTGACCATCCTTTCAACACCAAAGTAGACAAGGTGGTTTCAAAATGCATTGCAGACAAATACCACCCCATTGGCAGCGATACATTCAAGTTTTTTTTGAAAGTTGAAGAACAACTTGGATACGACACTATTCGTGCCAATGGGGCGGAATTTTATATGAGTCCGTTTTACATTCAACGGCACGAAGTTTCGAACAAGGAATACAAAGAATTTTTAAATGATTCAAATTCTGCACAACGAAAGAAATCAAAGTTGAGTCAAAAATGGTTACAACCCGAAACCAACCTTTGGGGTTCGGATGTAAATCACCAAGAGCCAGACAATCCTTATAACAAGTGGTATTTTCAGCATGAGGCTTATAATGATTATCCTGTAGTTGGCATTTCACAATTTCAGGCTACAGAATATTGCAACTGGCTTGAATCCAAATACAATGAAGCTTATAAATCGTCTATCCCTCAAGGATATAAAATAGAGGTAGATTTACCCACTGCTGCTGAATTTTATGCGAGTGTTGATGCTTGTATACTTAAACCAACCATTGAAAAAAGAAATAAATCCACTCGATTTTCAAGTCCTGTTTTTGAATATATTTTCGAGCAAACTGCTTATAATGCTATCAATTACAAAGGCGCAAATACTGATAGGATGGCTATTTTACAAAAGAATCGAATGATCCCTGTTTCTGTGAACCAAAATATTCCTGAGGGCTATCCTCAAGTTCACCATCTTTTGGGGAATGTTAATGAGTGGACAAGCACAAGAGCTTGGGGACATTTATACAACCACAAGGATTACATATACACCACTTTTGGTAAAATTGTACCCAATTTTGATGAAGCACATAAACCAGAAGTTTTGGCAACATATTTAAGGGACGATCAAGCCTTAAAAACTCATTTTGTAAAAAAAGGAGGATCGTGGGGCGAAGATTTGTTCTATTTAGATCCAACTAGTGTAGAAATTGAGCGTGGCGACAAAAAAAGCGCACTAACTGGTTTCAGAACCGTAATTAGGCTCAAAAGGCTTGTAAATTAAGGCACTTTCACTTTTTGTAGTTTCAACATTAACCCAATGTTGTGGAATATTTTATTCAAAAAATGAGTAATTGTTACATTGACACTTACTAAAAAAATGCCTATATTGCCAAACTAAATTAAACCTATGCAAAATAAATTACAGTTTTGGAAACTGTTTGGCTTGATTCTTTTTGGTTTAGGAACGAGTCAAACTGTTTTAGCTCAGAACGCTAAAACCCAAGATAGACCAGGGGAAGACTCTCTAAAAAATCCCGATGCTGAAAGCGTTGGAGATGTGGTTATCATTGGTTATGGCAGATCCTCTCGAAGAAATGTTGTAGGATCAATTTCTACGGTTAACGGTAAAGAAATCACAGAATTACCTACTCAAAGTTTTGAAGGTTCGCTGCAAGGAAAAGCAGCGGGTGTTCAAGTTACAGTTGGAAGTGGTATGGCAGGTTCAGCTTCGTTGATTCGTATTAGAGGCGCGGCTTCTATTTCGGCAGCTGGCGATCCATTGTATGTGGTTGATGGAATTCCAATTACCCAAGATTATTTTATGAACCGTGCGAATGGTTCTAACTGGGGAGGTGGTTTCAACAACAATCCATTGGCTTCTATCAATCCTGAAGACATTGAGAATATTGAAATTTTAAAAGACGCAGCAGCTACAAGTATTTATGGTTCGCGAGGTGCTAACGGAGTAATTCTCATTACCACTAAAAGAGCAAGGAAATCAGGTTTGAAATTTGACATCAGCACCAGAATTGGTGTGAGCGTTCCTACGGCTAAACCCGACATGCTTTCAGGTAAAGATTGGTTACAATTATACCAAGAAGCTTGGCAAAACGATGGGCATACCGGTATTCCAGACCTATCTCTTATAGGTTTAAGGGTAAAATGGGAGGATGTTCAAAACAACAACACCGATTGGGTAGATCAAATGTTAACAGTTGGTGTGAAACAGAATTACAACATTGGTACCAATTATAAAGGTAAAAATTTTGCTGTTAAGCATATTTTATCATACGACAATAACGGTTCCTTTGTTAAAGGAAATAGTTATGAAAGGATCAGTCAACGTGTGAACTTTGATTACAATCCTATCAAAAATTTAAATATGAACTTTTCTCACTCATTGAGCCAAGGTACCAACAACAGAGTTGATGCTGCTTGGGCAGGTGGTTTGGGTTCTGCAATGAGTACCATGTTGAATATCTATCCGTTAGAACCAACTTACGATAGTGCATCAAAATCATATTTAACACCTATTGGACTTCACACCATCAGAGACTTGAAAAATTGGAGATCTGTTGAAGTCAGAACCATCAACAATGCTTCAATAAGTTATGAATTTTCTCCAGAATTTTCAATCAACGCCAGTGGAAGTTTAGATTACATGGATTACAATGAATTGATTTACGAACCAGCCAAATTGATTCGTTTTTACAATCAAAATTACCAACAAAACGGAAATGCGAAATGGTTCCCTACCTGGACAAGAAACTACAATTATTTTGTTACAGGTCAATGGAATAAGAAAATCAATTCCGACAATAAAATAGCGTTAATGATTGGTAATGAATATCAAAATTCATTGTCTCAAAGCAAATACGTTGAAAACTTTGATGCCGTTGGTCCAATCGACAAATACAGCATTCCTGATTCTGCCTTAGTTTCCAGATATAACACCCCATACAATTGGGCATTTTTATCTTTCTTTGGTCGTTTCAACTACAGTTACAAAAACAAATTCAACTTACAATTGACCAGCCGTTGGGACGGAAGTAGTCGTTTCGGTACAAACAATCGTTATGGATTCTTCCCGGCAGCTGCCTTTGGTTACATTGTAAGTGAGGAAGATTTCTTAAAGAAAAACAAAACAATCAATTTCTTGAAGGTACGTGCAGGGGTTGGTAAATCTGGAAATGCAAACTTCGATAACTACGCTAGATGGGGTACTGTAACACCAAGTTCAAACTTGCCTTACTATAACGGTCAACAACAATTGGCTGTTGCTCGTTTGGAAAATCCGAATTTGCGTTGGGAAAGTACAGTAAACTATGATGCGGGAATTGAAATGCAGTTATTCAAAGGAAGAATCAGCACAGAGGTTGTTTATTACAACAAGCAAACCAGCGATGTAATTATGAATGTTTCTATTCCGGTATCTATTGGATTTGGTAGCTTCTACGACAACGTAGGTAAAATTGAAAACTCAGGTTTAGAATTCACCTTAAAAACAATCAATGCTCGCTCTAAGAACTTCCAATGGACATCTAACTTAAACATTGCAAGAAACTGGAACAAAATCACAAGTATTGGGGTTTATTCTCCTGATGCAATCAGCGGTGGAACAAACGACACCCGTGTGGTTGTTGGTGAACCGGTTGGAACGAACTTCTTGGTTCGTTATGCTGGTGTTAACAAAGAAACTGGAGCACCTCAATATTATGATATCAATGGAAACATTACTTCCAAATGGGATCCTTCAGACCGCGTAGCTGTTGGAAATATCCTTCCAAAAGCATTTGGTAACTTCTCTAATACATTTACTTATAAAGGATGGGATTTGAGTGCCAATATCTACTTCAATATTGGTGGTAACATATATGAGAGTTCTGTAAAACGTCAAATGAGTTTGATTACAGACTGGAACATGGATCGCCGAGTTTTAGACAGATGGCAAAAACCAGGGGATGAAACCAATATCCCTAAAATGACTTTGAGTACTTTCAATCATGGTTCTACTACCCCATGGATCAACACCGATTTATGGTTGCAAGACGGATCATTTGCTAGATTGAGAAACATCAGCTTGTCGTATTCTGTGCCTAAATCTGTATTGAAAAACAGCAAATTCGACAATATCAAATTCACTTTTGTGGCAACCAATTTATTGACGTGGACAAACTACACTGGTATTGACCCAGAGATTGCCCGCGACTTTGAAAATGCTACAGACAGAAATATGAGTGGTAGCATCACTTATCTCACAACTCCTCAAGAGAAGAGTTACAGTTTGGCCATTAATTTGACATTCTAATGAAAAACATTTTTAATTTGAAATATACGTTTACCGCAGCCATTTTATCTGTTGGTTTGATTTTAGGTGGATGTGAAAACATGATTGAAACACCTCCACCGAACGAAATTCCAGTGGCTGATGCTGTTAAAACAGCTGATGATTTGCAAAAGCTATTAAATGGCAGCTATAACGAACTAGCCAACACACATGGTGGATTTTCTCAAATGTTGGCAGAAATGCTTGGAGATAACCTCAATTTACCAAATAACAACGATCTAAAAGAGGTATACAATCACAATGTGTTGTTTTTCAACACAACCAGTGGTGGTTATTACTCCATGATTTATCGCATGATTTTTAGAGCAAATTTTGTTGAATCTAAAATCAACGAAGTTTCCGGATTATCTGCAGAAGATAAAAATAGAATTTTAGGAGAAGTTGCCTTCATTAGAGCTCTTGGTCATTTCACGGCAGTGAGAATGTACGCACAACCTTATGGTTTTACTTCAGACAACTCTCATCCAGGTATTGCCATTCAAAGAAAGGTAACCACACAACCAATGCCAAGAGAGAGCGTTGCAAATGCTTACGCATCAATTATTGCTGATTTAAACACTGCCACAACCAACTTGTCTGAAAGCAATGTCTTGAATACCAATGGACCTTGCTATGCAACAAAATGGGCTGCAAAAGCATTGCTTGCAAATGTTTACTTCCAAATGGGAAGTTACAAAGACGCTGGAGATTTGGCCAATGAAGTAATTGAATCTAATAAATTTACGTTCTCAGACACTGTAAATTTATTTGACCCTAAAGGATATTCAGAACATATTTTTTCAGTTGTGAGTACCGGCATTTCTGATAAAAGAAGTGGAGGTTATTCAGACAATTACGCCCCAGGTGTTCCTACTTGTCAGTTAGACAAAGCTCTTTGGGCGAGTATCAAGTCCAACACAACTGATAAAAGAATTGCCATGCTTCAAGCTGTAAATCCTGGAGCGTCAAATGAATTTATTCGTTCTAATCAATTCAATGCACCATTCTTCAATGTGCCAGTTTTACACCTTACGCAAATGATGCTTGTAAGAGCTGAATCTTATGCTATGACCAACACAAATTTAAGTGTGGCTATCACCGATATTAACAAAATCATTGGAAGAGCCTACACCGATAATTCTAAAGCAATTTCAACTTCTGCGGCGGCCTCTGAGGTTTTGAATGCCGTTAGAGCTCAAAGAAGATTAGAAATGTTGTTTCAAGGTGATAGAATCCAAGAAATTAAACGTTTAGGTGCAATTGAAGGACAAAATCTTTTTGTGCACGGACACCCATGGAATTGTAAAGGAATTATCATGCAATTCCCAATTACAGAGAAAACAAGTATTTTTGAAATTAACCCAACTGGAGGTTGTAACTAATGAAAAGTAAATTATTTATTGGCATTTTAGCCTCTGCTTTAATGTTTGGATTTCAAGGTTGTAAACCTGAGAAAAAAGAACTAGGACCAAAAGTGAGTCAACTTGATGGCATCGCTGGAAACTGGGTTCTCGTAAAAACCGATCAAATTGATGTAAATGTTCAATTGGCATTTACCGAAAGTGATACCTTATTGGATGTTTCAGAAGTCATATTGAATTCTACTCCTATGGAAATTTCTTTCGTAAATCAACTATTTACCTACAACATTAAAGATGGCAACGGTAGCGATTTGTTTAGTTCGAAAACAGGTAATTGGAAATTCGACAACAATGACTACCCTTCTAAGGTTGTTTTTAATGATGGAACGACTTCACAAATGGATGTGCATTTGATTCGTCCTGTGCGTCCTCAAGATCGTTACCTCATCTTAAAAATCAACAAATTCCGCGGCGGTAAAAGAACCGTTTGTTATCACCTTTGGTTTGAACGCAAAAATTAATCATCATGAAAAAACTTATTTTATTTACAACCATCATATTTTCAATTGGATCTTCTTGGGCTCAAAAAGCTTGGATTACTCCTGATCCTGCAAACCTTGATGACAGTATCACCATTTGGGTGGACATTAAAAAATGTGAAAGACAGCAACTTGCAGGGACAACTGACCCTTTGTATATGTGGACATGGGCTCCGAAAGAACATCCCGTAGGACATCCATTACACAATGGAACATGGGGTGCCAGCAACGAAGCACTCAGATTTACTTCAGCTGGCAATGACATTTGGTTTTACAGAATGATACCTACCAAATTTTATGAAGTAACAAAAGCAGACCTTTACAGCAAAGGCATCAATTTGTTATTGAAGAAGAAAGATGGCACTGGTACTGTAAGTGGTGGCGAAGACAAAACTGAAGACTTAACCATCAAAATTGAAATGCCCGTTTCTGGTCCTAAAAAACTTTACTCTTTCCCAGGACTCGTTTTAAAGGATACTTTGAGTATTTCTCCTGATGATGTTTTATCGATCATTTACGACAGAAACATTGAACCCAACGATACATTGAAATCCAAATCTGATTTTTACTGCGTGGTAAAAGCGAGATACGGCAGTGGTGCTACTGAGTTCTTTTATTTCGTAGACGGCGATAAACTCACAGCGGCCGACAAAAACATCAGTGGCATTGTTCCACAATTCATGATGAAGGACATTGGAGGCGGCAAATTCAGATACAGTTTTATCCCCAATAAAGTGTTTGAATCTAAAAACACCCAAGGGTTGCCTTTGTTATCCATTAAGTATCGCATTATGAGGGGATACATTAGAAAAACCTTCGATATTGTAGAGGAAAGCCCTGAATATTGGTTCAATACTACCAAATAATATTGCAAAAATTATTCAATTATAAAAAAGGCGATCCATGGATCGCCTTTTTTATTGTGTAAAAATGAATTTAAGCGCTTTTTAAAGCACTTCAACTTCATTTCTATACAGATCCTCAATCGTTTCGCGTTTGCGAATTAAATGGGCTTTATTTTTATAATAGAGCACTTCGCAAGGTCTTAACCTAGCATTGTAATTATTGCTCATGGTAAAACCATAGGCCCCAGCGTTTTTAATTCTTAATATATCACCCTCACGAACCTCTGCTATTTTACGGTCATAACCCAAGGTATCGGTTTCACATATATACCCAACCACGCTGTACAATCGCGGATTTGATTTTGGATTTGATATGTTTTCAATATGATGATAAGCATCGTAAAACATTGGTCGAATCAAATGGTTTTGACCACTGTTAACCCCGATAAAAACTGTAGATGTAGTTTGTTTAATGACGTTGGCTTTTACCAACAACGAACCCGACTCACTCACAATGAACTTACCCGGTTCAAACCACAAAGCCAATTCACGGCCATAGGATTTGCAAAACACTTTAAATGCATCCGCAATTTTGGCACCCATTTCTTCAATATCTGTAACGATGTCTCCCTCTTTATATCCCACTTTGAATCCTGAACCAAAATCCATGAATTCTAAGTCTGGAAAAGATTGAGCGGCATCAAACAATAAATCGGCACCGCGTAAAAACACATCGGCATCTAGAATATCACTTCCCGTGTGCATATGCAACCCGTTTATACGAATTTTATGAGATTCTACTACCCTTTGCACATGTCGCAATTGGTAAATCGAAATTCCAAACTTCGAATCAATATGTCCTACCGAAATATGACTATGTCCCCCGGCCATAATATGCGGATTTAATCGAAGGCAACAAGGCACTTGGGAGCCATATTCATGCCCAAACAATTCAAGGGTTGAGATATTGTCGATATTGATGGTAACCCCTAAGTTTACCGCTTCTTTAATCTCCTCAAAGTCTACACAGTTTGGAGTATACATGATTTCTTGCGGTAAGAAACCAGCACGAATACCGAGTTGTACCTCTTGAATAGAAACTGCATCTAATCCTGCACCTTGTTGTTTCAACAACTTCAAGATATTGATATTGTTTAAGGCTTTTAATGCATAATGCAAATGTACGTTCACGCCTGGAAAAGCACTTTTCAAACGTTGATATTGATGAACAATTCTTTCACCATGATACACATACACAGGGGTGCCGAATTCTTCGGCAATTTCTAATAATTTGCTGTTACTAATGTCTTTCATTTTTTGTCAAAAAAAAAGCGGGGTATAAAACCCCGCTTTCGTATTAAATGCGAAGTTTTACTTATTTAATTTGTTTTTTCTTAGAAGTGATATCCACTACAATTGGAGTTGCAATACACAATGAAGAATATGTACCAATGATTACACCAATTAACATTGCGAATGAGAAGTTTTTCAATGCATCACCACCGAACAAGAACAAAATGATACACACCACAAATACAGTAGATGAAGTGATAATTGTTCTGCTCAAGGTATCATTCAACGCAAGGTTAATCATAGCAGTATCGTCTTTTTCTGAACGTCTAGAAGTCAAGAATTCACGAATACGGTCAAATACAATAACTGTATCGTTGATTGAGTAACCCAAGATTGTCAATAATGCCGCAATCAAATGTTGGTCAAATTCTGTTGGGAATGGCACATAACCGTCAACAATTGCATAAACCGACAATACCAACGCCAAGTCATGTATAAGAGAAATCGCTGCACCCAAACCGTAAGCAATGTTTCTGAATCGGAATACCAAAAACAAGAAAATACCTACAACTGTCAACATTACCAAGAATCCAGATTTGTTTCTAATTTCAGTAGCAATGGTTGGAGTAACGTTTGAAACTTGCAATACAGGTCCTTCTCCTTTTTTGTTTTTCACCAATTCAAATTCAGACAAAGACTTTAATAAGTCAGTTTCAACTTTTGCTTTGCTTTCTTTGCTTTGCTCATTCAACAAGTAAGTAGTAAGAATTTTGTATTGACCTTCAGATCCAAAAGTTTTTACCTCATTGCTAGAATTCGGCAAACCTTTATCTAATGCTTCTTTAATTTGATCTGTGTTATATTTCTTATCAGGATTGAATTGGATGGTGAAAGAGTTACCTCCTTTGAAATCAATACCTGTAGTGATACCACCTTTAGAAATAAATGCTACAATTCCGGCTACAATGATCAAACCAGACACCAAATAGTATTTCTTTCTGTTTTTAACCCAGTCAAAGTTTTTATCTTTTAAGAAATTATTGTTCCACTCAAATCCAAATTTGATTTCTTGTCCTTTGTCAGCTCTTCTATCCAACAACAATCTTGTGATGAACAATGCAGTAAACAATGAACTGAAGATACCAATAACCAAAATAATTGCGAAACCATAAACTGGACCAGCACCTGTGAAGGTCAAAATAAATCCTGCCAATAAGTGGGTTACGTTTGAATCGATAATCGCACTCAATGCATGTTTAAACCCTTCATTGATTGCAGTTTTCAATGCTTTACCTTGAGCCAATTCATCTTTGATACGTTCGTAAATCAACACGTTTGCGTCAACCGCCATACCAATAGTAAGGATAATACCCGCCATACCAGGAAGTGTTAATGCAGCACCCAAGCTTGAAAGTACACCCATAATTAAGAATACGTTACCCAATACAGCAACAATTGAAATCCAACCAGCTCTGTTGTAATACACAATCATAAATACAACAACCGATAAGAAACCAAGAATCAATGCCATGAAACCTTGAGCAATTGAAGCATCTCCCAAAGAAGGACCTACAACTTCACTTGCAACGATTCTAGCAGGAGCAGGTAATTTACCCGCTTTCAATACGTTTGCTAAATCTTGCGCTTCACGGATATCAAAGTTACCAGTGATTTGGCTGTTACCACCACTAATTTTTTGATTTACACTTGGAGCCGTATATACCCTGTCATCAAGTGCAATTGCAATGTATTTACCAATATTTGCACCAGTAACTTGAGCCCAACGAGAAGCTGCAGATGGTGTCATTTCCATTGAAACTTCTAATTGACCAGTTTGGTTGGTGTTTTCGCGAGCATCTGTGATGATATTTTCTTCTTCAGACGACAATGCCGCATTTCCATCTCTATCACGCTTCAAGAAATATACAAAATACTCATCAGAGTTTGTCAATGGTTTACCATTCATATCGTAATCCATTGGCTTCGCACTGAAGGCAATTTTTACAGAAGGTTCAAGAATGGCTTGGTATTTTGCATCTGATAATATTTTTAACAATTTTTCACGGTTGATACCTTTGATGGTACAAATTGAAGAACCTTCACCTTTACCAAAAGGTTTCAAAATAGAAGACAATACACTCTTGTCGTTGCTCTTTGCTGCTGGCGCTTTAGCCAATGAAGAATCCGCAACTTTGTTTGTGTCTGCAGCTGCAGTATCAACTGCGCTCACTGTTGAAGTTAAAGTAGAAGCTTTTACAAGGCTGTTAAGAATTTTAACACCTTCCATTCCACTGTGTACTTCAAAGAACTCCAATTTAGCACTTTTCTCAACCAACTCTTCCATACGACGAGGGTTGTCAACACCTGGCAATTCAACACTAATTCTACCACCTTCAACAATTTGAACAACTGGTTGTGTTACGTTTGCTTGGTTGATACGTTTTTCAACAACCGATTTAACGTTTGCAACTGCAGTATTGATAGAAGATCTTAAATAGTTTACTACCTCAGTTTGGCTGCTGTTTTGCTGAATTACTGAATTGTTACCTTTTACAAACAAAACTGCCATATTTCTGCTTGGAGCGATTTCTTTAAACGCTGCAACAAATGCATCTACATAGTCAGTTCCTTTTTTGATAACCGCTTCATCAGCAATTTTGCACGCTTTGTTTAAATCAGCATCCTTGGGATCGTTTGCCAAAACTTTTACAATCGCATCTTTTTCAACTTCCAAGGTAACGTTCATACCACCACGCAAGTCTAGTCCTAAGTTGATCTCTTTTTGCTTACATTCAAAGTAAGTATAACCAACTATTCCCAAGAAATTGTAGTATTCTTTGTTTCCTAAGCTATCGATGTATCTACGATATGCATCTTTTTCATTTTCACCGGCTTTTGCCTTCTTAGCAGCGAATGCATGAGCCTCAGTTTCAAAGCTTTTTGCCTTGAAAGTGAACGACAATTGGTACAAACATGCCAATGCCAATACCACTGAAAAAATTACGACTGTTTTATTACTTTTCATTGTGAGTTATTCTCGTTACAATATTATTCGGGTCGCGAAAATAAGGAAAAAAATGTATGTTTTTCGCTCTTTTTAAAGTGATTACAAATATTTTTCAACGAATTTCCCAACCTCTTCCATTTTTTGAGCTTGCATACAAGTGAAATGTCCCTTCGGACAATCACTGTATCCCAATTTGGAACATGGCCAACAACCTATGTCCCCAACTTCAAAATCCTTTAATTCAACACCTTGCTTCATTACCGGCGACATACCATAATCTTTGCTCGTATTGCCCCAAATTAACCCAATGGGCTTGCCCAACGCCGCCGCAATGTGCGCCATTCCTGTGTCGGCAGATATCACCACTTTCGATGATTGAATCACACTCGCCGATTCATTTACTCCCAACTTTCCACAAACTGAAATTACACTCTCTGGGAAGTTTTCCGCCAAACGTTGCCCAAGCTCGGTCTCCTCTGTCCCCCCAATTAAAACAACTTTTATTTTTTGCATTTCTGCAAATAATTCTTCCAATTTATTTTCCGGAATTCTCTTTGAAGCATACGTTCCTCCCAAAACCACCACCGCATAATCGCCAGAAATATTGGCAGTGTTGCCTGTTTCAGCCACCACAAAATCTAATCCCTGTTCATCATTTTCAATTCCAAACGGCTGTAATATTTCGATATAACGAGCCACAATTGAGTTGACCGAAAATATTTTCCATTTGGTTAATGTGAATAGAAATTTGAACAAATTTTTCTTTTTCACCGACACACTTGGTGCCTGCCAAAACCTCAATTTCACGATGAAACTTCTCAAATTAGAATGCAAATCCACAACTGCATCAAACGATTTCAATGTCAATTTGTTGCGATCATTCTGATCATCCCAACTCAAAATTTCATCTATATACTCATTGCCTTTCAATAAGTTTGAAAACTTCTTTTTCGTAAGAAACGTAATATTCGCTTGCGGATATTTATGCTTTAACACCCTAAAAACGGGTGTACACAATACGATGTCACCAATGGAACTGAAACGAATGACCAATATCTCCTTCATATCAAGTTCTTCAACTTTCGTCGTTCCATTAAAAATGCTTCAAATTCTTCTAAATTCTTTGCATTCAGGGTATTTTGTGTCAATAACCCACCTTTCCTCGCCGCCAATGTCCCAAAATACATGTCGTGATACCCCATTTTCTCATGTGCATCGGGATTGATACTCACCCAAACCCCTTTTTTTTGTGCATATTGAATCCATGTCCAATCAATGTCTAAACGATAAGGATGGGCATTCAGTTCTATGGCAACATGGTTGGCCGCACAAGCGTCGATAATCAATTTATGGTCAATTGGATACCCACTTCTCATTAACAACAGCCTTCCGGTTGGATGCCCTAAAATGGTCGTGTACGGATTTTCAATTGCTTTCAGCAATCTGGCATTGGCTTTTTCCTCCGACATGGTTAAATTAGAGTGAATGGAAGCCACAATAAAATCGAATTTTGCCAAAAATTCATCTTCATAATCGAGACTACCATCTGATAAAATATCACTTTCAATGCCTTTGAAAATTTTAAATGGCAACAATTTGGCATTCAGTTCATCAATTTCCCTCATTTGTTGCTCCACCCTATCTTCATCTAATCCTCTGGCATAACCAGCAGATTTTGAGTGGTCACAAACGCCCAAATATTGGAAATGTTGAGATTTTGCATATTCGGCCATTTCCTTCAAGGTATTCAAACCATCACTATAATTCGTATGATTGTGCAACACCCCTTTTAATTGACCATATTCAATAAAATGTTGGTCGTTTAAATTGTATTCCAATTCATCTCTTCCCTCTCTTTGTTCAGGAACAATAAATGGTAAATTCTTAGATTGATAAAATGCCTCTTCCGTGGTAAATCCGATGTGTCCACCCTGTTGATAATCCAACATATTTAAATGTTCCTTAGAACCCGTTGTTTCAAACAATACGCGCTCAAAATCAAGTGAATCTGTGCAAATAATTGTGAATGGTATCTGTCCCTCAAATAAAAAAGAAATTTCATCATCTTCCACTTCACATTCAAGTTCCAACCCTTCAAAATACTCGTACAATTCCATCAAATCAATGGAAGTTACACACACTAACCCATTGATGGTATTACAACAACGTCGGAAATCTCCAGAATATTCAAATTTATATCCCGGAAAAATTGATTTTATTTCATCTTTAAACGTATTGCATTTGTCGAGCAACCGGGCATAATGCCATTGCCCCTGAGAAGTCATGGAAAATTCAATGGCTTTCATGATTTCAGCCTGAGTTTTCAAGCCGAAACCTTTGGTTTCAACCAATCTATTTTGCCTACAAGCATCCAACAAATCGCTCACATTATCGATGCCCATTTCTTCCCAAATAACTTTTACTTTTTTAGGACCCAATCCTTTGATATTGAGCATATCCACAACGCCGCTAGGTGTTTTTTGCAACCAAGCATCCAACCCAGGAAAACTACCAGTTTGAATAATCTGTTCCATGGCTTGCGTCACAGATTTCCCAACTCCTTGAATGGTCAATAAATCTTGAAGATCCATTTCTACAAATGGTTCTTTAATCTTTTTAAGGTTAAATGCAGCAGTTGTATAAGATTTGTATTTGAATGGATTTTCATCATGCAACTCACTCAATTTCGCAAACAAATTGAGTTTTGCCAGAATACTGGAATTGTCTGTCATAACCTTTTGCGTTTCGTAGGAATGAAGGAAATTTCACGGGTTTCAACAGCCCTATCGAAATCTACCCAAATCACTGAATTTTCTACATCTCCATGCAAATACATGATATTCATATCTTTGCCTGTATTTTTATTCTTTAATACTTCCACACCAAGAATCACAAATTTTCGACCCGCATACAAAGCCGGTAACTCTGCCGCGTCGTAATCACCTTTGAAAAATGACTGATAAAACCCATTCCCAGTAGCAGTATCGTACCCTGGCGCATCTGGATCCCAACGCGTTCTGCGGTAAATATCCAAATGAACAAATTCAGCAAGCGAAGTTTTTCCAATTAAGGCAGTATCTCCTTTGCCAATTTCAATTTCGACCTCTTCGGGAGGCGGTGGTGGTAATTTCTTTTTCTTTTTCTTGAGGGACGTAGACTTTTTGGTAGAAGTTTTCGAGGGTGCTACCGGCTTAACTTGTGCCGAAAGACCCGCTGTCCCTGATAATAAAAACAAACCAGCAATGAAGTATTGATTGAAATATTTTCCCATTTGAAATTTAATTAAGGTAAAAATACACTTAATCTATCAAATTTACCAATTTTTCAGACGCAACGGCCGATAAAGCAACACCCATTCCCCCCATTCTTACACAACAGTGTAAATGGGGTTTTAAAGTTTGAATGATTGGCGTTCTATTGGATGACATGCCCATGGTTCCGCCCCATTGATAGTCAATTTCGGGTTTTTCACCTGGAACAATCACATTTTCAAGGATATCTGTGAGTTGCTTGATAATAAACTCAGAAGTTGATTGCTCCATTGTTTTCTCGGCATCAAAGGCCTTATTTCTGGCACCTCCAATGAGAATTCGGGTTCCCAAACTTCTAAAATACACATAGCCTTTGTCGTAATGAAAAATGCCTCTAAACAACAATGAAGGAAGTGGTTTGGTTACAATTACTTGTCCTCTAGCAGGTTGCACATCCAATTCTGGAAGCAATTTTTGAGTAAACCCATTAGTACAAATAATGAGTTCATTGGCCACCATTTTCACTGAAGAATTGGCGAAAAGAAGTTCCCACTTCAGTGAATTTTGCTGTTGAAATTGTGTCAATTGAAAGCCTGAAAAAATTTCAATCCCCAATGAATGGGCATGATTTCTCACTGTTTCATACAACAAATGTGTTTGAATGGCTCCTTCAGGTGGTGAAAAAATGGTTTTATCCAAAATATTCATTCCCAATGGAGCAGCACTTTTCAATTGAAAAGCGGTTTGACCATGAATTTGATGAAGTTGTTGGTTGATCGTATCCAATTCAGAAACGAGGGATTCAAAAATTGGACTTTCATCCTTTTTGAAAATTTCATATCCACCAGAATTTTCATAGCCAATTTTGGTTTCGCCATAAGTGTTTTTGAGTTGCAAAAACCCTTTGTATCGATTTTCATAAAGCGACAATGCGTCGTTTAGCCCAATAGATTTGGCATCATCAAGAATTTCGCCTAAGCTACCAAAACAAGCGAAACCCGCATTTCTGAGGCTCGCAGGAGAACCCATTGTGGCGGCTTCAACAATCCAAACTTTTCGGTGTTGAAACTTGGTTTTTAACTTGATTGCAGATTGTAAACCCACCAAGCCGGCACCAACAACAACGATATCGGCTTTATCCGCCCATTTTTGTTCCCAAAAACTGACAGGAGCCAACATTATGCATTCATTTTATGGCCGATTGCATTTTCATAAATATCGGCAATTTTTGCCACATTTACAAATGACTGACCATTGATGCCAATTTCACCTGAAGTAACAGTTCCAATATGGGTTACTGGCAAACCGAATTCCGAAGCCAACGATTTTATTGAATCTATTTGATTTTGAGGGACAGAAACTACAACACGCGATTGAGACTCTCCGAACAACCAAGCGTCATTACGGAAATTCTGATCGGTACAAATATCAAATCCCAAATTGCCTTGAATGGCACTTTCTAAACACGCAACAAACAATCCACCTTCACTAATATCATGAACGCTTGCTGCCATTTGATTGTGCGACAATTTCTCAAGGAAAAGATGAAGATTAAACTCGGTATCAAGATCAAAGTGAGGACAATTTGACAAGGCCACACCTTTCAATTTTGCTAAATATTGAGAAGATCCAATGTCGTTCTTTGCAGCACCAACCAATAAAATAGCATCTCCTTCATTTTTGAAGTTCAAGCTCATTCTATGTTCAGGTTTTTCAATGATACCCACCATACCAATTGTAGGTGTTGGGAAAACGGCTTGACCAGAGGTACTTTGGTTGTAAAAACTCACGTTTCCACCGGTAACTGGAGTATCGAATTTACGACAAGCTTCTCCCATCCCTTCAATTGCTGATTTGAATTGAAAATAAACCTCTTCATTGTAAGGATTACCAAAATTCAAACAGTTTGTAATAGCGGTTGGAACACCACCAGTACAACGGATGTTTCTTGCTGCTTCTGCCACGGCTATTTGCGTACCAATATTTGGATTTGCATGAACAAAACGACTGTTACAATCTACAGTGAGGGCCAAGCTTTTATTGGTTCCTTTGATTTTAACTACGGAAGCATCAGAAGGCAAGTTTGTAGATTGATTCACGGTACCAACCATGCTATCGTATTGCTGATAAATCCATTTCTTACTTGCAATATTCGGTTCTGCAGCCAATTTAAGGGCCACTTCTTTTGCTTCTTCAATAGAAATATCATTGATTTGACTGATGTCAAATTTTTCAATTTCTTCAAAGTAAGTAGGGGTTTTCCAAGTTCTTTTATACACAGGAGCACCACCACCTAAAACCAAAGATTCAGCTGGAATATCTGCTTCTAACACACCATTCATGAAATAACGAACGTGTTTGGTATCTGTAACCATACCAATTTGAGCGTAGGTTAAATCCCACTTTTCAAAAATGGCTTCCATTTCTTTTTCTCTTCCCTTTTCAACAATCACCAACATACGTTCTTGGCTTTCTGATAAAAGGAGTTCCCATCCCTTCATTCCAGCTTGACGCATAGGCACTTTATCTAGATGGATATCCATTCCCACATCTGTTTTGGCACTCATTTCACTTGTGCTACAAGTGATACCAGCTGCACCCATATCTTGCATACCAACAACTGCATTTGTTTGGATAATTTCCATTGACGCTTCAAGGATAAGTTTTTCCCAGAAAGGATCACCTACTTGCACAGAAGGCAAATCGTTGATACTGTCGTCACTCATATCTTTTGAAGCAAAGGCAGCACCATGAATTCCGTCTTTACCAGTTGCAGAACCGAAGATATAAACAGGATTTCCAGCAGGACCTGCACCAGCAGAAATACTCTTTCCTACTTCCACAATTCCAACACTCATTGCATTCACAAGGTTGTTTTGTTCATAGCAATCATCAAAGTACACTTCACCACCAACGGTAGGGATACCGAACGCATTGCCATAATCACCAATTCCTTTTACAACACCTTTCACCAACCATTTGGTACGATCGGTATCAATGTTTCCAAAGCGCAATGAATTCAACTGAGCAATTGGTCTTGCTCCCATCGAGAAAATATCTCTATTAATTCCACCTACACCAGTAGCAGCACCTTGATAAGGTTCAATTGCCGATGGGTGGTTATGACTTTCAATCTTAAAACAACATGCCAATCCATCTCCAATGTCAACCAACCCGGCGTTTTCTTCTCCGGCTTCAGCCAACATTTTAGTACCACTTTTGGGCAAAGTTTTTAACCAAACAATAGAGTTTTTATAACTGCAATGTTCGCTCCACATTACTGAATAAATAGATAACTCTGTAAAGTTTGGTTCACGACCTAGAATTTCGCAAATTTTGTGAAACTCTTCTTCCAACA
>CAZBMF010000029.1:0-26595 GCA_964492925.1 uncultured Rhizobium sp. | reverse complement strand
TATTAGTTTGTGCAAAAATGGTTGCAAAATTAGGGAATTTTTTTGATAAAATCTCCATAATCAATTCAATCGTATATTTTTCGCTTTCAAAATGTCCAATATCACACAAGATTAATTGATTTTCGGCGTCAAAAAACTCGTGATATTTTACATCCGACGTAATGTAAACATCCGCTTTTTGGGCTTTTGCCGTTCCAATGAGAAATGATCCAGCACCCCCGCAAACCGCCACGGTTTGAATTTTTCTCCCAATAAAAGCGGTGTGTTTGAAAACGTCCAACTCCATTCTCTCTTTTAAATATTTCAAAAATTGGGTTTCTTCCATTGGTTCATCCAAAGTTCCCACTACCCCGCTGCCAAAATGTTTGATGGTATTCTCAGTAGACAATATTTGATAAGCCACTTCTTCATAAGGATGTGCGGAAAACATCGCTTCAAGCACCTTCCCCATCAACCATTTCGGGAATACCACTTCAATTTTCATTTCATTTACCACTTCCCTTTTACCCACAACCCCAATTGTTGGGTTGGCCCCTTCATTTGGCCTGAAACTCCCTTGTCCCTCATAAGAAAAAGCGCATTCACTGTAATTTCCAATTTCTCCAGCACCCGCCTCAAAAATGGCATTTTTTACTTTTTCCGCTGACTCTATTGGCACAAATACCTCTAATTTATTTAGTATATTGTCTTTAGGCAATAAAACTTGCGTTTTTTTCAACCCTAACTTTTCAGCAATTTTACCGTTAACTCCTTGATTTAGAACATTATCTAGATTCGTGTGACAAGCATAAATGGCAATATTGTGTTGAATGGCCTTCACCACCGCCCTTTGAACATCATTTTGTCCAACCAAACGTTTTAATCCCCCAAAAATCAAAGGATGATGTGCAATAATTAAATTGCAATTCTTTGTAATTGCTTCATCAACAATGGCTTCCGTGCAATCCAAACAAATTAGGGCCAACGCAATATCCGAATCTTTGTTTCCCACCAACAAACCGCTATTATCATACGATTCTTGTAGTGAAACTGGTGCAATTGATTCAATTTCACGAATTATTTCGAATAGTTTTAACGACATTTTTCAAATGTCTAACTTTTCCTTGAACTTTGCACCTTAATTGTGAAAAAAGCCATCCTTAAAAAAGGCAAAGAAATTGCCATCAGCCGTAAACATCCTTGGATCTTTAGTGGCGCCATCCATAAAATGGACGCATGTTCATCTGGCGATATTGTGCAAGTTTACTATGCCAATGATCAGTGGCTTGCTTGCGGACACGTTGGTGACGGAAGCATCACCATTCGGGTGCTCTCGTTTACCGAACAAGATATAGATCAAGAATTTTGGAACAAACGCATACAGAATTGTAAAAATTTACGCGAGAAACTCAATCTAGGACTTCAACATCCCACAAATGCCTACAGATTGGTGCATGGAGAAGGTGATTTGTTGCCAGGATTAATTGTAGACATTTACGCAAATACCGCTGTTATTCAAGCACATACAGATGGAATGTATTTGAGTTTGGATCAAATTAGTGAGGCCATTCAAACGGTATTCGGGAAAGAAATTGAACATATTTATAGCAAAAGTCGTGCAGCGATGCACGATGAAGCCATTGAAGATGAATTTTTGCTTGGCAACCAACAGGAAACGGTGGCCACAGAAAACCACATGAAATTTAAAGTCAACTGGGTAACAGGTCAAAAAACGGGCTTTTTTCTCGATCAGCGCGAAAACAGAGCTCTGTTAAAACACTATTCTCAAAACAAGTCGGTTTTAAATACCTTTTCTTATTCCGGGGGATTCAGTGTTGCGGCTCTGATGGGTGGTGCCAACTTGGTTAAATCCGTTGATATTTCTCAAATTGCCGTAGATCTATCAACTGAAAATGTGGCACTGAATGGACTTTCAGAAAACCACCAAGCCATTCAAGCCGATGTAATGAAATACCTCAAGGACATTGAAGAAACCTACGACATCGTAGTGTTGGATCCGCCTGCCTTTGCAAAAAGTTTAACCAAAAAACATGCGGCAACGATGGGTTACAAAAGATTGAATATGTTAGGATTAGACAAAGTAAAACCAGGTGGTTTGTTATTTACCTTTTCTTGTAGCCAAGTAATTGATGAAAAACTCTTTGCCAATACTGTTACGGCTGCCGCTATTGAGGTAGGAAGAAACTGTAGGATTTTACACCGTCTTGGGCAAGGTCCAGATCACCCGGTGAACATATTCCACCCGGAAGGACATTACCTCAAAGGGTTGGTATTGGAAGTTGAGTAATTAGGGTGCGTAAATTGTGGCACCGTACTGAATCTGAGGGACATCCACAAAATACGTTTTGCCCGAAATTCTGTAACGAAGCAACATTCTTCCTTTATATTTTTTCGGAGGGATAATCTCTTCTGGAGGCTCCACTTCAAAGTGTTGCATTTCAGCATTTTGTGTTGGATATATTAATTCTGCAAAAATTTGAAACTCTCGGCCTTTTGCCAACGGGTTCGCATTTTTCTCCAACACCAAATTGGCTTTGGCGCGTTTTCCGTCCATCCAAATAGAATCGGGTTTTAAAAAATCTTTCTGAACTTTTGATCCTAAATTCCGTTTTGCTTTGCAAAAGAAATCAACTTTGTACACAATTGGCGCACCCATGACACCTGGGTAAAAACGCCTCAACACCACCGAATCGATTTTAAACTCTTTGGTTTCGGGGTACTTAATTTTCACCGACTTCTTTTGAGGTTTGGATTGAGCATTTAAAGTTAAGGCCATCACAGACAGCCACAACAAAACCAATTTCTTCATTTCTACTAATATACGCATTTTTTTACTTTTGTGCAAATCTGTAGAATACATACGCTACAGGCACAAAAAGTAAATTGGGAAGCCAAACCGCCAACTGCGGAGGCAAAACATTTGTATTCCCCAAACTGATAAAATATTTGCTGAAAAACAAGAAAAACAAAATCACAAAAATTCCCACGCCCAAAGCGATTCCCAATCCGCCCCTAGATTTCCTACCAGCCACAGACACCGCAATCACAATCAAAATAAAGGTACTAAATGGAGAGGCAATTCTCCGATATTTTTCTGTTTCCAAAGCTTGAACATTGGGAGAACCTCTAAGTTTTTCCTTCTGAATAAACGACGCCAATTCATTTTGATTCAACGATTGAACATCCTCCACCCTAAAGAAAAAATTGGCCGGATTAAATCCAATTAATGTATCTAAATACGGCAATGTATTGATTTTTTGATTTCCGTTAGGTAAAAATTCACGCTGCGTAACAATTTCTAGCCTCCATTTTTTTACCGCAGGTTCCCAACGAATAAATCGCCCAAAGAGTACACTCGACAGTTCATGTCCCTTGTATTGCTCAAGCGTAACCCCGATTCCAGAGCTATCATGGTTGCTAAAATACTCCATGTACATCACCACGCCTGGCTTGATTTGTCGGTAAATGGCCGATCTAGATTCCGACCAATAGTCCCTCAAATACGTATTTTCAAACTTTACCCTCTTTTTATCTGAAATGGGTATGATCCAAGCATTGAGCATGTAACTCCCAAAAGCAAATAACGCGCCTACAGCCAAGTATGGAACGAGAATTCTTTTGAGGGACAGTCCACCGGCCAACATTGAAATAATCTCAGTTCTAGATGCCAATCGCGAGGTAAAATAAAGTACCGATATAAAGATAAAAATGGGACTAAATGTATTGAGCAAGGTGGGAATAAAACTCACATAATACACTGAAAATATTTCACTTACAGGCGCATGCTTTTGCAAAAAATCATCGAGTTTTTCGGCAATATCAAAGATGATGATGATGATGATAAAGAGCAAAATTGTAACGAAAAAAGTTTTGATAAACTTTTTCGCGATATACAAGTCCAACTCTTTGAATAACTTCATTATAACTTTCTATTGATGGTTTTCAAAACCGAATCTTTCCAAATATGAAATTCGTTGTTTTTAATTTGGATTCTTGCTTGACGCACCAGCCACAGATAAAACCTCAAGTTTTGTAAACTAGCAATAATAGGGCCCAGCATTTCTCCAGCAACGAATAAATGTCGGAGGTAAGCCAATGAATATTCAGGGGTAAGCCAAGAATCAACGGGTTCGAAGCAATCGGCCCATTTTTTATTGCGAATGTTAATTATTCCGTTGCGGGTAAAAATCATGCCATTTCTACCATTTCTGGTAGGCATTACACAATCAAACATATCCACCCCTAGGGCAATTGATTCCAAAATGTTTTCAGGCGTTCCTACACCCATCAAATAGCGTGGTTTTTCAGTTGGTAGAATGTCGCACACTAATTCTGTCATCGCATACATGTCTTCATGCGGTTCGCCAACACTCAATCCTCCAATGGCATAGCCACCAGCTTCATGTTTGATGACATATTCTGCACTTTGTTTTCTAAGATCTGGGTAAACACTACCTTGAACAATTGGAAACAACTCCTGATGATGTCCATATTTTGGTTCCGTTTCATGGAAACGTTTCATGCAACGATCCAGCCAACGGTGGGTCATGTGCATGCTCTTTTCAGCATATTTTTTATCGCAGGGATAAGGTGTGCATTCATCAAAAGCCATGATGATATCGGCGCCCAAAGTACGCTGAATGTCCATCACATATTCAGGACTGAACAAGTGTCGTGAGCCATCGATATGACTTTGAAATGTGGCGCCTTCTTCTTTGAGTTTTCGGGTACCAGAAAGTGAGTACACCTGATATCCCCCAGAATCAGTTAAAATAGGGCGTTTCCAATTTGAAAATCCGTGTATACCACCCGCTTTTTCCATGATTTCTAAGCCTGGACGAAGGTATAAATGGTAGGTATTTCCCAAGATGATATCTGCATTAATATCGTCTTCTAGGAAGTTTTTGTGCAAACCTTTAACCGTTGCAGCAGTACCAACGGGCATAAAAATGGGAGTTTCAATTACACCGTGATCGGTTTCAATCATACCTGCCCTAGCCTTGGTATAAGGATCTCTATGTTGTATGGTAAAATTCAATTCTGAGCCATTAAGGTGATACTAAAAAGTCGAGGCAATATGCTGCTCAATGAACCTGAGTAATAACTATCAGGAACACGGACTAACGCATTGTTAATTCCGTTCGACATTTTAAATTCGATAGATAAATCTACATAATCCATTCTAAATTCAAAACCTCCACCAAATTCATAATAATAGGTGTCTTTTTTCAGCGCAATTAAAGGTTTAGAATTTCCAATTACCAAATCTTCATTACTTTGGAAATCATGCGACCAACGAACACCTCCCAACACAAAGAAACCTGTGTTGTTTGGCATGTCGGAGCGATACTTCATGGTTAAAGGAATATCAAAACAAATGGATTCAATTTTTATGGTTGGACCAGGTTTGTTCACCCATTGGTAGTTTACATTTCTTGAATGTAACTGCAACATAGTGAGCATTTTCATTTCCCAGTGTCTGCCGATTCTCAATGCCACACTTCCTCCGAAACCGCCACCCATTTGATCTTGGGGCAGGATGTTTAACAAAGAGTCATTTCTTTGCCAAAAAACAGGATCTAATTGCATTTTCATTTTGGCTTGAGTTGCGGAAAATGCAATTCCCCAGAAGAAATGTTTTCGATAAATTCGCAACGGATCTTTCGGAGTAAGCTTATAATCAAAATGATACGACGTATCCACCTCATTGGCTTTTAAGCCAACAGTGAAACACATCAATATCAATATGACAATTATTTTACGCAATGGTACAAGGTACAAACTCCAAAAGTAAGTGGTTTATAGGTAACGTTTGAAAATCCAGCAGATTTTGCACGGGTGCAAAATTCTTCTCCTTCAGGAAAAGCGGCCACACTTTGAGGCAAATAGGTATAAGCCGTTGCATCTTTGCTAAACAAACGACCCAATGGTGGTAAGATAAATTTGAAGTAAAACCAATACAAACGACTAAAAATTGGGTTGGTTGGTTTTGAAAATTCAAGTACAATAAGACTTCCATTTTGTTTCAAAACGCGACACATATCCGCCAATCCTTTGTCCAAATTTTCAAAGTTACGCACACCAAAACTCACGGTCACAGCATCAAAACTTTCGTTTTCAAAAGGCAAATTTTCAGAGTCTGCTTGTTGCAAAACAATGCGATTCGTGAGGTTCAATTTCTCGAGTTTCACATCTCCAATGTCGAGCATTCCACGACTTATATCCACCCCAACAATCTGACAATCTTTGATTTTCGAAATTTCAATAGCAAGATCTGCGGTTCCAGTTGCAACATCCAAAATCTTTTTCGCTTGAATTTTTTCTATAATTTTGCGTACTTTTTTTCTCCAAGAATAATCGATTCCCAAAGATAAAAAGTGGTTCAAAAAGTCATAACGTGCAGAAATATTATCAAACATTTCCTCAACTTGTTGTTTTTTTGAAGCCTCAGACGACGGATTTGGTTTTACAGTTGTGCCCACAATGAAAATTAAAGTGCAAATATAAGAGATTCATCGT
Source organism: uncultured Rhizobium sp. (assembly GCA_964492925.1). Lineage (GTDB taxonomy): Bacteria > Bacteroidota > Bacteroidia > NS11-12g > UBA955 > VMCP01. The sequence goes on along the minus strand of CAZBMF010000029.1, from coordinate 20,076 downwards.
CGACCTGAAACAAATGAACCATCAAATATGAAAATCAAAACTGCAGAATATGTTGGAAGTTGGGAGCGCAATGTAGACATGCCCCACAGAGAGAAGCCTGAATTTGCTTTCATTGGCAGGAGTAACGTTGGCAAATCATCGCTTATCAATATGTTAACAGAACGAAATGGTTTAGCAAAGACCAGTTCAACCCCGGGCAAAACCCAAACCTTGAATTTGTTCAACATCAACAATGAATTGCAAATTTGCGATTTGCCTGGATATGGCTATGCAAAGGTTTCGAAAGATCGCCGTCAAACTTTCGGGAAAATGATTGCCTACTACCTCCGCGAACGTCCCAATTTATACTGTTTATTTGTGTTGTTAGATTTGAGAATCCCCCCTCAAAAAATAGATTTAGATTTCATTGCCGACTGCGGAGCGAATCAAATACCGATGGTGATCATAGGCACCAAGGCCGACAAGTTAAAACCGGCAGAAGTAGAAAAAAATTCAAACATCATCAAAGACGCACTTCTAGAAACGTGGGATGAAATTCCGCCGTTCATCATCAGTTCTTCTGAAACCAAACAAGGGTTCGACGAAATTTGGAAAGTGATGTTGGATGCTATGAAAGGTTGATATTCAATTAATTAACCTTTGCCCCACAAAAAGACATACGCCCTTTCAATAAGTTCTTGCATCGGCGTTTCTTGATGGTTCAATGGACCCATTTTAGCGAATTCCCCTCTAAGTTCTTCTACCATCTCAGATGATTTTTCAGTGCGCTGGTTCAATCCACCAACAGCACACAACCATTCTATCGCCAAAACGTTTTTCGTATTTTCAATCACCTTGAGCAATTTTGTAGCCGCATTGGCACCCATACTCACGTGGTCTTCCTGGCCATTGCTGCTTACAATGCTATCTACGCTCGCAGGTGAACATAATTGCTTGTTCTGACTCACCAAGGATGCAGCAGTGTACTGCGCAATCATGTATCCACTATCTAAACCAGCACCATCGGCCAAATACGGACTTAATCCGCGTTGACCACTCACCAACAAATACGTTCGGCGTTCGCTGATATTGGCCAATTCGGCCACTGCCATGGCGCAATAGTCCAAAGTTAAAGCCAAAGGTTGACCGTGAAAATTTCCCCCAGAAACAACCATGTTTTCTTCTTCAAATACGTTTGGATTGTCGGTAACTGCATTCAATTCTGTTTCCCAAACTTGAAAACAATGGTCAAACGCATCATACGATGCGCCATGCACTTGAGGAATGCACCTAAAACTATATTGGTCTTGTACTTGAACCTTGATTTTCGCTGCAATTTTTGAATCGGCCAAGATTGTTCTCACTTCTCTTGCAACCTCAATTTGTCCTTTATGAGGACGAATTTGATGAATTGGATCACTAAACGGTTCCAAACGGCAATCGAATGCATCGATACTTGCGCAGGCTATCAAAGGCAATTTCGCCTTTAAAGCGGTGATTTCTTTGGTTGCTTTCACTGCATGGGCCAACATAAATTGGGTACCATTAATTAAAGCCAAGGCTTCCTTCGGACCCAACACAATGGGTTCCAATCCTACCGATTTTAACCATGAAGCCGAAGATACAACCTCGTTATTTACCCTTACATTGCCTTTGCCAATAAGGGGTAAGACCATTTGCGACAATGGAGCAAGGTCGCCAGAGGCTCCCAATGATCCCTGAGACGTCACCACCGGAAACACCTCATGGTTGTACATGTAAGCCAATCGCTCGAAGATAATTGGTCTAACGGCTGAATGACCTTTGCTCATGTTCAACAACTTTAACCACATCATATTGGCTACCAACTCATTAGGAAGAGGTTCTCCAACTCCAGCGGCATGTGTAATCAACAAATTTTCTTGAAGTTGACTCAATTGTTCATTCGACACAACCACATTTTGCAATGATCCAAAACCAGTATTTACACCATAAACAGGGGCCTTTGCTTGTTCCATATAACGTTGCAAAAAATCGACACTTTTTTGCATCTTTTGTCTCACATTTTCAGTCAGTTCTACCCTATTTTGCAATAAGTCAATTGCTTGCGACAATGTATAAAAATCATTCATGGTTGAGTTCGTTGATTAAATCGTTGATATGTACATTTTTTTGAGTTCCTTCAAATAGATTTTTGAGGGATATAGTTTGCGTTTCACGCTCTGTTTCGCCAATAATTGCGGCGTATTTAAATCCTTTGGCATTGGCGTAGTCCAATTGTTTTTTAATTTTCACTGCGCCTGGATAAACTTCATTTGAAATATTATTTTGACGTGCCAATCTAGAAATTTGCGAAGCAAAAATCAAGGATTCATCATCCATGGCACACACAATCATGGTTGGGGCATCATTCAAAGTTTGAGGAAACAAATTGGCGGCATCGAGATTGTCGTAAATTCGGTCTAAACCAAACGAAACACCCACACCCGAAACATCCTTCAATCCGAAAATGCCAGTTAAATTGTCGTATCTACCGCCACCACCAATGCTACCGATTTTAAAATCGCTAGGCATACGAGAGTCGTTTACGGCCACTTCAAAAACACAACCTGTATAATAGCTCAAACCTCTTGCGAGGGTTAAATCTAGCGAAACATTGCTGGTATTCCCAAGTATTCCAAAGAACAAATTCAAATCCGAAAGTCCTTTTTCAAGTGCTTCATTTTGAATGGGTTGATACGATTTTAGGGCATTTATTTTTTGCTCATAGGAATCCAATTTTTGCGCTTCGCAGAGCCATTTCCAAGCATCTACAGCATGCGATAAACCTTTGTTTATCAATTCATTCACAACTCCTTCTTCACCAATTTTATCGGCTTTATCGATGATGATCATAAATTGTCCCCAATTTTCAGCAGAACCTAAAACTGGCAAAAAGGCATCTAAAATGCCTCTGTGATTAAATCGAACAATGATTCCAAGGTCCAGCTTTTCAAAAACTTCTTGGTACATTTCCACCAATTCGGCTTCAGAAACCACAGAATTTGCACCCACTACGTCAATATCACACTGCCAAAATTCACGGTACCTGCCTTTTTGAGGGCGATCGGCACGCCAAACTGGCTGCATTTGATAGCGCTTAAACGGAAATTGAATTTTATCTCGGTTCATCACAACAAAACGCGCCAATGGAACCGTAAGGTCGTAACGCAATCCTCGGTCAGCGATTTGAGGGATAATGGCTTTGGAATTTTTTTCAGCGAGGTGCTGTTCGTTGGCCTTGGCCAAAAAATCGCCGGAGTTCAACACTTTGAACAGCAGTTGATCTCCTTCATCGCCGTATTTACCTTGAAGTGTTTTTAAATTTTCGAGGGATGGGGTTTCAATTGCACCGAATCCATGCAGCTTAAATACAGATTCCATGATGTTTAGAATGTATTTCCTTCTCAACATCATTTGCGGAGAAAAATCACGGGTTCCCGATGGCAATTGAGGTTTTTCCATGTTGCAAAATTAACCGAGTTTTTGAGTGTTTCCTAAATTTTCAAAAAGGTTTTGTTTTTGGCATATTCTTTGTATTAAATTTGGGGCAATGAAAATCAAACAAAGTATCGCAATTTTAAGTTTCGTTTTTGGGGGCATTTTCGCACTTCAAGCACAAACTGAAACTGTTCCTTCTATAACAGTGAAAAACATCAACGGCGAAAGCGTTGATTTTAAAAAGAGCATTGAGCCAGGAAAAATCAACATCATTTCTTTCTGGGCTACTTGGTGCGCTCCATGTATCAAAGAACTTCAAGCTATCGACGCTAAATACGCTGAGTGGCAAGAAAAATACAACGTGAAATTAATCGCGGTTACCATCGATGATTCTCGTAACGTGAAAAAAGTAAAACCAAAAGTTTTGGGTGAAGGCTGGACTTATGAAATCATTTTAGATGAAAACCAAGATTTGGCAAGGGCCATGAATGTGAACAACCCACCAATGACGTTCATTGTAGACGCTGAAGGTAAAATTGTATATTCTCACCAAGGTTACACTCCTGGTGCTGAAGACGAACTTGAAAAAGAAATCGCTGCAATTAAAAAATAAAAAACTTTTTGCAATAAATGCAAAAAAAGGAGCTTTTTTCAAAGCTCCTTTTTTATTATATTTCTCAGTTAGATAGGAATATTCATTCACTTACCGGTTCCCATAATTCAATTTGTTGTCCATTGTTGTCCAGAATCCAAGCAAAGTTTCCAAATTCTGAATTCTCTCTTGGTTTTACTTGACAAATTCCTTTTTCTTCCAAATCAAACAATAATTCAGTAAGATTTTCTACTATATAATTAACCATGAATTGTTGATTCAAATTCTCTCCAAAATATTCTGAATGATGGGGCATAACACACCAAGCTGTGGTCCCTTCTTTTTCTGGATTTTCATAATTTCTCCAATTAAATACGGCTCCATAACTTTCAGAATGTAATCCCAAATAATTTTGATACCATTCTCTTGTTTTTACTGGATCGTCTGAGCGAAACATGATGCCACCGATTCCAACTATTCTTCCTTTTTTCATAAAATTTCTTGGGGTTGGGGTATTTTAGCGTTGGTATCAATTTTAATGCCCTTCACCCCTGCATTCTCCGCACAGGTAACGTCTCTGTCGCGATCACCAAACATAAACGACAATTTAGGATCAATGTTAAATCTATGAATGGCTTTTTCTATGAGCAAACTACCGGGCTTTCTGCACAAACATTTACCCGTGTGGGCTTCGTGGTGAGGACAATAGTAAAACGCCTCAATTTCAAAACCATGCATCACACATTGACCTTGAAAATATTGATGCATCGCCTCCACTTCGTGCACAGAGTAAAGTCCCTTCGCCAAACCGCCCTGATTGGTAATCACAATCAATTTATATCCTAAATCCCACCATTTTTTCAAGGTATCCAACACCCCAGGAAGAATTTCAAATTCGGCAACCGACTTGGTATAATCTCCGGGATCATGATTGATAACTCCGTCTCTATCAAGAAAAATGGCTTTATTTTGATTAGTTTGCATGGTACATTTATAATTTCAACAAAATAACTTAATTTTGTGCATATTCTACAATGAATCCTTATTTAGTCATCATTCCAACCTATAATGAAATCGAAAATATCGAATCCATGATTCACAGAGTCATGTCGTTAGAGAAAAAAATCGATTTATTGATTGTAGATGACAATTCCCCAGATGGAACTGCAGAAGTTGTAAAAACATTACAAAACACTTATACAAACCAATTACATTTGCTTCAAAGAGCAGGTAAAAACGGCTTGGGCACTGCTTACATTGCTGGTTTCCATTGGGCATTAGAACGCCATTATGAATACATTTGCGAAATGGACTGTGACTTTTCACATCCCGTAGATCAATTACCAAAATTGATTGAAAAATGTGAAGCGTCTGCCGACGTTTGTGTGGGATCTCGCTACGTAGGAGGTGTAGTAAACGTGGTAAACTGGCCAATGGGACGCGTATTGATGAGCTACTATGCCAGCAAATATGTACAGTTCGTAACTGGATTGAACATTGCCGATACAACCGCAGGATTCGTTTGTTACAAAAGAAAAGTGCTTGAAACCATTGGTATCGATGATATCAAATTCAGGGGTTATGCTTTCCAAATTGAAATGAAATTTAGGGCCTCTAGAAAAGGATTTACCATTCAAGAACATCCCATTATTTTCACCGATAGAACCGCTGGTACTTCCAAAATGAGCACCAAAATTTTTAGAGAAGCATTATTTGGGGTACTTGAGCTAAAACTCAAAAGTATTTTCGGTAAACTATAAAACCATGAACAAACATAAAAATAGCGCATTCAGAATTTTTTCAGTTTTGTTGCTATTCCTTTATGTATCCGTTCAATCTCCGCTGCACGAAATTATCAAACTTCCTACCCTGGTGGCTCATTTTATTGAGCACAAAGAGAAAGAACCAAATATTTCTTTCTTGGATTTCATTGATGATCACTATATTAAAAACATCGATCAAAAAGATCAGTTTCATAAAAAATTGCCTTTTAAAGATGAAAATCATCCTTTGATGATTGGTTTTCATTACATCAATACCGAAAAATGGGAGCAATCGCCCCTAGCTGTTAAATGCATTCAAACATTTTCACCATTGCCCTACAATTCACTCTCTGTTGGTGAACCCAATGGTGTTTGGCAGCCTCCTAAATCTTGCTAATTAATTTCCAGTAAATCCTTTACAAGGATTTCTTTGTTCGCTCATTTTTTTTGAGGGACATTTTCAATCATACAATTTTATTCACCGTGTACTGCACGTAAAACAAACAAAAAATGTTACAAAAGATCATAGATTCATCTATCAAGAACAAATTAATTGTGGGAATCTTCACAATGGCCCTCATTATTTATGGGCTCATTGAAGTATTCAAATTACCCATTGATGCCGTTCCCGACATCACCAATAACCAAGTACAAATCATTACAACCTCTTCTTCTTTAGGAGCACCAGACGTGGAACGTTTGATTACCTTTCCCATTGAACAAGCCAATAACAATATACCAGGACTTCATGAAATTCGAAGTTTTTCTCGTTTTGGTTTGAGTTTGGTGACAATTGTATTTGATGATGGTGTAGATATCTACTGGGCACGACAACAAGTTGCAGAGCGACTTATTCAAGCACAGCAAAATATCCCCCCAGGACTAGGAACACCCTTTTTAGCACCAGTAACAACTGGCTTAGGTGAAATTTATCAATATGTGGTGAAACCCAAAAAAGGGTTTGAGTCAATGTACGATGCAACTGAATTAAGAACCATTCAAGATTGGATTGTACGCCGACAACTACTTGGTGTTAAAGGCGTTGCAGATGTGAGTAGTTTTGGAGGAAAGGTAAAACAATACCAAATTGCCGTAAATCCCTCAAAATTAACAGCCCTCAATTTGAGCGTCGCTGATGTGCTTTCTGCCGTGGAACAAAACAATCAAAATACCGGTGGCTCTTACATTGAAAAATCCAACCGTGTACATTTTATACGAACCGAAGGTTTGGTTGGCTCAATTGAAGACATTCAAAACATTTGTCTCAATGCTGCGTCACATGCAAAACCAATTTATATCCGTGATGTTGCCGAAGTTTCGATTGGAAATGCAAATCGCTATGGAGCAATGGCTTACAACGACCAAGGGGAAGTTGCTGGTGCTGTGGTAATGATGCTTAAAGGAGAAAATAGCCGTGAAGTAATTACCGCTGTAAAGGAGCGTATTGAACGTATCAAACAAACCTTACCTGAAGGTGTAGAAATTGAAGCTTTCCTCGATAGAACCAAAATGGTGAACAACGCCATCAAAACAGTGAGTAAGAATTTAACAGAAGGTGCACTGATTGTGATTTTTGTTTTGGTATTGATTCTTGGAAATTTCAGGGCGGGATTGTTGGTGGCATCAGTCATTCCTTTGGCCATGCTTTTTGCCATCATCATGATGAATTTATTTGGTGTGAGTGGAAATTTAATGAGCTTAGGTGCCTTAGATTTCGGGCTAATTGTTGATGGTGCTGTGATTATTGTTGAAGCGGTGCTTCACCAAATCATGAAACGCAAACACGACCCTAACAAAATCAACCAATTGGTGGGCGAAAGTGCCGGCAAAATGATGAATAGTGCAGTATTTGGACAAATTATTATTTTGGTGGTATACTTACCCATTTTCTCGTTGGAAGGCATTGAAGGTAAAATGTTTAAACCTATGGCACAAACCGTGGCATTTGCCTTACTTGGAGCCTTTATTTTATCGTTGACTTACATTCCAATGATGAGTTCGGTGATCTTCAAAAACACCAATCCTTCAGAAGATAATTTAACAGAACGCACGTTTCGAAAATTGCAAAACTTTTATGAGAAATCGCTCAAATGGATTTTCAACCACCGTAAAATTGCCATCGGCAGTACCTTGGGTATGTTTGTGATATCCATCTTGTTGGGATCAACTTTGGGAGGAGAATTTATTCCAACCCTCGAGGAAGGTGACTTTGCGGTAGAAAGCCGTGTGATGATTGGAAGTAATCTCGGAACAACCCTAGAGAGCACTCAAAAAGCGGCCGCCATTCTCAAAAAAGAATTTCCAGAGGTTGAAAAAGTAGTGACCAAAATTGGTAGCGGTGAAATTCCAACGGATCCAATGCCCATTGAAGCCGCCGATATGATGGTGATATTAAAGGATAAATCTGAATGGACATCAGCCGAAACATTCGATGAATTGTCGGAAAAAATGCAAGCCAAATTGGCTGCTGTGCCTGGACTGTCAACCGGTTTTCAATATCCTGTTCAAATGCGATTTAATGAATTAATGACCGGTGCTAAGCAAGATGTGGTGTGTAAAATCTTCGGTGAAGACCTCGACACCCTTTCCAAATACGCCGAAATATTGGGAAACTTATCGCATAAAGTCGATGGCGCTACCGATATTTATGTAGAAGCCACTCAAGGGATGCCTCAGTTGGTGGTGAAGTTTAACCGCGACCTTTTGGCACAATACCAAGGGAATATCAATGAAATTAACCGCATCATCAATGCGACTTTCGCTGGTGAAATTACCGGGCAAGTTTTTGAAGGGGAAAAACGATTCGACATGGTGGTGAGAATTGCCAATGAAGATAAAAATTCTATTGAAGCCCTTGAAAATCTTTTAGTTCCAGTTGGAGGCAACAAACGCATTCCACTAAATTTGGTGGCGAAAATTGAATCATTCGATGGGGTAAATCAAATTCAACGCGAAGATGCAAAGCGTAGAATCATTGTTGGATTCAACATTACTGGAAAAGATGTTCAAACCGTTGTAAATCAATTACAAAAAGACGTAAAAAAGAACATCAAATTGCCTCCTGGTTACTATATCACCTACGGTGGATCTTTTGAAAACTTGGAACAAGCAAAATCTAGACTTTCATTGGCTGTTCCAGTGGCCTTGCTCCTCATTTTTGCACTGCTCTTTTTTGCATTCCACTCTGTAAAACAAGGACTTTTAATCTACACTGCAATTCCACTTTCAGCAATGGGTGGTTTGATGGCGTTGTTTTTGAGGGACATGCCCTTCAGCATCAGTGCAGGTATCGGATTTATTGCACTCTTCGGTGTGGCAGTATTGAACGGCATTGTGTTGATTGCTGAATTTAACCGACTTAAAGAATCTCACCCTGAGAAATCCATTCACGACATTGTTTTAGATGGTGCTAAAACCCGATTGAGACCCGTATTAATTACCGCTATGGTTGCTTCATTGGGCTTCTTGCCGATGGCACTTTCAAGCGGTTCTGGAGCAGAAGTTCAAAAACCATTGGCAACTGTGGTAATTGGCGGACTTCTTGTTGCAACTTTACTAACATTACTCATTTTGCCATTGTTGTACATTGTTTTTGAAAAACAAAAAAGTGGGACTGGAACAAAAAAGACAATCACTGCAATTATGGTTGCTTGCTTGAGCTTAAGCAGTATTCAGGCACAAAGTTCTCTATCGATGAACCAAGCGGTAGATTCAGGTATAAGCCGCAATTTGTCCCTCAAAATTGAAAAGCAATTGTTACAATACCAAAATCTTGGAGTGAAGCAATACGGCATTTTAGGGGAAACACAACTCAATGCCAATTGTGGGCAAATCAACAGTTATTACACCGACAATCAATACGCCATTCAGCAAAACATTGGCAACCCTCTGGCTCAATTGAAACAACGCAAAATTGGACAGCAACTGGTTGATATGCAAAAGAATCAGATTGAACTTTCAACCAAGCAGCTAACATATTCGGTGCAAGAGTTGTATTTGATCAATTTGTATTTGTGGGAAAAAATGCGTATATTGAATAATCTCATTCAGCTGCTGGATATTGAAATTGCCAAAACGCAAAACCGTGTAAAAATTGGTTTGAGCAGTGGCAGCGAACTTTGGGCCATTGAGTTACAAAAAAACAAGGTGAGCTTGCAAAAAGATGTCGTGAAAATCGAATTGGTGCAGGCGAAAACCAACCTCAAATTGTTGCTTCGTTTGAACCAAGATTTTGAACTTTCTGATTCATTTTCCAACGATCAGTTAATGTCCCTCAAAAACTACCAGCCTGCTGGCAATTTAATGGTGACTCAGCAGCAATTGACGGCTAAATTTTTCCAAAATCAGTGGGAAATGGAAAAACTCAAACGGTTACCAAAATTTACAATTGGGTACACCAATCAGAGTTTCGCTGGCTATCAAAACATTTATGGAAATGAGCGCTTTTTCAATACGGGAAACCGCTTCCAAAGTGCACAATTGTCAATGTCGTTCCCACTGCTATTTGCCGGTCAAAAGCAAAAAATTGGTATGGCTGCCATTGAGTTCGACATTGCAAAAAAACGCATAGAACAAGCACAAGAGGAATACCAAAATCAGCGCAAATCGGCGTTTGATCAATTTAAAAACATACAGGAAAATTACGTCGGCAAAAAACCGGAATACATCTCTCAAATCAAACATTATCAAACCATTGCAGATAAACAATTAAAAAATGGGGAAATCAATTTGATAGAATGGAGCCGATTGCAAGGACAATCGCTCGACGTTCAATTGTCGTTACTTGATCTTCAATTTCAATACCAAAAATCCATCTTAAACATCAACCAATACAATGAAAAATAAACACAATATCCTAATAGGAATGATAGGCCTAATGGCCATTGCATCTTGTTCACAGAAACAAGAGGGCGAAAAACAAGCGGCCGCTCCAGAAAAAAGCATGAACGAAATCGAATTGTCGGTGGAAGCCTACAAAAATGCGCATATCGTGGTGGAAGACCTGAAAATTGGCGAAGGAAGCACCTTACACAAAGCCACAGGAAAGGTAGAAGTGCCTCCACAAAATTTGGCCATTTTGCACATCCCACTTGGAGGGTATTTAAAGTCGACCATTTTATTACCCGGATTGACTTTCAAAAAAGGACAAGTTTTGGCCGTGGCGGAAGATGTTCAATTCATCCAAATACAGCAGGAATATTTGCAAACAAAGTCAGAATTGGCCTTTGCCGAGCAAGAATTAAAGCGTCAAAAAATAGCCTTTGAAAACCAATCAACCAATGAAAAATCGCTTCAGGAAGCAAAATTATTGGTAGATTCAAAGGAAATTTTATTGAATGCCTTGTCTGAAAAGTTGATCTTATTGGGTATTAATCCAACTGCATTGACAGCCAAAAACATCAAAAAAACCATCAATATTGTGGCACCTTTCGACGGATTTGTGTCGAGCGTGAATGCCAAAATGGGCAAATATTTCAATGCCAGCGATGATTTGGCGGAATTGATAAACAGCGCAGACATGCATTTGGTGATCACGGTATACGAAAAGAACATCCAAGATTTCCAGGTGGGCAAAAAAGTGGTGGCCTACTCAAATGAAAATCCATCAGTAAAATATGAGGCTACCGTGATTCAAATCAACAAACACATCGGCGAAAACCGCTCTACCGAGGTGCATTGTCATTTTAACAAGCAAAACAGCAACATCTATTCGGGCATGTTTTTGAATGTTGATTTTGAGGGACATTTAAGCAAGTCGTTCCAAACCACATCAGAATCCGTGGTTCGCGTAGACAATGTTCACTACGTTTTTGTGCCACTAAGCAACAACAAATTCAAAGCAGCCCCAGTGCAAATCATCAGCGAAACCGACAAATTGGTGAATTTCACCTTCATGGCGAACGAAACCGCCAAGAAAATTGTAACGGTTGGTGCCAATACGTTGATGATGGAAATTAGGAAGGATTAGTGGGGAATTTGAGGGTTTATGAGGGTTTATAAATGTTTAGGATGTTTATTTTGAGTATCATCAACTTTTATAAACTTTTATAAACTTCCATAAATTTCTTTCAACCACAAAATGCATCATATTTTACTTTACGATTGAAAATATTGCAAAATATGTCAAATTTTATTTTATGATTGAAAATATTGTAAAAATGTATTAATTTTGTTTTATGATTGAAAATATTGCAAATATTGCTCGCTTTAATTTTTGGAATTCGGATTTAAACATCGGGTTCATTCGTGAAGATTATTTGCAAAGAATTTCAAAATACTCAGATAGTCAATTGGTTCGGGTGTTGGTAGGACAACGAAGGGTTGGAAAAAGTTATATTCTGCGACAATTAATAAAAAATTTAATTGACCAAGGAATAAACCGAAAAGCCACTTTGTACATCAACATGGAATATTTAGAATACAACTTTATTCAAAGTCCTATTGATCTCGTGAATTTCATCAATGCTGTATTTGAAAATGTTGAGGACACACATGGATACCATGTATTCATCGATGAGGTTCAAAATATTGACAGTTGGGAACTTGCTATAAATTCATTGTCGCAAGATTTTACCCGAAAAATATCGATATATATTACTGGATCAAATTCAAAACTACTTTCAGGAGAATTGGCCACGCATTTATCTGGTAGATACGTTCAATTTTTAATTTTACCCTATGTATTTTCAGAATATTGTGCATTGAAAAACATAGAACAGAACAAAGAAAATTATTTAGAATTTATTTCATCCGGGGGGATGCCAGAACTGATAAATCTACCTGATGAGGATTCTAAACGAAATTACATGCAATCGCTATATGATACTATTATTTTGAGGGATATTGTAAGCCGACAACAAATTAGGGATGTGATTTTATTGAGGGATATTTTTAAATTTATTGCCAATAATATTTCTAATTTGATATCCGTACAAAGTTTGGTAAAGTATTTTAAAGGTCAAAATCGAAATACAAATTATCAAACGGTGTCACAATATATTTCCTATTTGGAAGATGCGTTTATCATCCATCGTTGCGACCGTTATCATTTGGTAGGAAAAGAAATAATATCTGGAACGAGCAAATACTATTTAAATGACCTTTCATATAACAATTATCTATTCGCAAGTACCTTAACCGGTTACGGATATCAATTAGAAAATTTGGTTTATCTCAATCTGAAACAGAATGAATATGATGTTTACTGCGGTAGCATCAGAAATAAAGAAGTTGATTTTGTTGCTAACAAGGGAAACAATACAGCATATTTCCAAGTATCGTATTCATTAATAGATGAAGCCACCAGAATTAGAGAATTTGCCTCACTTTTATCTATCAAAGACAACCTTCCCAAATCCATCATTACCCTAGATGAAATAATTACACCTGAAGTAGATGGAATTCAGTTAATTACCGCCTATTCGTTGTAAATAACAGGATTATAAATATTTAAAAAGTTTATAAATATTAAGGGAGTTTATAAATGTTTAGGATGTGTATTTTGAGCATCATAAACGTTTATAAACTTTCATAAACCTCATAAACTTTTATAAACTTTTTTATAAAGACTAATTATCAGCAGTTACTTATTATTTGGAAAATTTATCCAAAAGTGATAACAATCTTTCGTTTTCTTTTTGTAAATGCAAAATTTGTGACTGAAGAAAATTCATTGTGTTTGTTGTTAGTTCTTTATTGTCTTCTTGAAGCGTTTCAATATAACCATAGAATTTCTCAACATGGCTATTATTGAAGTTATAGACATTCGTATCTACACTCAACAACTCTTCAATTGGAGTTTCCAATATTTCAGATATCTGTTTAAGTCGATCTACCGTTAGTTTTATTCCTCCATTTTCCAATTTCGAATATGTATTTTGAGAAATATTCAACCTATCGGCCATATACTCTTGCGTATAATTTTTTAATTCCCGATGTTTTTTGATGTTGCTAAAAGTACTCATGCTTCATGAATTTGAAACAAATGTAACCATTTATCACTAATAGTGATAAAAAATCATTGAACTATATATATTATCAATTTACTTGCTTAAAAAGGATTTTGGTGTTCAATAGCTTTGTGTGAAACTATAAAATATGAAAAAAATCAATTACTTATTGACTGGAATTTTAGCAACATCTTTGTTCGTTGCGAGCTGTAGCACACAACCAAAATACACTGCATTTGGTGGTGGATGGGGTACTGAAAAAACAACTACTTTTCAAAATGCTCAAAAATCAACTGGATCTGCAACAATTAAAAACAATACAAAATCTAACGTAGAAATAACAGTGTCTGATTTACCAGAAAATATTGAAGCAGAATCAATTACAAATAGTAATATTCAAATTGCTGAAAAATTGAATCCTGTTAAATCAGTCAACAGAAACCAAATTAAAAATGAAACTGAAAACACCAAAATATCAATTAAAAAACCTTCTACCTGGAAAATTTCAAATTTATTTTCAAGTAAGAAGAAAACCAATTCAGGTGGTGGAGGTGACACAGCAGCATGGGGAATTGCGTCTCTCGCGTGCTCATTTGTTGGATTGTTTTTCTTAGGGATTTTAATGGGCATTTTAGGAGTCATTTTTGGTGCAATTGGATTAAACAAAGCATTAAAAGGTTTGGCAATTGCCGGAATGGTTTTAGGAGTAATTGAAATAATTCTATTTTTTGTTGCTCTGGCTATACTTATTTAACCCATTAATAAAATTATTGTTACGAATTATAGATGCAGCGAAAGCTGCATCTTTTTTTTTGATTAAACTGATCATGGTGAAAGTTCGAATTGTAAAATTTTACTTTATGGTTGAAAATATTGCAAAATGCTTCAAATTTTATGCTGTGCTCGAAAATTAACGACATAAATCAATTCCATACATCTAATCTTTCTAATCGTTTAAAGTTTCTACCAAAAATAACCTATCTTTGCACCACCAAATCCATGGACGTAGAACCTCCGAGTTATAAGCTGAATTATGTTACGCGTTTACTTCAAACGACAAAATCGCGTGCACAAAGTGCAGAACTTGTCTCAAATAGAGACAATGGAAGACTTGGTATGGATTGACCTTCAAGATCCTACGGCCGCAGAAATTAAAGACATTGAAACTCATTTCGAGTTTAAATTTCAGTCCCGACAAGAACAATTAGAAATTGAAAGTTCATCGCGTTACTTTGAAACCGACGATGAAATTATTGCCAATAGCAACTTCTTGCAACTTAGCACCGACGGCACCCAATTTATTTCAAATGCCGTTTCTTTCATCCTTCAAGATGAAATTTTGTTTACTTATCGCGATTCTGATCTCACCGCTTTCTCCGACTGCGTTAAGAAAATTAAAGGTGCAGGTAGATTCTTTCACAGCGGCAAACAAATTATGGCAACCCTGCTCGAGATGGGAGTTGACAATGATGCCGATATCCTGGAGAACTTGGCACGACAAGTATCTGGACTTTCTAAAGAAATGACTTTCGACAGAGATCCAGATGAGGAACTCATTTTGGATATCAACCGTGTGCAGGAATTAACCATGGAATTGCGCCAAAATGCTGTCGATAAACAACGCGTACTTTCAGCCATCCTCAAGAGCAAAGAATTTGAAGGCGAAGATTACGAACGTTTGCGCATTGTAATTAAAGACATCAATTCACTGATTGATCATACCAGTTTCAATTTTGAACGTTTGGAGTATTTGCAAAATACCTTCATGGGTCTTATCAACATTGAACAGAACAAAATCATCAAGATTTTCACCGTTGCCAGTGTAATTTTCATGCCTCCTACCCTCATTGCCTCAATTTATGGCATGAACTTCGAATTTACCCAAGAATACAAATGGCGCTATGGCTTCTTGTTCGCTATTGGATTGATGATTGTTTCATCAATGGGTACCCTTTACTTCTTCAGAAGAAAACGTTGGTTATAATTTTTGAAAATTTTCAAAACCAAATCCCTCTCTTTTTTGTTTAATTTTTATGCTTTGGATTATTTCAATTGTTTCACTTTTTACCAATACCCCAAATTACAGTTTAATCAGGGAAGTATATCAGAAAGCCATCACCAATGAAAATGAAGTTTCTAAACTACGAAACCTCACCGAAAATTTCAAAAATACTGACCCCATTGCAAAAGCCTATTTCGCTACATCGCAGGCATTTGAAGCAAAAAATGCCACTTGGGTTTCCACCAAAGTGAAATACGCTAAAATTGCATACTCCCAACTCAATCAAAGCGTTGCTGCATCCCCC
Organism: uncultured Rhizobium sp.; assembly: GCA_964492925.1. Lineage (GTDB taxonomy): Bacteria > Bacteroidota > Bacteroidia > NS11-12g > UBA955 > VMCP01. The sequence goes on along the minus strand of CAZBMF010000029.1, from coordinate 4,028 downwards.
AATAATGTAGAAATTAGATTTCTGAGGTTTAGTTTTCAATGCAACACCCCTAGTATTTTGGGCATGAAAAATCACATCACTGAAGACAAAGCCTTTTTGCTTAAAAACACGAAGTCCACAGAACCTCTGTGGACCATCATGAAAGCTTTTTATCAAAATTGTGGGGAATTAACCCCATCTGAAAAAGAGAGTTTGGTTAAGCGTTAATTGCCGCAATACCTGGAAGTTCTTTTCCTTCAAAGTATTCCAACAACGCACCACCACCTGTACTTACATAACTCACTTGGTTTTCAAAACCAAATTTATAAACGGCCGCAGCGCTATCACCACCGCCAATTAAGCTAAACGCACCATTGTTGGTTGCTTCTGCTACCGCTTCAGCAATGGTTTTGGTACCATTTGAAAACGCATCCATTTCAAATACGCCCATTGGACCGTTCCACAATATGGTTTTGCTGTTCAACACTACATCTTTAAAATCTGCCGCAGCTTTTTCTCCAATGTCCAATCCCATCCATCCGTCAGGAATTTTATTGCTAGCGCAATTTTGTGTGGCTGCATCGGCCGCAAACTTATCGGCAATGGTAGAATCCATTGGCAAATAAATGTTTACACCTTTTTCTTTTGCTTTTTGCAAAATCTCCAAACAAGTATCCAAACGCTCATCTTCACACAAAGAGTTTCCAATAACCCCACCTTGCGCCTTGAAAAACGTGTAAGCCATTCCACCACCAATGATGATGTTGTTGGCAATGTTCAATAAATTCTCAACGATCAAAATTTTGTCTGAAACTTTCGCACCACCTACAATGGCCGTAAACGGACGTTCAGGGTTGGCCATCACTTTGATTGCGTTGGCAACTTCTTTCGCCATTACATAACCAAATGCCTTTTTACCAGGGAAAAATTCCGCAATAATAGCCGTTGAAGCATGAGCTCTATGCGCAGTTCCAAAAGCATCGTTTACGTAAAATGAACCCAAACGGGCCAATTTCTCAGTAAAAGCACGGTCGCCTTTGGTTTCTTCTTTGTAAAAACGCAAATTCTCAAGCATCAACACCTGACCTGGATTTAAAGCTGCCGCTTTTTCAACCGCTTGATCACCAATACAATCGTCTGCAAAATCTACATCAGTATTGAGCAATTGACTCAAATGAGCCACAATGTGCTTGAGGGAAAATTTGTCTTCTGGACCTTCTTTTGGTCGGCCCAAATGACTCATGATAATTACAGAGCCACCGTCCCCCAAAATCTTTTGAATGGTAGGAATTGCTGCACGCATTCTTGAATCGTCGGTGATTTGAAATTCCGCATTTAATGGAACGTTGAAATCCACACGTAACAATACTTTTTCTCCTGCTAAAGAGATATTTTCTATAGAATTTTTCATGACAAAGTTTTTAATAATTGGTTCATTCCGGTTTCTTTCGCCAAAATATCAGCGATTTCTTCAATTTTAATGCGGGTTTGTTGCATGGTATCGCGGTGACGAATGGTTACATCTCCATTGGCCAAACTGTCGTGATCAACGGTAATGCAGAATGGAGTTCCAATGGCATCCATCCTTCTGTAACGCTTACCAATGCTATCTTTATCTTCGATATACACATTGAAATCGAAACGCAAATCGTTGTAAATTTTCTCGGCCAATTCCGGCAATCCATCTTTCTTCACCAACGGCAAAATGGCACATTTTACCGGCGCAATGGCTGGATGCAACTTCAACACGGTTCTGGTGTCGCCATCTACCTCTTCCTCGTGGAACGCTTGGCACATGGTTAACAAGAACAACCTATCCAAACCAATGCTGGTTTCAACCACATAAGGCACATAACTTTCGTTGGTTTCTGGATCAAAATAACGCAGTTTCTTGCCGCTAAATTCTTCGTGTTTGCCCAAATCGAAATCGGTACGAGAGTGAATTCCCTCAACCTCTTTAAATCCAAAAGGGAAATCGAATTCAATGTCAACAGCTGCATTGGCGTAATGCGCCAATTTCACGTGATCATGATAACGGTATTTTCCATCTGGTGTACCCAAAGATTTGTGCCAACGCAAACGGGCTTCTTTCCAAAATTCATACCACTGTAATTCTGTTCCAGGTTTGCAGAAAAACTGCATCTCCATTTGTTCGAATTCCTTCATTCTCATGATGAATTGACGGGCCACAATTTCATTTCTGAATGCTTTTCCCGTTTGAGCAATTCCAAATGGCAATTTCATTCTGCCCGTTTTTTGAACGTTCAAAAAGTTCACAAAAATACCCTGTGCTGTTTCCGGACGAAGGTACAATTGATCGTCGCCACCGTCTAACGCATTCATCTGGGTAGAATACATCAAATTGAATTGACGCACATCCGTCCAGTTTTTAGATCCGCTGATAGGACAAACAATTCCTTCATCTTCAATCAATTGCTTAATCATTGCAAGATTGCCAGTTTCCAAACCTTCTTTCAACACAGCATCCATTTGATCAATTTTCTGTTGGTATTCCATCACCCTTGGATTGGTATTTCGGTACATGGTAGCATCGAAACTTTCTCCAAAACGCTTGGCTGCTTTATCCACCTCTTTTTCAATTTTTTGACGGATTTTTTCTTGGTGTTCTTCTATGAGGACATCGGCACGGTAACGCTTTTTGCTGTCTTTGTTGTCGATCATTGGATCATTGAATCCATCCACGTGGCCGCTGGCCTTCCATACCTTAGGATGCATGAAAATGGAAGAATCCAATCCCACAATATTTTGATTGAGGCGTGTCATGGATAAATACCAATACTGGCGCAAGTTGTTGCGCAGCTCTACCCCATTTTGTCCGTAATCGTAAACAGCAGCTAAACCGCCATAAATATCACTGCTTGGGAATACAAAACCGTATTCTTTGGCATGTGAAATAATTTTATCGAAGAGATTTGAATCGCTCATAGAATGTGGCGCGAAGATACACAAAAAGCCACAAAAATTGGCATTTCTTAACAAAGACATCATTTGCAAAAGACCCTTAAATTCCTTATTTTTGTGTATCTTGAACGTTATTCATTTCACTCCCGAACAGTTTTGGTGGATCATCATTTTGCTCTTGATATCGGCCGGTATTGGTATTGCTGTTTCAAGTTATTTGTGGTTTCGACGCAAAAAAAGGGTGCTCAACAACCTCGAACGCTTGATTTACATCGAAAAAAATGAAGCTTTTGAAGCCAAAAACAGCAAGGCAAAAGACATTGAAGACGCCTTTAAAGAGCTTTTCAAATCTAGAAAAGCCGAAATGCAAAAGCTCGAACAACTCGAAACCTACCGCAGAGATTATATTGGAAATGTGGCGCACGAATTGAAAACCCCACTATTTTCGATTCAAGGGTACATTGAAACCATTTTAGATGATCCCGACATCGACAAAGAAACCTTGGAAGTCTTCCTCAAAAAAGCGTATAAAAACGCCGATCGTTTGGGACAAATTGTGAGCGATTTGGATACCATCACAAAATACGAGAGCGGATTTTTACAAATTGAACCCCATGATTTCGACATCCTTGAACTCATTCATGAAGTAATCGATGAATTGGAGATTCAGGCCAAAGAGAAAAATATCCAAATCAATTGCCACAGCAAATCGGAATCCAATATTGTCTTTGCCGATAAAATCAGAATACGCCAGGTATTGGTAAACCTAGGTTACAACTCTATAAAATACGGAAATTTTGGAGGGACAACGAACATTAAGGTGAGCAACACCGGTTCGAAAATCATCATAGAAGTTGCCGACAATGGCATAGGCATCCCTTCTCAGCACTTAGGAAGGGTTTTTGAACGGTTCTACCGTGTAGACAAACACCGCAACCGCGAAACGGGTGGCAGTGGCCTAGGATTGAGTATTTGCAAACACATCATTGAAGCCCACAACGAAAGCATCCATGTAATGAGCACGGAAGGTGCAGGTTCCGTGTTTACGTTCACGCTGCCATGTGCTTGATATCGCAATTGTGAACAATTATTCGCATTCTTGAGAATAATTGATGGCTTTTTTGTTT
>CAZBMF010000028.1:0-26853 GCA_964492925.1 uncultured Rhizobium sp. | reverse complement strand
AAGTTTGGTTCACGACCTAGAATTTCGCAAATTTTGTGAAACTCTTCTTCCAACAAGCCTAATTGTTTGGCTTGATCTAATAGCGATACACTGTTCTGTTGCATTGCTGCAAAAGTAGTGATGAAAAAACGGAATTCGTAAAAAAATTATGGACAGGTTTTACCCATTATCAACGCAGCAAGAAAATATTGCCGTTAATGGTATTTCTTCTCACCCTATCTCCTACTTTTTGCTCGTATCTATAAATAAAGGTGTAAAAACCTTCAGGACAAAGATCTCCTAAATAGTAGCCCGGCCATTTGAAAGAATTGGCTTCTGAATTATCGAAAACTTTTTCACCCCAACGGTTGTAGATATGCAACAGTGTAGGCGTTATTCCTCTACCAATAATTTCAAAAGTATCGTTTCTGCCATCAAAATTAGGGGTGAAAGCATCCGGAATAAATACATCACAAAATCCATCAGCTAAAGAAACCACAATCTGATCAGAGGCCACTCCACAGGCATTTGAAACAGTTACGGTATAGGTACCAGAACTAGCAACATAAATAGTTGTACCTACGGTACCGTTGCTCCAAGTTGTGGTTGCACCAGGCCAAGAAGCCGTCAATTGCAGCAATGAACCTTTACAAATTAATGTATCATTCGGTAAACTTACCTGAGGGGTAAGTCCCTCCTTAATGAAAACTGTATCTCTCCATTTACACCCTCCGTTGTCTACTTCTGCCCAATATGTGCCTGCAACCGTAATGGTTCTTGGATTTACCGATGTTCCATCTTCCCATAACAAAGTTCCTGGTGCAGTAACAATTAAATCAGCCGTTGCACCATCGCAAACCACGGTATCTTTTCCGAGGCTAAATTTAGGCAAAGCATTAATTTTTATTGGGGTAATTAAAGAATCCGGACAAAAGCTGTCTTTGATTAGGTATTTAATGAAATGCATTCCAGCTTTTCCAGGATAGTAAGTTGTGCCCACAAAACTACCTGTTGAAGCAGAAAATACGCCTCCAGATAACGCAGGAGTTAACACAATTGGTGCACCATTTTCACACACGTAAGAAGGAATTCCGGTAAATGTAGAATTATTATTACCTTTCACATATACCATGATTGTGTCGCGGCTTTTACATCCCTCAGGACTTTGTGCTTCATGGATAATTGGATAGTTTCCTGCAGCTGTGTACTTGTGCGTAATTGATTTATTTACCGAAGTAGTGCCATCGCCAAGATCCCAGTAGAAACTCGACAATCCTGGATATTTGTTATCAAATACAAAAGAGTTTGTTGCGAAACATTGGATTGAATCATTGATATAAATTCCACTTGATGGATCAGGAATAACCCTTACCCAAATTGAAGCAGTATCTGTGCAACCGGTTCTCACGTTGTCGTAGTATGTTTCTGCTTTGTATTGAATTTGATACACTCCCGCATTGTCAAACGTTTTGGTTGGAGAAGGAATGGTAGCAGAATCAGATGGCGAAAAATACCAGGTTCTGGTATAGGCGCATCTAGGGATATTTGCAAGGGTTGTATTATCAGCAAACTTGAATTGATTTCCAATCAAACATTGGCTCAACTTGTTGTTTTTCTCAATTGGCACACTTACCGGCCTTGGAATGATAAATACAGCTTTTGTAGCTGTAAAGTTATCGTTGCAACCTAATGCAGGAGAGGCAATTAGTGTCACCAAGAAATTACCGCCTTTGTTGTAGGTATGGGTAACGTTAGTACCTGTTCCTGATGTAGCATCTTGAAACAACCAGGTATAGGAAATACCTGTAAATGTTGCACTTGATTTATTCGTAAAAGTTACAACATTTGTTTTATCGCAACTATCGGTATAATTAAAATCGAAATCCAGTACTAAGTTTTGTGTTTTGAAGGATGTTGTAGCGTATGAACTTGTCAAATAATTTGGACTTGCAGCACCATCGTGTTCATATACAGCAACGTAATATGTGGTGTTTGGCTTCAAGCCTGTTAAGGTAAAATTGTTGTTGATGTTGTTCCAACAAGCATAATTCCCAGAGCCTAAATCATCGCCAGCCATGAAATTTGCAAAAGCGGTGTAAGAGGTTCCATCAGAAGGATTTACAGAAACGGCAGAAGCTTCTTTTACCACTATCAATCTCCACCCACCATTGCCATTTGTCCAACTAATAGACGCCTTGTTACATTGAATGCTTCCAACCGCTAAATTACTTGGTGCTATTGTAGGTTCAGCCCCAAAAACAGTGTTGAAACCCAAAATACTAAAAAATGCAAATAGTAATTTTCTCATCATGCCAATTACAAAGATAATACATATTAGACAAAAAAGTACACCAAAACGAAGCCCCTACTATTCTGGGAGTTGAATATCTTCTGCTGGAATCAATTCTTTGTTCATCAATTTCAATAAAACTTGCACTAAGGTAATTACATCTTTGTTGCAATATGTGGATATTCTTTGAATGTCTTTTTCTCTGTAATACACATCGGCAACCATGCTTCCATCGATATCATCTTTGGGAGTAGGAATACCAAACAAATGTGCCAATAAATTCAGGGAGACAAAGCTTTTAAAATCTCCAAACTTCCACAATTCCATGGTATCGAGATTGTTGATTTCCCAAGGTTTTTTGCCTGCATTATCAAGTAAAAAAGGGATTTTAATTCCATGTACAAGCATTCTTCTGGCAATATAAGGAAAGTCAAATTCTTTGCCATTATGGGCACATAATCGGTGACGGTCTGTTCCAAAATGTCCGTTTAACATTTGAGCAAAATCGGTCAATATTTTTTTTTCATCATCCCCAAAAAATGACTTTAATCTGAGTTTGGGCTGCGATGGATGTCCAGTGATAATGCCAACACCAATACACACAATTTTGCCAAATTCAGCATAAATTGCTGCCCTATCGTACAAATCCGACGGTGTAATATCGTCTTTGGTGAGAGATTTTGCTTTTTTCTCCCATAATTTCTGCCATGATGGCTCCAACAATCCAAAATTTGAATGTTCAGGTACTGTTTCAATATCGAGAAAAAGTACTTTGCTTAAATCCAATTGCGACAAAAACTGCATAACTGTAGGTATACTTGTGAGTATTCAAATCTACACAATGAGGATAACTTTCTTTTTCTTTTCTTCACATTTTTGTGATTTTCGCAAATAATTTATGGCAGAAAAGTCAACCAAACGAAAGAAGCCCAGTGCTCTACCGAGCATTTTAAGCCTTGCGGCCGTGATGTTTATACTGGGTTTGTTGGGTACAACAGTGATTGGATTCAAAGGGTTGGGTGATTTTGTGATTGAAAATTCGAGTATTGATATTTATTTCAACGACAGTATTTCGGAAGTAGATGTGATTCATTTTCAGAACAAAATCAACCAAAAATCTTGGGTAAAAAAAACCAGATTTGTTTCTCGGGAGCAAGGAATGAAAGAAATGGGCGATAGATACGACCCAGAAATCATGAATTATGCCGAAACCATTACGCTTCCATTGAGTGTAGAGGTATATCCAAAAGCAGAGTTTGCCAACCCTAAATTCCAAGAGCAGGTAGTTCGTGAGTTAAAAAAAGATCCAGCAGTTGAAGATGTGGTTTTTCAAAAATTTTGGCTGGAAACCATATCCAAGAATATCCAAAAAACAGAAATCATATTTGCTATTTTGGCCTTGCTTTTCATCATTGTTTCTGTTATTTTGATCCAAAGTGCGGTTAGATTGGGAATTTTTGCCAACCGACATACCATCAAAAGCATGCAATTTGTTGGCGCCACAAATACATTCATTGTGAAACCTATAATTTTCACGTTCATCAAATATGCGTTGATTGCCATACCAATTTCATTTGGTTCATTGTACGTGTTAATTTGGCAATTACCAACCATTTTGGGAAGTTCTGATTTCTCTGTGATGATGATTGAATTCACAAATCACATCAATTTGCAAAATTTGTTATTGATTTCAGTTTCTATTGCTATATTTGGAGTGCTGCTTGCTGCAATTTGCAGTTGGGTAAGCACCAGGAAATTCTTAAGAACCAAAATTGAAAATTTATACTAATGAGTACTTTAAAAAATAAATCTACCGAAACATCTAACGAGAAAAATGAAGGCATGATTTTCAGTAAAGAAAATTATACGTTAACCGCAGTGAGTGTGCTTGTTATTGTTATCGGTTTCGTATTGATGTCTGGAAAAGATGGTAATATTTACGATTTTCGAAGAACCACCCTTGCACCAATCGTTGTAATTGGAGGATTTGTACTTGGTATTTATGCCATTTTCTTCAAAAAGAAATAAATGACTTGGCTTGAAAATGCCGTTTTAGCTGTTGTTGAAGGACTAACAGAGTATCTGCCTGTTAGTTCAACAGGACATCTCATGATGTTCAAAGAATGGCTGAAACTTTCCGGTGATCAACTCGATACCTACATGATTTCCATTCAATTTGGAGCAATATTTTCTGTTGTTGTTTTGTATTGGAAACGCTTTTTTACCAAAAATTGGTTCCCCTTTTATTCAAAATTACTAGTAGGATTTATTCCTGCGGCAATCATTGGATTTTTATTTGATGATTTATTAGAAGCCATTTTACAGACTCCGGTCATTGTAGGAATTATGCTCATTTCCGTTGGTGTATTTTTAATATTCATGGATAAAATTCTCATCCCAGGCACCAAAGAAGTAGATGATGTAAGCTATAAAGATGCAGCCATCATTGGTTTGGTTCAAACCATTGCCATGATTCCCGGAACTAGCAGAAGTGCGGCAACCATTGCCGGTGGTTTAGGTTGCAAACTTTCCAAAAATGCAGCAACTGAATTCTCATTCTTCTTGGCTATACCTACCCTTTCAGCGGCCGGGGCTTACAAAGTATTAAAAAACTGGGATCAATTGACCACAAGCAACCTCAATGATATTGCTATTGGAAACGTTATTAGTTTTATAACCGCTGCAATTGCGGTGAAATTTTTCATCGAAATTGTAAAATCCAAAGGATTTGCATTCTTCGGTTACTACCGAATCTTGATTGGTTCAGCTTTCTTGTTGAGTTTATATTTGTAATCATATGAAAAACTGGAAAACCTTAATATTTGGCTTATCCTTGTTTTTTAGCTACCCTCTTTTGGGACAGAATTCACCAAAATTATCCATTGCTAGGGTTAAATATAATGGAGGTGGTGACTGGTATAGCAGCAAAACTGCGTTAAAAAATCTAATAAAGTTTTGCAATTTCCGCATCAAAACCAATATCAAAGAAGATGAAGCAATTGTAGAAGTTGGTTCCGAACAAATTTTCAATTTCCCATTTGTGTTTCTTACGGGACATGGAAATGTTATTTTCAGTGAGTCGGATGCTAAAAATTTACGCCAATATTTAATTTCAGGTGGTTTTTTACATATTTGCGACAATTACGGACTTGATATTTATATCAGAAGGGAAATGAAAAAGGTTTTCCCAGAATTGGAATTTAAACCAGTTCCATTCAATCATCCCGTTTACCATCAGCAATTTAATTTCAACAATGGACTTCCAAAAGTTCACGAACACGACGGAAAAGCACCCATTGGATACGGATTATTTCACGAAGGCAAATTGGTTTGTTTTTATGATTACGAGTGTGATTTAGGGAACGGATGGGAAGATCCTGAACTTTACAATGATCCACCCGAAATCAGAGAAAAAGCCTTGCAAATGGGTGCAAATTTAATTCAATTTGCATTTACTTTGCAGGAATGAAACGTCCAATTGGTTTTCCTATTTTCAGCTCTGAAAGCAAGCGTTTTGCCGATAAGAATACAATTTTATCCGAGCCAATCCCTTCGGTAGATTTATTAGAACGTGCTTGTTACCAATTGGCACAATATTTCATCAAAAACATCGACCGCACCCAACATCTTCACTTTGTTTGTGGCTCTGGAAATAATGGTGCTGATGGGTTATGCCTGGCGCGAATCCTACATTTTCATGGTTACAAGGTGAAAATATCGTGTGTTCAACATGCAAAAGTTTCAGCAGAAAACACCTTACAGTTTTCTCTCCTTGAACATAGCAATTTGCCAATTTCCATTGTTCAAACGGCAGATGACCTCATTATTCATTCTCATGAAATTATCATTGATGCCATTTTAGGCTCTGGATTGAATAAGAAATTGAATGGCCTTTTGGAACTTATTGTGATCAAAATAAATCAATCTGAATCAACCATTTACAGCATCGATAACCCTACGGGAATTGGCAGTTGGGATCATTTTGAGGGACATTTTATCATGGCCACAAAAACATTTTGTTTGGGCTCAATCACCCCTTCGTTGTTTAATCGGGCATTGTTGCAAGACATTGAAGTGATCGACATAGGGCTCAATCTACAGAATGTGAATCCATTGGGATGGTATCTCAATAAAGCACAAAGCCAAGATTTCATTGACAATATATGTCCCCCAATAAAAAAACACGATCATAAAGGCAGCAAAGGACATGTTCTATTGATTGGAGGAAATAAAGGCATGCATGGTGCGATTGTTTTATCGGGTCAAATGGCCAATAAAATTGGCACTGGGAATGTGAGCATATTAAGTCACCCTGAAACGTTACCTTATGTGAGTTCAATACCTGAAATTCAGTTTAAATCGGCGGAGTTAAGTGGCAAAACCACTGATTTCTTTGATTTTGGGGGATATCAATCTATAGGAATAGGACCTGGTTTAGATTGCACAGCAGCCACTACGGCATTTTTAAGTTTTCTTCTTGGAAAAAGAAATTTACCCAAGTTGGTTATAGATGCTGATGCGTTAAATATTTTGTCAAAAAATAAAGCTTTATTGCCTAAAATACCCAAAGAAAGTATCCTAACACCTCACCCAAAAGAATTGGAACGATTGTTTGGAAATTTTGAGTCAGAGAATGAAAAGTGGAAATTTTTATCAGAATTTTCGAGAAAACATGAACTTCACATTTTGGCAAAAGACACATATTCTATATTGTTTTGCAGCGATGGCGATATTTATGTTTGTGGAACAGGAACATCGAAATTGGCAAAAGGTGGCAGCGGAGATAAACTCACTGGTTTAATCAGCGGATTTATGGCACAGGGTTTAAAAACAAAACATGCCGCAATTTGCGGCATGTTTTTATTGAATGAGTTAGCTTAGAATTATTTCAATTCTTTCACCCACATATTTGGAACTGTAGATTCATAGTAGAACAGTCCTTTGTTTGCATCTTTTTCGGTAAAGAAATATTTCATGTAAACATAGTAGCTTTTTGACTTCGGATCGAAGAATTTATAGGCAATTACATCTTTCATGTAGAGCTCTTTGATTTGTCTATTTGCTTTATCTTCATTGCTGTGTAAACCAGCAACCAAGTAGAAACCAAGTGCAGGTTTCACTTTTTCAATAGCTGGAAGTTTGATACCGGTGGTATCATTTCCTAAGCCAAAATCCTCCATATCCTTCAATGAAGTAGCAGTTACTTCTTTTTTCTTGCGAGTGTTAGACTCTTCTGTCACTTCTGTTTCATCTTCATCAGATGATTTTTTGCGTGAATTATCGTTGTCGTCTGAAACAACTCCACCGCCTAAGGCACCAAATCCAATGGTGGCTCTAAATTCGTGGATTGGTCCTAACAAACCACGTTGTTGCCCATCAGGAACTGTATAAGAGTAGGAAACCGAGATTTCATCTTGAGGTTTAAATCCGATATTACCACCAAATTGCCAAAGGTTATTTTCACCAAATCCGATCCAAGCTTGATCTTTGTACCAAAAGCTCAAATTTGCTTGAAAGTAGGTATAATCCCAGTTGTACATTGTGAAATTAACAGAAGGTCGTAAAGACATGTCATTACCCAAATCACCAATATAACCCGCCATAAAACTTGCTTGAGTTTGCAAATCGTAACCAGCTTTGTAATTGTAATAGGTATAATCGAAATGAGGTTTTGGCAAACGAGAGGCGGAGAAACCGGCAAACCATCTTTCAGCCTTGGCAAAAATAGAGGCGCGAAGATCAGCTCTAATTACTGGAGCGCTATACATTATGGCATTAATAATCGGGTCATTTTCATGAATGTAAACGGCCTTTGTAGCATCAAAATTCTGTGACAAAACACCGCCGCTCACACCCAAACTTAAGGTAGTTTTACCTAGACCCAAAGAATATGCATAAGTAGCATAGGCATTATGAACCTCCGAAAAGCCAATATTCTCTTTTAAATACATCAAACCAAAGGCTGTATTTTTGTTTTTCACTGGCATCGACACATTCAACAAAGTATGTTGAGGAGATCCAGGTGTTTCACTAAAAATCTTGTTATAATACAAAGCAACACTTCCTTTTTCATCCGTACCAATTGCGGCCGGAATGGAAATAGATGGATCCATATAAAATTGCTCGATTCTAGCGCCCATTTGTGCTGTTAATTTTGCAGCACTGGCAATCAAGCTTAAAATTAAAATCGTTTTTTTCATAGTTTATCGAATCACTTGAATGTATCCTCTGTACACATCTGAAGTTTGTCTGTTTTTCATGTAGTAGAAATAAACACCATTCGGCAAGATATTCCCTTCTGAATCTTTACCATTCCAATCATTTTGATAATTGTTCGATTCATACACCCTCTTACCTTGACGGTCACTAATAATAATGTCAAATAAGAAAACATCTGGAATTTCAATCAAATCCCAATATTCATTGTATTTATCGCCGTTAGGTGTTATTAAATTAGGAATTTTAACCAATGGAGGTTCAATTACGTTGATGTGAATAGAATCCACATCTGTACATCCATTAGAATCTGTTGCTGAAACAAATAAAGTAATAGAATCTGTCAACTGAACGGTTTTGGTAAATGTTGCGGTAGAATCAACCACATATTTACCCGGGAACCATTTAAAATCTTTCAATGCATTGCTCACGTATACCTCAGCCCTCCGACCTCTAAAAATGGCAGTATCACTGTGTGCTTTTATGTTCGCCGGTGGATAAGCATAAACCTGTACACTATCCATTACAGGACAATTTCCTTTGTTATAAACCAAAAATTTATAATTTCCAGTTTTACTGAAAGGTTTAGACCAAATACTGTCATTGTCGGCCAACCATACAATTGAATCTCCACCCGTTACTGTAAATGTTGCTGAATCACCCTTACACAAAGGCATACTTCCTGATAAAATCCAATTTACTGAAGGTTTGTCAATTAATGTATTTACAGCTTTTAACATTGTATCAGAACAACCATTCGTTGTTTCTACAATCAAAGAAGCGTTAAAAGGACCTGAATTCGAATAATATGTTTTTGTAGATGTTTTGGTGGAATCAAATGCACCATTTCCAAAATCCCAGTAACGATTCACAATTGCAGCCACTGAAGTTGTAAACGTATCCGTAAATTGAACAGAATCAGGAACACAAAGTCCGTCATAGCCAAAACCAGCAGTTGGAGAAGGCACCACAACATATTGATGTGTTACACTATCGGCACAACCATGGATATTTGAAACATACAATTTTTGAGTATACACGCCAAACGTATCATAAGAATGATAATTGTCTACAATTGGCATTTGTACCACCGTATCACCCCAGTGGAATCTCGTATCTTGAATGGTGTCATTGGGATCTATTCCGTAATTCATGTTCATGGTGAATTTATTCCACTTTTCACATTGAATGGAATCATTCGGTACCGCTAGTACATCCAAACCAAATGTTGGTGAAGGCTTATAAAATACTTGGAACACTCCAGAAGTAGAATCTTGACAACCTGCTTTAGAGGTTCCAATTAATGATACTTTATGCACCCCAGGAGCTGTAAAAGTTAAAGCTTCTGCAGTATCTGTACCTTTGATAGTGTCATCAAACGACCAATTCCAGAACATACTATCCTGACGAGGATATTTATCGATCAATCTTCTAAACTTAGTTATGTCACCAAAACAAGCTTCTTTCACCGCATATTTAGGTGTTGGTTTTGGATGAACCCTAAACCAAACAGCCTGGGTATCGATACACATGTTCATTGATTGAACCTCTAACGTCATCTTATAAACACCAACCTTAGCATAGGTATGTGAGGTATTTGGAAATGACGAATCTTTAGGAGAACCATCACCGTATGTCCAAATGTAATATTGAATTGCTTCAGGAGATGCTACAAAGGAATTATTCAAAGAATTGGTTACCTCTCCAATACAAGTTTTGGTTACATTAAAATCAGCTACAGGTTTTGCGAATAAATTAACCACTTTGGTTGTAGAATCTTTACAGTCTGCATCGGAAGTTACCACCAATTTAATTAATCTTCCTCCTGGAGTAGCATATTTATGAAACACCGTTTTATTCAACAATGGAGTTGCTTGTCCATTTACTTTGGTTCCATCACCTAAATCCCATGACCATTTCAACATTTTATCTGGGGTAGGATCAATTGTACCATTTGTGATGGCAATTGACTTGTTTACATCCCAGCATTGGTCAATAACATCAATAGAAACCATTGGTTTCGCATGTAAAATATAATCAACAGAATCTTTTGCTGTGCAACCATAAGAGTTTACGCGGGTTATGTAGATTTTATACGTTCCTGCAGTAGGAAATTTATAATGAATTCTCAAAGAATCCCTATATCCCAAAAAAGGAGACGTATTACCACGACTAAAAGATGGTGTTGTAGGGGTTAATGTCCATACCTTTTTTGAAATTACTTCACCTGATGGAGGTGTGTAAGTATCTGTTATTCTGGTGGTTTGACCTTGACAAACCGCAAATACAGTTTTTGGCAACAAATCTACACTTTGAGTGTAAATATTTGCATTCAAAGGAACTCTCGGCATATTACCAATAATCACATTTGAGTAAGCCGTGTTAATATTGACTGCATTTTCAACTTGCAAAGAAACAACGTAATTGTAACTAGCAGGCGCTGGGACAGTTCTAGAAAATATATGCCATACATTTTGACCATATTTCAAAGGTGAACCATCTCCAAAATCCCAAGTATAAGTAGAAATTAAACTGCCAATAGATTTAGAAGTGCTATAAAAGAAAACTGTATCGCCTTCACAACCGCCAACAACTTTATAGCCAGCAAAAGCCTGATTGCTTCCCAACGTATTCAATCCCCCAAAATAAGCAGGAGAAGAAGAACCCAATTTATTTCCTAGTATATAATATCCTGTTAAATTAGTAATTGCAGTTGAAGTAATTGTACCCAATCGGTTACCTACTCCACCTGTATTATTGATTGTCCATGCAGCCGAACCTGTTGAAGTTAACAACTGTAAATTCGCAACATCATAAACATAATCATCATTTGAAACAGAATCATAGCTAAATTTAACCACATAATTACTTGCTACAACATTAGATGCAGTAGTAGTGAGGTAATGATGATGAACTGAAGAAATATTTCGTGTGGTTGCGGGCAAAGACACGCTAAAAGAAGGTGAACCTGCAATTACTTTTGCAAAGTAATATTCAACAGATGTTCCACTCTTAGAGAAGTTTACCGTAATTGGTCGGTAATCCGAACCTGCACCAACTGGATAAACCATAGCTGTATTATTGGTGGAGCCAATCCAAAAACCACCATCCACAAAGCTATTTTTGTTACCACCAACCAATTTACAACCTGGCAATAATTTAAGATCGGCTGTAGCTGATCCTGCAATTTTTACAAGCCCTGTAGACAAATCCAGTGAATCGGAAATAAACAATTCCCCGTTTAGGGTTGTTGCCGACAAAGTAATGTTTGCACCAGCCGTTTTCATTCTCAGTGATTTGATAATTACACTTGCACCGTCAATATCGAATGTTACACTTTTTGAGGTTGTAACAGCCAAATTATAAGTACCAGACGCAATCACAATCACATCGCCAGAACTAGCTGTATTCATGGCGTATTGTATGGTTAAAAATGGCGAACCAGAGGTAGTACCAGAATTGGAATTGCTACCAGAAGTACTCACATAATATGTGGCACCGAAAAGGTTAAGCCCTAAAATAAAAAAGACAAACGTTAGAAACGCATGTCTTTTTTTTGTATTGTTCACTTTTATAGTTTGAATCATTTTTTATTCTAAAATATTTAGACGATAATTTATCATGATACGTCACCCCTTTGTTTAAAAGATGATGTTACCATGACAAATTAAAATGGCAAATCATCAGCTTCTCCAGAACTCGCTGCGAACGGATCTGAAACATCATCTGATGGAGCAAACGGATCATTTACAGGCGCTTGGCTAGAAGCAGGCTGACCCATTGGAGCACCATTTGCACCAGGTCTTTCCACTTTCCAAGCACGAACATCGGTGTACCAACGACCTTGGTATTCACGACTTTCTATGTCAACACCGATATTAATAAACTCACCTTCTTTGATATCAAATTGAGAAATTTTTGCTCCCCATAAATTAAAACACACTTTCTTTGGGTAAGTTCCTTGTATTTCAATCACATAGTCTTGCTTTTCCCAAGTTCCATTTTTACCATTACCAGTTTGTTTTGGTAAAACTTGTATCACTTTTCCAGAAATATCCATTGAACAAAGATATGAAGATATCGTTTAAATTAAAAATTTTATTGTTGACCTCCTTGATTCTCCCCATCTTTCAAATCATCGTTTTTCAACTTGCGCTCAACTGGTTTAATTTTCTCACTCTCAATTGATCCAAAAGAATAATCAAAATTGATTCTGAAACCCCACATATTCGTTCTGCGAACTTCATAAAACGTAAATCCTTGTCCCTTGTTCTCTGTTTTATAGTCCACTTGCCAAGCCAACGGATTATCAACGCCAATGCCTATTCCTCCCTTGTCTTTATTGAATCTTTTCTTCAAACCTATCATGTGAAAGAACCAATTTGCGGTATATCCCTGCAATGAAAATGATGGAGCATTGAAACGCGAAAACAATTCAATCATCCAACTTTTCCCAAAACTATATGAGCCCCTGATTCCAGCAGAATACATCAACCCCTCAGTTTTCAAACCGGCCATCAATCCTGTATCCAACAAACTACTTATTTGTACCAATCCCAATCCTCCATTTCCTGAAATCATCCAGTTTTTCCCCTTTAAATTCACATTCAAATCAAATCCACTGGTAATATTCTTACCAATGTTTCCGTAAGTGGTTTGATACACCTTATTAGCATCAACCAACCTGTAAGTTTCAATTGCATTATTTAAACGTTTATGATAAAAATTAACCCCGAAACCTCCAAATTGACCATAATTGCCAACTGAAACTTCATAATTGGTGCTTATTTCAGGTGCTAAATATGGATTTCCTGTAGTCAAATTCAACGGATCACTAAAATTGGTGTAAGGATTTAAGTAAAACAAACTTGGACGTTGAATGCGCTGGGTGAAATTAAATTTCACAAACCCGGCCTTTCCAATTTTTCTTGATATATTCAAAAATGGAATAAAATTGGAATATGGTTTCCCCGTAAAATTACTATCTAATGGCTTATCCATACCTCCTCCAAACGAAGTATATTCATAACGACCTCCGAATTTCACACTGTAATTCTGGTTCACGAGGTAATTAAACTGCAAATAATACGCCCCCACATTTTGGTAATAATTGAAAGCATTATTTCTTGAATCCATGGTGATATAGTTTTTTGAGGGATAGTTCAACGTATCAAAATGATAATCAGAATTTACCAATCTTAAAATTCCCTTTACACCGGTTTCCATCGTAATCTTCGAATTGATAGGTTCAGTAAAATCCAACTGCGATGATATCTCTAAATTCTCGCCTACATTTAAGCTTTTTTCATTCCTGTATTCAACATTTTGCTGATTCAACCTTAAACTCACATAATCAGAATTGTCAGTATTTTTAGATACCTGAGCCGACCAGCCCAATTCTCTGTCTTTCTTATCAAACTTTCGGCGATAATCTATATTAAAATCATACCCCAAAGCTGTTGAAAACCTGTCCGCATCTTGGTTCCACAGAAAATTTAACGCACTATCTTTTTGGCCAATTTCGGTTGTCCAATTATTTTTTGTACTCCTCCAATTGGTATTGATTGATGCAGAAACACTCAATGCATTTTTCTTGTTAAATACGTGATCAACACTAAATGTAATTTTGGGTCCACCGCCCCAATTGTTAAAATCCGACAATTGTTTCATTTCGTTCCAAACACCAGCCGTAAGATTTTCGCGATTGGTGGTGCTTTCGCCCCACGTACGCCACATGTGTCCACCCAACATGGTTGTGAAGTTTGTTTTCCCCCTTTGGATCGATAATGTTCCACCTAAATTGGCACTTCGGGTTCCCAATCCAGCACGTATATTACCAGTATTCCCTTTCAACTTCACATTTTTCATGACAATATTGATTACACCACCAGAACCCTCAGCATCATATTTTGCAGAAGGATTTGTCATCACTTCGATTTTTTCTATATCATCGGCAGACAAAGATTTCAATGCATCGGCCAAATTACCAGAAAGCAAACCGCTAGGCCTACCATTGATGAGAACTCGCACATTCCGATTGCCACGCATGGAAACATTTCCGTCCATATCTATTTCCACCATAGGCACTTTTGACATCATATCGCTAGCCGACATACCCCTACTGGTAACATCCATCGCAGCATTATAAACCAATTTATCACCTTGATTTTCAATCACATTTCCCTGCACTTTAATTTCAACTTCTTCAATTTTTTGTGCTGTGGTGTCCTTTTTTGTTATTTTGGTTGAATCGCGCTGCGCTTCCAACATCCCTCCAGAACAAAACACCAAGATTCCCAATATTACTTTTTTCATTTGTTATTTTTTATTTTGATCGGATCGCGATAACCGGATCCATATTAGAGGCCGATACAGCAGGTATCAAGCCAGAAACGATGCCTACAAAAACAGATGCTACGATGCCAATAAGGGCATCTTCAGAGCCTAAAGACAAACTTGCTCCTGCACCTAACGACGAAGATACGGCAGCATTCAATGCCATTAGAACAATCCAAACCAGGGCCATTCCTAATATGCCTCCCGCCAAACACAGCCATATACTTTCGAATAAAAATTGAACCTGTATGAACCATTTTTTTGCTCCTAAGGCCTTTTGAATGCCTATTTCCTGGGTTCTTTCCTTCACTGAAACAAACATGATATTTGCCACCCCAAAACACCCAACCAACATGGCAAAAGCCCCAATAATTAGGCCTATTTTTTTTATTTGATCAAACAAACCAGAAATGGCATCGGTAATCATCGACATTTTATTCACCGCAAAATCATCATCGGCACCTGGTTTGATTCTTCGATACGCCCTCATGATACTTGAAATTTCTATCTTTAAATCATCTAAAGACACCCCATCTGCGGCCCTGAGCATGATTTGTGCATCTTCACTTTTCTGATATGGAAAATACCCTTTTGCCCATGCGGCATTCACAAAAACAACATTATCGGCACTGTTATTTATCAAACTTTCACCTTCCATTTTACAAACACCTACTACCTTGCAAACTCCTGTACCAATGCGAATTTGCTGCCCTATTGCCGACATTCCAGGATACAACTCTCTTGCCAATTGATGACCAATGATAGCCACAGAAGCACCAGAATTTGCTTCATCAATGCTGAAATATCGTCCCTCACCAATATTCACAGATTGAATCTGATTGTATTCATAACTGAAGCATTTGACTTCGATATTCTTTAGGGCTTGTTTTTCAGATTTTACATCGGTTTGCACGTTGTAAATGTATGCAACAGCCTTAACCTTATCTGAAGATATTCTACTGACCATGAAATCGGCCTCTTCAGGCTTTGTAATGGGTCTCTTTAAATAACGCCACCAAGGATAATTGCTTCCAAATTCATCCCATGGCCATTTTTGTACAAACAATACGTCCGAACCAAACTTCGAAAACTGATTGTTCAAACTCTTTTCCAAGGAATGCACCAAAGCATAAACGGAAATGATACAAAAAATACCAATAGTAATACCCAAAACCGACAATAAACTCCTTAATTTATTTTGCAAGATGGCCGAAGCACTCATCTTGAAAGATTCATATAAAGGAATTCGGACAGACATTCTTCAAAGATACTTTTGACTTTCCTTAATATACGTTATTTCTGATTAACCTTAGGTTTATTTCGTCTGAATGTCTCAAATTCCCGACGATATAACATACCTGCACCCAGTGTATTACCGGATACACCATTAGACAATCCATTACTCAACAATAAGTTACTACTTCTAGAGAACGCTTTTAATCTCCAATTTTCATCAGAAGTTTTATACTCTAAATTAAAATTTATAGGAACGGCCATGCTATTCACTAAAACTGCAACCGTTGGATCATAATTCAAATCCAATCTAAGTCTATCCGATAAAAACCATTCGCTATTCACAAACAATTTGGTGTTACTTGTACCGGCAGAACTTCGAACATCATCAATATTTACCTGAATTCGGGTTGGAATACCATATTTTGAAAACAAATCATTCACCACTGAACTAGCAATGGTTGAAACACTATTTCCGGCAAATCCCGTTCCACTAAAATTGCTGGCAGCAGAAGCCCCACTGCTCGAGAAAGATGGTGGAATAAAGTTACCAAACAACAACAATGCCACTGCTTGACGCATCGTTTCATCTTTATCGGTTCTTATTCTCTGTATCACTGAATTTACTTCCGTTGCCGCAGTTCCCGAAGTTGCGGCTAATTCAGGAGCTTGAATATCAAATCCAATTTGAGGACTAAATAAATTTCCTTTCAAATTCAAAATACTGATAATTTTGGTTGCTGGGTATGAATTTGACGCGCTAGAAGATGTAATCATGAGCGTAGATGGCGATATCTTTTTCTCAATTCTTCCAACTAAATCTACAGTTGCGTTAAATGGATCGCCATCCCAAACAATTTTTCCACCTTTATCGAGTGAAATTTTCTTGAGTAAATTGATGCCCGGAAGTGAAAATGAATACTCCCCTTGTTCCACATTATACGCTCCAAAAAGATAGAATTTGCCATCAGTGTCATACACCATTCTCAACTGTCCATTTCCACGACCTCGGATAATATCCCCCAATTTTTTATCAATAATAAACTGAACCTCAGCCTCTGGGGTTGCATCAATATTCATGTTGATTTTACCTATGCTGCTTTCCTCCTTTTTAATGGCTGCCTTGTTCTGAATTTTCCCCAAATGATTGCGAAAAACAATGCTTCCGTAAATTTTATTTTCGTTTGCCGTTAAATATTGAATCGACAAAACGGAGTTTTTTCGCGGCTTTAAGTTAATGTCCATGTTGATTTTATCAATAGGTCCATAAATCCTGCAATTGCCATCTGCCCAAGCCGTTCCATAAAACAACGTATTCTCTTTTTCGGTGGTATTTAATACTTTGAAATTTTTCAAACTGTCAAACTGAACATCCAAATAAAAGTTAGTGAAATCTTTGTAGGTAAATGCCAACTTCATCCATGCGAAACTCTTTTTGGAATCGTCAAAAACTTTTATCGGCCGCACCGAAAACAACCCTTTTTCAGTTACCTTGATATTGCCAGCAAACGTATATTCAGTAGCCAAATAATCAACTTTCACTTTTCCTTGTTCTACAGACAACAATCCTTCTGCCTTAGGTTTTGTTGTTGTTCCAAACAAGTGGAAATTACCTCGCACCGTTCCGTCTTTGAAATCAAGGATTCCTTTTAAAAATGGATCTAATATCTTGAGGGACGTTTTGCGCGGAAATTCTCCATACAAATCCATCTCCATTTCATCGTTTTGCATCAACTGAAGTCCTCCGTTAATGGCCAAGCCTTTTAATGGACCAGTTCTAAACATACTTCGCATTTGAAGTTGTCCTATTTTTTCTGTTTCGGTTAATCCAACATCCAAATCCCCGTAAGAAAACCCATTGTATTTCAATTTATTAACCCCAACATCTCCCAAAAATTTTGGATTTTTCAATACCGCACAAATTTTCACATCACCATTCCCTTTAAAATCTAAACTATCTAATGCCCCTTTGGGGAAAAACGGCGTTAAAACAGTTGGAGTAATGTTACTAAAATCAATTTCCAAAGTATCTAATTTAGACTCAGAAACATTGCCTTTTATTTCCAAATAATGTTCATTATCAGACAAATAGAAATTAGAAATTTTGGTTTTTTCAGGCAAAAATTCAACAGTTGCCGACTTTTCCAAAACCCAATTATTTTGATAAATTCGCATTTGGGTGGTATTAAAATGAAAATCTGCCGCTGCCGTATAAATTTGTCCAGTACCATTCAATTTTAAACCATATCGGTTTTCTATTTCATGGATTTCTGTGTTCAACATGTAAATGTCGTTTCCACAGGCCCAGTAAATTGAAACTTTGTCGTAAATAGTTTGATCAAATTGGGCTTTAGCCGTTGTAAAGGTAACCTGTGTAGGCAATCCAACAGCCAAATCTTTGCGAATTGAAATTTTGGTTTTTTCTCCGCTGAACAATCCATATTCCAATGAAAACGGACCAATATCAACAGAATAATTGTTCGATAAACCATGATAAAATCCCCTAAAAGAAACCGGCCCCAATCTCAATCCAGGAGCTATTAATGCATCTAACCAAACAGTTTGTAGCAAAAACAAGTCGAAATGAACCGAATCTCGGCTTATTTCTGTCGGTTGAGAAAATTTGGAAGGCATCATTTCATACATCACATGATCAATCCACAAACCCGTTTTTGCCAATTTCCATCGTCCTTTGATATCACCATCTATCCAATTACCCACAAACGAAACCTTGTTCAAATCATCCCGTCGAATTACTTGCAACGGCAATACAAATTCTTCTGACTCCCTGTTAAAAATGCAATTTTTAAACGTCACATCCCCCAAAATATCATTAAGATCATTTCCCTTTGAATTGATTTCAACTTGCCCTTTGAATGCAGTGTGCACAGAGTCGAAACCCAATTTTTCGAAATCCAAATTTTGCACTTTTGCAATGATACTAGATTGCTGATTTTTGAAAATATTTTGTCCATCAAACTCCGCAGTAAACAATGCCGAAGGATCCTCCGAATTGAAAAATCCAGAAATCTTACCTTTGTCCAAAAATCCGTCTACCGAGGCTTTGATGAATTTCCGCTTGTTTAAAGTGTAAGAAGAAGTGGAAATATCATATTCAACACTGGCATTTTCATCAAAACCTGTTCCTTTCACATAAATCCCCATATTCGCTTTCCCTAAAAAAGAAGCTTGAGGCAAAAAATGCTGCCAATTGACTGAGTCAACATTCACATTTAACATATATTTCATTGGAAGTGAATCGGTTGAATAATCCAAATCCAACAAACCATTCATATGTCCCATGTTTGTTTTTACATCACCATCCCAATTTAAAGATCCTAAAAAAACATCCAATTTACCATTCAAATTAACCAACCCTACATCTACAATGGTTTTAGGCAATTCCATTTCCGGAATTATTGCATTCAAATCATTCATCGACAACACTGTGCGCTCAAAATCAAATTGATTTAAAAGCGATGGAACATCAGGCAGTCCTATTAAACCGTATTTCAACCTTAAATTTGTTCCGTTGGGGGTAGTTGCTTGGAAATACTGAGCCCTAAGTTGCGACAAAGGACCTCTTACATCTGCATTTACATCGAACTGCAACATTCGGTTCGACAACCAAGGAGCAAACATTCTAAAGTCGTGCATGCACAATTTCGATTGCTTCAATTTCAACACATAAATCACATCATCGAAAGGTTTGTCGTATGGATTCGCCCCTTTGTATGCCATCTCATACTTTGGTCCAATAACAGAATTCGGAGTTTTGAGCGTCATTTTATCCAGCAAAATATGTCTGTCGTTAATTTCACATTCCGCGTTCAAATCCACCAACTCCAGTCCACTCCGCTCTTTGGCTTTTAGCCAATCAATTTTAAACCTGCTGCCATTTTTTGCATCAATGGTATATTTCGGAACATCGAAATCAATGTCCCTCACCCAAATATAATTGTTGTTGTATTCATTGGGGATATTGACAATTTTCCCATAACGATAGTCGAATTGCAGAAATTCTGCTTTTCTCACTTTGATATTTCTGATATCAAATTCCCAGGGCTTGGATGGCGTTTTAGGTCCACCTGAAAAATAATCTCCGATGAAATCAAAATTCATCTTTTTTTCTGCTTCGTAAACCCCAATGTGGATTACCAGTTTATTGATTTCGACACCTTGTACATCAATTTTCTGTTTGGGATATGAAAAATGTGCAATTCTAAAATTGAAAGTAGAAGCAAAAAACAAGGTATCTTCATGTTGATCTTCAATCAAAAAATCTTCAAAATGAAAATTTCTTAAAAAGTCAATTTCAACCGATTTAATCGAAACTTTTGCGTTCAATTCTTTTGATATATAATCAGTTACATATCTAGCTATACGGGTTTGAACATGCTTATTACGGGTCAAAACTGCCACCACACTCGAAAAGAAAACGAGTATTAATAGCATTCTCAATAAGAACTTCCGTAATTTTGAACCGCGTTTTTTCAACCAAACCAAAAGTAACTTTTAACATTAGCATTGAATCCACAATGAATCCTTCTTCCACTATATTGGGCATTGAAAGTAGTTGCGACGATACAGCGGCTGCTATCATTCATAACGGTTCAATTCTATCAAATATTACAGCAACCCAAAAAGTTCACGAAACTTTTGGAGGTGTTGTACCAGAATTGGCATCTCGTGCACATCAAAGCAATATTATCCCCGTGATTGACGTTGCTTTGAAAACGGCCAAAACCAACCTAACAGACTTACATGCAATTGCAGTAACCCAAGGACCTGGACTAATGGGTTCGTTAATGGTTGGGTTGAATACCGCCAAAGCATTGTCGATGTCACTCAATATCCCATTGATTGGGGTCAATCACTTACAAGCCCATGTTGCAGCCCTTTACATAGAACACAACGTTCAATTTCCGATGTTATGTTTGCTTGTTAGTGGGGGACATACACAGCTCATTTGGGTCACAGATTTCATGGAAATGGAAATCATAGGCTCTACCATTGATGATGCGGTTGGAGAAGCTTTTGACAAAGCTGGAAAGCTTTTGGGATTGGGTTATCCCGGAGGACCTCAAATATCAAAATTGGCCCAATCGGGAAATCCAGAATTGTATCTTTTCCCCGATAGTAATTTACCAGACTACCAATTTAGCTTTTCAGGCATAAAAACCTCTTTGCTCTATTTTTTAAGAGACCAAAGCAAATTAGATGCGGATTTTGCAAAAAATAATTTGGAAAATATTTGCGCTTCCTACGAAAATTCGCTGGTCAACATGCTCACCAAAAGAGTAAAAAAAGCCATCAAAAACCTCCATCCGAAATCCATTGGATTGGTGGGAGGTGTTTCAGCCAACGCCAAACTGCGCGATGCCATGAAAGTGTTAGGTGAAAAATACCAAATTGAATCCTACGTGCCTGATTTTCAATACTGTACCGATAATGCAGGCATGATTGCGAAAGCTGGATCCTATCTATTTGAAAAACAACAATTCATAGAGGTATCCACACTTCCTTTTTCTAAATCCAAACATTAAAACGCTGCACATTCAGCAAATGATTATCTTTGTAAAGTGAGCATGTTCCCAACCCCCGAATTGATCGCTTCAGGCAATGAAATTGCAATAGCCCGCGCAATTACTTGGGTTGAAAATGCACATCCCAAAGCCATTGAGCTTTTGAAACAATTAAAAGGGAATTCCGATGTCATTGGAATTACAGGTCCTCCAGGCGCAGGTAAAAGCTCGCTAGTGAATGCTCTAGCCAAATATTGGTCGTCGAAAAACCTCAGAATTGCCATTGTTGCCGTTGACCCTTCTAGTGTATTCAATTATGGATCTCTTTTGGGTGATAGGCTCCGTATGCAAGCGCTATTCATGATGCCCAATGTGTTTATCAGGAGCCTTTCCTCACGTGGATCTTTGGGTGGACTTAGTGGAAGCATCATCGAAGTGATTGAAGTGCTTAAACACGCTCAATTTGATAAAATCATCATTGAAACAGTTGGCGTAGGACAAAGTGAAGTAGAAATTGCCGGATTGGCAGATACCACCATTGTGGTTTCAGTACCCGAAAGCGGTGATGAAATCCAAACGCTTAAAAGTGGCATTATGGAAATTGCAAACGTCTTTGTAGTGAATAAAAGCGACAGAGATGGTGCTGCGGCATTTGCCAGTCATCTGCAAAAATTGGCCCATATCAGATCAACCGAAGATTGGGAAACCCCAGTGGTTCAAACCAATGCCGTGAATGAAATCGGTATAGATTTGCTTTCAGCTGCCATCGATAAGCATGCTGCATACAACAAAGGAAATCAAAGAATGAATGACTTACTGGCGGAAAAAGCCTATACGCTCATTCAAAAACATAAAATGCAAGGCATACAAGTTCTGTCCCTCAGAAATGAAATAGAAAATTTAAGACAGAAAGATGAATTTAACCTGTTTGCTTTTGTCGAAAATAAAATAACTCAGAATTAACGTATCACCTGAATCTTGGTGGTTGTATTTGAAGTACTTAAAATGTAAATACCGGAAATCAAATTCGATACATCAATTCCCATCCCATTATTTACAATTTCGCCACGGGAAACAACTTCTCCAAGATGATTAAAAATCTGGTATGTGCTTCCTACTTCTTTATTTTGCCATTCAACGTATAAAATGTGGCTAACTGGATTCGGATGTACCAAAAGTGCCCCCTTATTCAAGTTTTTAGTAGATGCCGTAAGATCAACCATTGTAACAGCGCACTGGTTTGAGTGTGCTTCCCAACGCGAATCAAAACTCACCATGGCCGTATTCGGAATAACAGTATTCAAAGGCAATTTCTCATACAAGTCTACTTGATATTCAACCCATCCCCCGCTATTTTTAGGATTGCTTTCAACTGAAGTGAGATTGGCTGGATCAAAATTCACCACCAATATTCTTCCTTGTTGAATACTATAAGTAGCTTTTGTAGGATAAAATGATTTTAATAAAACTTGTTGCAAAGGCAATAAATCTGACAAGGTATCTACCATCACCGCTTTGTTCACAAAGGTGCTACTTGTATTTTTAAAGTTCACTGTGTATTTCCAACTGGTATTTTTATAGTCAATTTTTTCACCATTTGATGAAATTTTCTCTACCGCACCATCGCCATTGCTACGTTTTCCGATAGAAAGCTTTATGGTATCAAAATTATCATTTTTAAAGATATCATTTTGCGAAAACAATGACCCAGTCTTAACATTGATAGGATAACTCGATGTTTCAGTAGCATCAACCGGCATCTTGAAATTCAATTCAACGAACCTAGTTTCAAACGGCATCAAATCAATCAATGAGAAAGTTGCTTCTGTACCTTCATAATTGTCGGCCAATGGTGTGCTTGAGAAATTCGTTAATCCAGCCGCATGATTGATGTGAATGGTTGG
The DNA here is from genome assembly GCA_964492925.1 of uncultured Rhizobium sp. Classification (GTDB taxonomy): domain Bacteria; phylum Bacteroidota; class Bacteroidia; order NS11-12g; family UBA955; genus VMCP01. Next base: position 3,370 of record CAZBMF010000028.1, on the reverse strand, counting down.
ACCATTGAGTTTTGTTGCACCTCTATTTGTTACCGACATTAGTACCTTAATATCATCGCCTGCAACCAACTCAGGACCATATATAGGCTTTAAACTTACCTCTAAGTCCTTGGTTGTGGGATCCATATATTCACCCAAAAACACTGAAGAATATTTACCCGCACGAATGGTTGTTGCATAGTTGCTTGCACAAACAGTGTACATGTGTCTGTTTGGAGAATGAGAAATTGCATAATCTCCTTCAGGCAATGTGGCAGAAAAATGTCCCTCAGCATCTGTAACCGCAAAATAATTTTGCTTGGTAGCCTTGTTCGTTAATCGAATAACTGTATTCGGAAGTCCTGTTTCAGAAGCTTCTCTCACGCAATTGCTATTCAAATCATAAAACAATGCTCCATATAAATTACCAGCCTCAGATTCAATGCTTGAAAAGAATCTGATATCGGTATTTTGTTCTACAAAATTCCCCCAAACAAAAGCACCGTTTCCTCTTTGTCCTAAGGTGAACAAACCTTGCAAACGATTGCCTGTAAATGTCAATTGCGCATTTTCGTATTTCAACAAAGACGAAGCATTTCCATCTTTCAGAAAATCACCACCCAAAAGCAAATAATTAGGGGTACCGGCAATGGTATTCACTTGAGCAGTTGAAAATGAGTCAAAATCTATGGGTTTACTCCAACCGCTTTTAAACGTTCTAACTTCCGCTCTGTTCCAAGAATCTTTTCCCAAAGCAGCCAATTGGTTATCAAAATATGCCAAAGCGGTTATTTCTCCTGCAAACGGGCTACCAACCCCACCCCATCCGCCATTTGAAGCGGTAAAATAGGCGATGTTACCCGTGTATGAGCCTGCAAAATTTTGAAAATCACCTGCAATGTACAATCGATTACCCACTACTTGAAGGGCGTTAATCAAACCATCGGCACCTTGCGACAAATCACTGCTGCCCAAATAGTTCCAAGCATTTCCATCAAATGAAGCAATATTATTGACTGATTTCCCGTTTACGGTGTTGTTAAATCTACCGGCTACTATGAGTTTATTGTCGAAAACAGTCATGGCCACAATACCATCATTTTTGGTATCAACCACACCAACTTCCGGTTGCCATTCATTGTCTTTATTACTCCATTTATACAAATGACTCACTGGCACTTCCGCATCTCTTGAGGCATTCGCAATGTAAGCAGCCACATACATTTCATTGTTGAAAAATGCTACAGAATGGAAATTGTATGAACCCATTGTTCCCAAAATTGGGGAAGGAGTTGTTAATCCAGGGTAATATTTCCACATCACACCATTCCATCTACCCAACGTATAATCATTTGGTATTGGAGTGGTTAAGTCTTCAAATAACGCAAAATATTCAGTTGTGGTGGCAAAAGATGCAACAACACGTGAAGGCAAACCATTTCCCAATGGTTTCAACACCTGTGCTTGAACAACAAAGATTGCACACAATGAAAATATCGTTAGGATACCTTTCCTCACAAGTTGCAATTTACGCGATATGTTTTGAATTTCTTGCACTGATTCTTACTTGATAAAACGCCAAACATAATAACCCGATAATCCTACACTCCACCCTCTATTTTCAATAGCTGAATTTTGTTTGTACATCGGAGTAAACATCCCCTGAGTATTCAAACGCATTCCAACGCTGTTTTTATTTTTCAATTCTCTTTGCAATCCCACACCAAACTTACCAGACCACAATAAATCTCTATACACACCACCGTCAATATCTTGCAACATCAACGTATGATAATTCAATGTATTTCCCTTCTTAGCCGACAAATAATTGGCTTGCACCAAGGCTTCTGCCGTTACTGACCAATTTTTATTGAGTGAATGTTCATAAATAGTTCCTACAGGAATGCTCAACATCGAAATATTTGAAATTCCCGCATAATCAATTTGCGGGCCTAAATTTAAATAACCAAATATTGGATAATTCCCCAAAGCATCTGCTTCAAATCCTTGCTGCACACTAGCCGGCATACTGTCGCGGAAATGGAAATTCTGCTGGGTGCGATTTTGCATCCACGACACCCCAGCAGAAAGTACCCATTTATTGGACAACTGATATCTTAACGAAAAATGCACTTGAGATGCGCTGAGTGCAAACTCGCTTTCTTTCATTCTTTGCAAATAGTTTTTGTGTACATATTGCGCCAATTCTGGATTCGCACGATACAATACTGAGGTTTGATTTTGATCATACCCCACCTCGAAAGCCCAACGTGACAACTTTCGTTCTAACGGCTTTCGAGATGATGGGGTTTTCAAAGTCAACTGTAAAAAATTTCCGAATTGAAACGGATTTATTTCTGGTGATTTGGATTCAAATTCACCATAACCAACGCCAACAAAAGATGATGAGACTTCTGTGGCTGTAGTTTCTTTAACATCTTCCAACTGCAAAAAATTCCCGATTTCTGAAGACTCTCTCACAACTTTTGAATGAAATTGAGAATGGACAGAAATTGGATTAGATTCTATAGAAAGGTTGTTTTTTTCTTCATTTTGAGGGACAATAACCGACTTTTGAATACTCGATTCTACCTGAGTGCCTTTATTGTTTGTAATGGATGTTGTTTGAGCTTTCTGATTTGATTGGTTGAAGAAAACCAAACTTGAAACCGCCGCAATTGTCATACTCGCAGCAACTGTCCAAATCAACAAACCTCGCTTGCGCTTGTTTTTAGCATCCAATTTTGAATCCAACTCATCCCAAACAAAGGCAGGAGGCACAGGGGCAAAGTTGGAAAACTTCTCCTGTAACTGTTTGTCGATATTTGAGTTATTCTGGTTCAATTTTTACTTTTTTCTTTAATTAAATCTCGAAGCATCACCCTCGCCCTGCTCAACATACTTTTAGAATTGGATTCTGAAGTTTGTAGAAACTGGGCAATTTCTTTGTGCGATAGATTGTCGATGGCATACATATTGATAACCAAGGAGTATTTTTCAGGAAGTTGTTGAATCAATTCAAGAATCTGTTCGGCTGTTAAATTTTGTAAGCCTTCTTCCTCTTGTATTTCATCATCTGGTGTATCGATATTTTCAATGTCTACAATTGTAGGCCCAATTTTGGTTTTCCGATATTTGGAAAGTGCCAAATTGATGAAAATTCGCGTCATCCATCCCTCAAAAGTTGCTGTATCGCGCAACGTGTGAATACTGTCAAAGATCTTCATGAAACCATCTTGCAACAAGTCTTGGGCATCTGCACTGCTGGGAGAATATCTCAGGCAATGTCCGAACATTTTTGCACCAAAACGCTCGAAGAGTTCTTTCTGAGCTCTGCGATCATTTTTGATACATCCGGATATGATTTCCTCATTTGTTAACAAGTAGCTTC
>CAZBMF010000027.1:24782-27235 GCA_964492925.1 uncultured Rhizobium sp. | reverse complement strand
ATTGCTGTTCGAACTTGATGAAATCCATGTAGCCCACAAGATCCAGGATTCATATATAGGAAGTTAAAACTAGGGTCTTTTTTCACCAATAGAATGTGAGAGTGACCGCAAATAAATACATCCGGTGGATTGTTTTTGAGAGAATTGATTAATTTGGGATTGTATTTACCCGGCTTTCCTCCAATATGTGTCATCCAGAATTTGATTCCATCAATAGTGAATTTATTGTGAAGGTTATACCAACCCTTGACATCTGTACCATCTACATTTCCAAAAACTCCCCGAATTGGCTTACCCAATTTGAATATTTCGTTATGTAAAGCCAAATTGAGCCAATCTCCGGCATGCCAAACCTCATCAGCCCATTCAACATGTTTCAACAGCCCCTGATCCCAATATCCGTGATTGTCGCTTATGAGTAAAACTTTCATTTTGACAATTGTTTACGCATTGAAAAATACCCCAAGGCCCCAAGGTATGCCAAAATTGGATAAAGTGGCATTAAATAACGTGCAGAACCCACTGGACCCGCCATAAATGTTAAAAACAGAATAATGACCACCATTAATCGAATTTCGCCATATCCACGCCATTGAAATAACGCAAATAGCGAAAGACCCATTTTCAACAATGATAATATTGCAAAAAAGCCAATATATACCCATTGATACAAGGGTAAATGTTTTTGAGAATGTCCATTATTAACACCCATAAATCCACTTGTTTTATCCCAATTAAAAAAAACCATAGCATCATACCTACCTGGATCAAAATATGTGGCCAATGTTCCTTTGATATGAACCAACCAATACACGGGATCTAATAAGATTGGAGTGGTTTTAGCGTTTAAATATTCTATAATTCCTTCGAAATCAGTACGTTTGTACTGATTGATTTCTTGACTTTCTTTTTCATAAATCTTATCCACTTTATTTTCATCATTGGTTTTTACAAGTAGATATTTCTTGCGGTTATAATCATACGCATTTGTATAACCAACTGATGAATAAGCATATACACCATATTGGTATTTATTCATTAGCAAGAAACATGAAATTACCAAAATGGGGAAACCATCAAAAAATGAAATTTTCCGTGATTTATTCAATGCCAACAAAATGGGAATCGGTAACAAAATAATAAATACTGGCTTGAATAATATCAAGACTGTCAAACAAATAGGTCCCAAAATTTTATGTCCCTCAAAAATAGACAATACCCATAAAAGCAAAAAGAATTGGACCCAAATTTCGGGCATAAGGAAGGCGGAATAATAAAATTGCAATGGGAAAGTGATTAAAATCAACATGGAAATATTCCATATTTGTTTAAAATAATTCAGCCTCAGAGTTAATTGATGCATCAATATTGGAATCATCAGCGTTAATAGTAATTGCAAAAAATACATACCTAAATGATTGTATTTCAGGCAAAATAAAACAAATGGATATCCAATTGTTCTTCTCAAAGGCTCCAAAATTCTTTCTTGAGGGACATTGACTTCGAACCAATTTACAAAAAGAAAATGTGATTTTTTTAAGTATTCAATTGAATCGATCAATATTGATTCTTGATACAATTGTTTACTAAGTGCCAGGATTGCAATGGCCGTATAAACCCAATATAAAGGTTGTTTAATGCAATATTTTATGGATTGAACCATTGAAGAACCATTAAAACAATGACATCGAACATAAACAAGGCTAATTTAATTTCAAAATAATTCAAGAAAACCACGAGTAACGATAAAATAATCACAACTCCAGGCAAAATGAAATATTTAATTTGCAAACTGTAATGAAAATCTGCTGGATTTTTTATTTGATAAAATTCAGGTAAATGTTGATCCAATAGTGCTCTGGCTTCATTTTTAAAAGGGGTAAAATAAAGATACAAGGAATCTCCTTCTTTAAGCCTAAAGTAAACATCTTCATCTACTTCCACTTGGATGATTTTCAATTGTTTATCTACCGAATCTAAGCATTGAACAAAAACAGAGTTTCTATTATTGTCGCGAATATCATATTCCTCACCAATGTTCACCACTGTTTGATGGTTCAAAACATTGTATAGAAGTACATTAGCGGGTAATAACTCCACCAAAATATGAAAAGCGGCTACAAAAAGAAATAAAATAGCAAAAAGAGTGGCCAATCGATTGATTTTATTTTCCATAGCGAATTGGCGCAATATAATGAAATACTGAGAATTAAATCTCAGTATTTACATCCCATTGTTCAAGGTAATCGGCAACTTTACGCACAAACATACCCCCTAAACCACCATCAACCACACGGTGATCGTATGAATGGCTCAAGTACATCATGTGGCGAATGGCAATAACATCACCAAATTCAGTTTCAATTACAGCAGGTTTCTTACGAATTGCTCCAACTGCCATAATTGCAACTTGCGGCTGATTGATTACTGGAGTTCCCATAACATTTCCAAAT
>CAZBMF010000027.1:5028-24772 GCA_964492925.1 uncultured Rhizobium sp. | reverse complement strand
GGTTAATTTGTTCACCCTAGCTCTTGCAGCCAAATCATTTACAACTCGGGTAATACCCAAAAGATTCATTGTATCTGCATTTTTAATTACAGGTACTATCAAATTACCATTTTGTTGTGCAACGGCCATCCCTACATTCACGTTTTTCTTTTTGATAATTTTGTTATCACCTTCAACAGAAACGTTAATCATTGGGAAATCTTTGATTGCTTTAGCAATGGCTTGTATAAATATTGGAGTGAACGTGATATTCTCACCTTCCCTCTTTTTGAAAGAATCTTTAATTTTATTTCTCCAATTCACCAAATTCGTTACATCTGCTTCTACAAAACTCGTAACGTGTGGACTCACGCGTTTACTCATCACCATATGATCGGCGATAAGTTTACGTACACGGTCCATTTCTATTACTTCGTCTCCGGCGCCAAGGCTAACAGCAGCTTTGGGTTCAGATTTAACAACGGGTTCCTGAACTGGGGTAACTGTTGTTGCAGCAATGCTAGATGAAGTATTTGCAGGTGCAGCAGGAGCAACATTGGATTTATTTTGTACAAAATTCAAAATATCGGCCTTGGTTACACGACCCTCTTTACCTGTGCCTGGTACTTGTTCCAATTGAGCCATAGAGATACCTTCTTCACGCGCAATGTTTAATACCAAAGGAGAGTAAAATCTACCTTCTACAGAATTTGTGTGAACGTGAGTTTGCGCAATTTGAGCAATTTCATTTTCAATATTTTGAGCAGCCAATTGAGGCGTTGCAACGGGTTCAATTTTAGGAGTGGACTCCGCCACCACTGGAGCTGGTGCTCCTGAGGCTTCTGAATCTATCATAGCAACAGCTTCTCCTACTTTTACAACATCTCCATCTTGGTAGAGTTGTTTCACTAGTATACCTGCTTCGGTGCTTGGGATTTCGCTATCAACTTTATCGGTTGCAATTTCAACAATAGGTTCATCTTTTTCGACTCTTTCACCTACGTTTTTTAGCCAGCGAATTACAGTTGCTTCTGCAATACTCTCACCCATTTTGGGCATTAGAATTGGTTTTTCTGCCATAATATTAATTTGCAAATTTCGACAATTTTATTTGCAACCACAAATTTATTCAAACTACAGAAAGATTTTATTCTTCCTCATCATTCATTTCATCCGTATTCATTTGCAAACCAATTAGTTTCATCAAATCCAATACGTCGTTTTGTTTATCAAATTCATGTTGCTCACTGTACGCAAAATGTAAATTCCGCAAAATTCGTTTGAAAATATCCATTGTTGAACACGGAAAATAGAAATTGTTTTGTGGTTCTACCCTTATAACTTTCAGAAATGCATCTATGCTTTCTTTATTGAAAATCTGCCCATTACTGAAGGGATTTACATAAAAATCAACCGAATCAATATCCGAAATCAGAAGTTTATTCTTTGCAACCACACCAAACTCATTGGGCGTTGATTTTAATGTACAATAAGCTAAAACGAAATGTTGAGGTAAATTAACCCCAAAAATGGGAATACCTAAATCTTGGGCAATGGTTAAATACAAGATTGCCAGACTAATAGGATTACCTTTTTTCGTTTCTAGCACTCTGGGCAATATAGAATTCTCTGGAGAATGATAATTTTCATTGTTCCCCCTAAACCCATATTTTTCAAATAAAATATAATTTAATATTCCAATTTGGTCATACGGGTTTTGAACACTCGATAACATTACCCAAGCATCAATTTTAATTTGATTCAATTGTGCTTTCACATTTTCGTATTTCAGTCCCGGATATTGAATCTTACTCGCCAAAATCCATGCCGACAAAGGACTTGTATTTTCCGTTAATATCCAGTCATTTACCTCTGATCGAAGTAAATTCTGTTGGATATTCTTTAAAACTGTTTCAATTTTCTGATTCAACAACGGGTAATCATTGTTGAGCCATATTTGCTCTAAATCAGAAACGATGGTTTCACCCAATTCTAAAAATTTTTGTTCTACGATATTCAAAACTTCCTGATCATCATCGTCAAGAAGTTGAATCATGGCTCTCAATTGAGAATCGCTTGTCACAAGATTATTTTTTAGATTTAGTGGATGCTTTTGAGGTAGTTGCTTTTTTAGTTACAGTCTTCTTAGCCGTTGTTTTTTTCGCTGTTGGAGCCGGTGCTTGACTTTTAATAATTTCAATTACATTTTCATAGGTCAAGTTTTGCCATTCTGTGTTTGAAGGGATTTTAACATTGTCTTTGCCAAATTTTATGTAAGCCCCATAACGACCATTTAAAATTTGAATGTTAGAGTCTTGTTCAAAGGTTTTTAAAACTTTACTAGCTTCGCTAATTGCTTTTGCATCGCACAACTCGATTGCTCTTTCTAATGTAATTGTGAACGGATCATCTCCTTTCGCCAATGACACGAATAAGTCACCAAATTTGATATATGGACCAAATCTACCCTTGTTTACAGTTAAATGTTCTCCTTTATAATCTCCAATATCTCTTGGCAATTGTGGTCTACTGAAGTAATCATCAAAAAATGCAATTACATTCTCATTTGTAAATTCCAAAATGTTTGAACCTGCAGGTAAACTGTAAAATTTATCCTGGTATTTTACATATGGACCATATTTCCCTTTTCCAACCGTTACAGGCTCACCTTTATAGGTCATTGATTGCTTAGAAAGCTTGAATAATTGCAAAGCTTCATCCAATTGAATGGTTTCTAGGCTTTGATTCGCAAGTAGGCTCGCGAATGTTGGAGTTTCAGTTTCTTCTTTTGACCCAAGTTGTACCAAGGCGCCATACCTGCCTAAACGAACTATCACATCAAAACCCGTTTCAGGATCTTTGCCTAAAATTCTCTCACCTGTTGCTCTTTGTCCGCCAACTGTTGTTAGTTCTACACTTGCCGAAAATGGGGTGTAAAAATCACCAATCATTGATTGCCAACCTTTTAGACCTCTCGCAATCTCATCAAATTCTTTTTCTACAGATGCCGTAAATCCATAATCCATAATTTCATGAAAATTCTCAAGTAAGAAATCAGTAACAACCATTCCAATGTCTGTAGGAAATAATTTGTTTTTTTCAAATCCAAAATTCTCTTCAATCATACTTCGCTCAATTTGATTGTTTTTGAGGGATAATTGAACCACACTGCGTTTAGAACCTTGGCGGGTTTCAGAAACTACGTAGCCTCTTTTCTGAACTGTTTGAATGGTTGGAGCATAAGTAGAAGGTCTTCCAATACCCAATTCTTCAAGTTTTTTCACCAGAGAAGCTTCTGTATATCTAGGAGCACTTTTGGCAAACTTTTCAGCAGCTAAAACCTCCATTGCTGTCAATTTCTCATGAATGTCAACTGCGGGTAATACAGAATTTTCAGAATCTTCATCTTCGTCATCTGTACTTTCCAAATAAACCTTTAAAAAACCTTCAAATTTGATAACTTCGCCTTCAACTTTGAAAATTTCTGAATTTTTGTTATTGGTGATGGTAATGATTGTTTTTTCAAGTTCTGCTTTTGCCATTTGAGAGGCAATTGCGCGCTTCCAAATCAATTCATACAACTTTTTCTGTTGCGGATCAGCTCCAGAGTTTCTGTTGTTAAAATAGGTAGGACGTATAGCCTCATGGGCTTCTTGAGCATTTTCACTTTTTGTATTAAAATTTCTGGTTTGTGAAAATTTCTCACCATATTCACTAATAATTTCTTCTTTTGCGGCAGCAATAGCGGTTTGACTCAAATTCACAGAGTCTGTTCTCATGTAGGAAATATGTCCGTTTTCATACAACTTTTGAGCCAATTGCATGGTACGTGTAACATCATAACCCAATTTTCTTGAAGCTTCCTGCTGTAAAGTAGAGGTGGTAAATGGAGGTGCTGGATTTCTGAAAGTTGGTTTAACTTCTAGATTTTCAACTTTAAATTCAGCATCTTTTATATTTTCTAAAAAAGCTTGAGCTTCAGCTTCAGTTTTAAACCTTTTAGCTAATTCAGCTTTCAAATTTTTACCATTTTTATTTTTAAAAATGCAGGTTATTTTAAAATCACTGTTGGTTTTAAAATCATTGATTTCACGCTCTCTTTCAACTACAAGCCTCACAGCCACAGATTGCACACGACCAGCACTTAATGATGGTTTAACCCGTTTCCACAACACCGGCGACAACTGAAATCCAACCAAACGATCCAAAACCCTTCTCGCTTGCTGAGCATCCACCAAATAATTATCAATTCCACGCGGGTTGGCAACGGCATTCAAAATTGCAGGTTTCGTAATTTCATTGAATACAATCCTTTTTGTATTGTTTGGTTTTAATTTCAATTCATCATACAAATGCCAACTGATGGCTTCTCCCTCCCGGTCCTCGTCCGTTGCTAACCATACTGTTTCAGCAGTAGATACCAATCTTTTGAGTTCTTTCACTAAGGTCTTTTTATCATCTGAAACCTCATATTTTGGCTTAAACCCATTTTCAATATCAATGGCATTATTCCCTGATGCCAAATCACGAATGTGTCCACGACTAGATGTTACAAAAAAATCTGGACCCAAAAACTTTTCGATGGTTTTTGCTTTTGCTGGTGACTCAACGATGACTAAATTCTTCATTATATTATTCTGCTGAAAAGATTAACGGCTGAGAAAGATTCCCTACTTCCGTTTGAATAGATAAAATATACAATCCAAATGCTTCATTGTTTGGATGCTTAACCTCAAATTCATTTTTACCGATTGTTAATCGTCCCTCATGAACAAGAGAAACAACTCTGCCTGACATGTCTAATAACACTATTTTACCGTTTTGAATATTGATTGCATTTTCAAGTTGTACAGTAGCTTTTCCAACTGCAGGATTGGGATAAACCTTTACATTGATATTTTCCTTAGCAATGTGATTTACACCAGCTAAGTATTGACTCAAATTGATATTGTCTATATAAACTGGATTTCCCCCTGCGCTCACTACATCAATTCTAAAAATAACGTTTTGTGCTGTTCCATAGCCAATTGATGATAAAGAACCTATTCCAAAACGCTTCCATTGAGTTTCAAGCGTAGGTTTGAAATTATTGGTATATGGTGCGCTTGTTGCATAGGTTAAACCAGTACCTGAACGCTCCCAAATTTGTTTAAAACTACCACCACAATCTGTTGAAGCGTAGATCCTTGCCGTTTCTGTAACATCAACCGCCGACATAGCATAAGCCACATAAAAGGTGAATTTTGGAGAAGGAGTAGCTGGAATTTTTGTGATATCAAAACTTTGAGTTGTAAAACTATAAACTTTACCTGGCGTAGATCCGGTGGTAATTGGAGCTACAAATGACTTAGTACTCTTATAACCCGCAGTTGATGTAATTTGGAACTGAGTGCCCACCGGTGAAAAATGTGCCAATGTATTGTTTGCAATTGGATCATCGTTGTCAAATCCTTCTTCATAATATGGAATACCGGCTCCCAATGCAGGCAATACCGTGATGTAATTGTTTTTTGTTAACGTATTAGAGCCATTTGCATTCTGCGCCATCAACGAAACCGTGTATTTTCCAGGAGTTTGATAAACCACTGTTGGATTTGTTTGTGTAGATGACGGAGATGACGAACCAGTTAGCGTCCATGACCTTACCGTTGGGGTGCCTTTACAAGATAAATCACTAAATGTTACAGATTGACCAGCGCAAATGGTAGTTGCGGATGCTGTAAAGTTCGCCACAGGTGTAACAGCCGATGTGGTTACTCCCGTTGCCAATAAATTAGCCGCGGAAATTAAATTGTTACGAGGACTTTGTGTAATCCAAGATCTCATACGTGCAATTTGTTTGTTTGTGAAGGCTGCCATGCATTTGCCGTTTGAATAATCCATGTAATTTTCCCACATATCTAGTAAATCAGGAACATCATTGTTGCAAGAATTGCCGTTTGCAGGGCAGCTAGCATTGGTAAAAGTTCCATTTACAGGAGGGGTATCATCACATTGATCTCCACCAGCACAACCATCTTGAAAGGTATGATACAATCCCAAATAATGGCCAATTTCATGTGTTAAAGTTCTACCACCATCGCCATTTGCAGCGGTCCCAATGGTTCCTACATTATCATGCCTCACCACAATACCGTCTCTCGAAGTTGAAGCCATCCATGGGAAAACAGCATATCCTAATACAGTTCCGGAACTACTAGATCCATCAGTTATGTTTGTTACAACCCAAATATTGAGATACTTCTTATAATTCCAATAGGCCAAATACTTCACTTTTTCGGTGGTCATGCTCATATCTACACCATCTGAAGAATAAATTCGATTCACCCCGTCGAAGCAATTTCCATTTGGATCAATTGAAGCTAATGCAAATTTGATATCCGCAGCTCCAGCTACAGATGAAAATTGAGATCTCAACGCGGTTTTATTGGCATTTGTATAGCTAAAATCTTCATTGAGTACTCGAATTTGATCCAAAATTTGTTCCCTAGAGATATTTTCAGGGCCATTTGTATGAATCACATGAAAAACCACCGGAATGGTGTAAACAGTAGCTCGTTTTTCAACGCTCTTACTGTTCATTTGTGCTAAAATTTTCTCGTTATATTCTTGCTCGGCTTGCTTTAAACTTGGGTTATTTTTCAATTGTTGGTGGTAATATTCATCGGATGCACAATGACTATGTTGCGCATTTACGGTTTGACCCAACAAAGAGATACTAAGAATTGTTAAAATTTTTCTCATTCTACTGCAAATTAAAGTGAATTATTGATTATATGAACCATGGTGGTGCAAATAAGAAGACGATTTTCGATGAATTTTCGTTGGTTGGATGGGAAAAAAGGCATCTTTAAAATGCACCATCTGAACGCCGTAATCTACCAATATTACTGACACGATATCAAACCTAACACTCTTACTATCTTTGTGTTGAGCCTTGAATTTTTGAGCCGCTTTAATTAAATTACATCTTTTAGTTTTATCAACTGAATTTTCAGGATGTAAAAAATTTGTAAATGTTTTGGTTTTTACCTCAACAAAGATCCAATTTTTACCATCGGATGCCACAATATCCACTTCTAAATGTCCCACTCGATAATTGATTTTATTTATTTCATAGCCTTGCCTATGCAACCACTTAGCAGCCAAAAACTCACCTATTTGTCCATTTATTTGTTGAATTGCCATAATTATTTGTAAAATTAATCTTCATGAATCACAAATTTTCCAAACACTTCGATTCTCGCGTAAATTTGCGACATGAATTTTTGCATTTTTCGCCAATTAATGAGAGAAGATTATGGACAAACACTTGAAATTCAAAGAGATTTGTTTGAAAATGCCATAGAAAAAAAGCAAAATGGCAAACAACCAATTCACCATTTGATATCAGTTGAACACAATCACGTATACACATTGGGAAAGCATGCAGAAAAAAACAACCTATTGGTCAATGAAAATTTCTTAAAAAGTATAGGTGCCGAAACATTTGAAATAGAAAGAGGCGGCGATATTACTTATCACGGACCAGGTCAATTGGTGGTTTATCCAATTTTTGATCTTGAACAACTCAAAATCGGAATCAAACAATTTGTTGCAAACATTGAACTTGCAATCATACAAACGTTAAAACATTACAACATTGAAGCCGGCGTAATAAAAGACCGTATTGGGGTATGGTTGGACATAGGAAAACCAACTGAACGTAAAATCGCGGCAATTGGCATCAAATGCAGCCGATATGTGTCTATGCATGGACTTGCATTGAATGTAAACACTGATTTGAATATGTTCAACCATATTGTGCCTTGTGGGATAGTTGACAAAGGAGTTACGAGTATGGAAAAAGAATTGAACGAGAAAATTGATATGTTCGAAGTAAACTCTATACTTGTAAATCAGTTTAGTTCTATATTTGAACTACGAAATTATGAACAACAAAAATCTTAAATGGTACATTATTGGAGGAATCTTAGTGATTCTTTTCTTTTGGGTTAGAGGCAGCTACAATTCATTAGTTGATTCTGATGTTGAAGTTCAAACTGCTTGGAGCAATGTTGAAACTCAATACCAACGTCGCTATGACTTGATTGAAAATTTGGCTAAAACAGTTATAAAAGCGGCCAAAACTGAAGATAAGATCTTGAAAGATGTTATCGAAGCTAGAGCCATGGCAACAAGTGTTAAAATTGACGCCTCAAATTTAACAGAAGATCAATTAAAGGCTTTTGAAAACGCACAAGCCAAAGCCTCACAAGCAATGTCAGGAAGTTTGAGTCGACTCATGGTTGTGGCTGAACAATATCCTGAATTAAAATCAGTTCCTCAGTTTGCAAAATTGTCGGATGAGATGGCAGGAACCGAAAATCGTATCGGCACAGCTAGAAGCGATTTCAATGACAAAGTCATGAAATACAACAAATCTGTACGTAGATTTCCGAGTAACATTTTTGCGGGTATCTTTGGATTCTCTACAAAGGCTGCGTTCACTGCTAAAGCCGGTGCAGAAAATGCTCCTGACTTAGATAAAATTTACGATAAAGAATAAATCAATGCTTCCGTGGTTGCATTTTTCTTGTCCTGTTGAAAAAATTGAAGCTTCTTTGATTGTCAAAGCAATCAAAGAAGCTGAAAATAATACTTCGGCGGAAATTAGGGTTCATTACACATCAAAAAAATCCAAAATTGGGTTGATGCAAGAAGCACAAAATACATTTTTAGACTTAAAAATGAATCAAACCCAAAACAGAAATGGCGTTCTTATTTTCCTTAGACTAACCTCAAACGAAATTGCCATCATTGGCGATATCGGCATTCATCAGCATGTGGGGAATGAATTCTGGGAGGCTGTTAAAGAGGTCATGATTCAAACAATTAAAACATCTAATATTACTCAAGGAATTATCTCTGGAGTTGAATTGGCCGGCAAACAACTAGCAAATTTCTTTCCATCAATGGATGAAAATCCAAATGAATTGTCCGACGAAATTACACATGATTAAAAAACTCTTTTTTCTTGCTTATTGTTTTTTAGGGACACTGACTTTTGCTTTTTCGGAGCAACAACTTCCTAATATTTCGGGTCAACCAAAACACATTTATGATTTAGCGGGCGTGCTTAATGCCGAGCAACTGATTGAAATTGAACGTGTATTATTGGCTTATGAAGACACCACATCCACTCAAATTGCAGTGCTAATAGAATCTGATTTAAATGGGATTGATGTATTTGATAGGGCATTATTTATTTCGCGTGGTTGGCAAATTGGACAAAAGGACTTAAACAATGGAATTTTGCTCTACATTTCCGTAAATGACCACAAGTATTACACGATGGTTGGTACTGGTGCTCAGGGCAAATTAAATGATGGTTTAGTGGGTGAAATTGAAAGGGAGTACTTGGTTCCTGGATTAAAAGCAGGTAATTATTTTAGTGGGATTTTAAATACAGTAAATGCTTATGCGGATGCACTTCATGGAGAATTTCAAGGAAAAGCAATCAAAAAGAAAAAAACAAAATTTCCCAAATTTGTTATTCCATTAATCATCATATTTTTAATTCTATTGTTCCGAAAACGAGGAAATGGCGGCGGATTCACGCGTAGTGGATTTTATTCTCCACCGATATTTTTTGGTACCGGATTTGGAAATGGATTTGGTTCTAGTTCAGATTCCGGCGGAAGTTCTTGGGGCGGATTTGGCGGCGGCGGCGGCTTCGATGGCGGCGGCGCAGGAGGTAGCTGGTAGGTCAACGTCCCTCAAAAAAAAATTAATATTCAATTCTATAAATGTAATAGGTTTGATTCACATTTACGGGATTTATCCATACCATAAAACGGTCTAAATAACTGGATTCAACTTTCTTTTCAAAAAAAAGGTTTTTTACATTTGAACGAACAATTTGGATTCTCTCATCGAGATTTTTGGGTTCAGCAAAAATAATATGTGAAGGCATAGGTTTATTTTCAGCTTTCAGTGATTCAAACAATTCTTTTGCTCCATAATCTTGTCTAATTGTATAATAATTGTTCCATACACCGTGGTAAAAACGAGGCATCAATACTGAACCCCACATGTGAGTGGTTTCTAAAACAAAATACTCAACACCTCCCCTTTCACGGAAATAGTTCATGGCCCTTAGCTTGCTAATTTTGGTGGAAGAAGGTGTTAAAACAAGCAATAAAACGGCATTCATCATCCAGATAAATTTCCAAGACTTTTGATAAAAACCCGATTTGGTACTCCACCATTTACTATTTTGTTTAAATTCATTCCATCCAACAATACCTACTACAATAAAAATTGGAAACATAGTAAGTACAAATCTTTCTTGTTTATTGGGAAAGTAAGAATGAAAAATAAAGAAAATAGCGATTGGTAAAGTTAGGAGCAGATATTTTCTAAATTTAAAAATATTGCCCCAAAACAGAAACAAACTTAAAGGCAAAATAAACAAACCTAGAATAAGCAAGGTATAATTATACCAAGGACCATTGGGATATTCAGCGGAATGGTGTAAGTTATAATTGGTATATTCTATGAATTCCGCAAAAGGTTTCCCCCAAACTAAAAAGTCAACCAATCCCTGAAAAATAATTAAACTCAAGATAACACCCAATCCAAAAAACAATGTTTTGAGCCATTCTTTTTGAATCAATAATACCAAGCCTAATCCTCCCAAAATGAGTATGGTTTGAAATCTAAATGAAAATGAAATTCCACCGATAAAACCAGCAATGAAAATGATTTTCCAATTCCAATTTTCCTTGTATTTTAGTAAAATATAAAGGGCAAACATCAAAGGCGGAATGGATACCATTTCAACCAAATTGCGCACAGATAAAAGTGGAAAAATCCAGAAAACACTCAGCAACCACCCTACTGTAATTGCATTTGCATTTGAAGAAATTTTTTGGGTAATTTTTATGCCTAAATAAACAATGCTCAAACTGTAAAAAGCATGTATCAACCTTACAATTAGCATTTTAATTTCTGGATTCACGATACCGAAAAATTTCAAAACAACAAATAAATAATAATGCAATCCTGCATAAAATAGGCTGTGCCCACTTGGTATTTTGGCACCAAAAGCCGGCAACCATTCATTGGGAATTCCATCAACCCAATGTTGGGCAATTTCTATCACTAAGAAATGATCGTCTTGAAAGGCAAATCCCTCTGAGAAAATGGCTGCAATCAAGCGAAACAAGAGTCCAACAAAGAGGATGAATTTGAATGGTTGATTTTGATAATATTCTCGAATTTTGACAATCATATTCGCAAAAATAGTCAATAGAGTTGTTGGTTTTGGAATTTGGCGAAAATTGCAACGAATATTTCATGTATTTTTAATGGAAACCTTTATAATGGTACAAATGTTCCTTATTTTTGCATTTTTATGAAAACTGTTCCAAACGACATCCATCTTCCTGATTCAGAAGAGCCTCAAATTGAGATAATTGGAGCAAGAGAACACAACCTGAAGAATGTGGATTTATCCATCCCAAGGCAAAAACTGGTTGTATTCACTGGGTTATCTGGATCCGGGAAAAGTAGTTTGGCATTTGATACGATATTTGCTGAGGGACAAAGACGATATTTGGAAAGTTTTTCGGCCTATGCCAGGCAGTTTATTGGCGACATGAAACGTCCGGATGTTGACAAAATCAAAGGACTTTCACCTGTTATTTCAATTGAACAGAAAACGGTTTCTAGAAATCCACGAAGCACGGTAGGAACAGTTACAGAGGTTTATGATTTCTTCAGATTGCTTTTTGCTCGCGCTGGTGAAGCATTTTCACATGTAAGTGGGGCTAAAATGGTAAAACTTTCTGAGGAACAGATTCTTCAAGCGGTTGTTGATAAATTCGATGGTCAAAAAGTTTCAATTTTAGCACCTGTTATTAAAGCAAGAAAAGGACATTACAGAGAGTTATTTGAACAAATAAAAAAGAAGGGTTATACAAAGGTAAGGGTTGATCAAAAAGTGATGACAATCACACCGAGTATGCAATTAGACCGATACAAAATTCATGATATTGAGATTATTGTAGACCGTCTTGAAATTAAGAAAGTATCAACCCAAAGACTACAAGACACCATTAAAACAGCCATGAAAGCTGGCGATGGTTACTTTACCATTCTTGATTCTAACGAAAAAGAATTTCCTTATAGTAAATTTTTAATGGATCCAGAAAGTGGCATCAGTTACGATGAACCACAACCCAATATGTTTTCCTTTAATTCTCCTTATGGTGCTTGCAAAGCTTGTGAGGGATTGGGCGAAATTGGTGAAGTGAATATGGAGTTCATTATTCCCGATAAAAAGAAATCCATCAACAAAGGCGGAATTATTCCATTGGGGGAATTGAGAGAAAATTGGACATTCATGCAATTGAGAGCTTTGGCAAAATATTTAGATTTTAGTTTAGCCGATCCAATTGAAAAACTAACAGAATCTCAATTAAACGCAGTTTTATACGGAATTGAAGAATCTATACCTGTAACACAAACAGGTGCCGATGGGAAGAAAAAATCTTGGGAAACAAATTACAAAGGCGTTGTAAACATAGTTTCTGAGAGCTATTATGAGTCTGATGACGATAAAATGCGTCAGTGGGCTGAAGAATTTATCCATCAATCTACTTGCAAAGTTTGCAATGGTGACAGACTTAAAATAGAGGCCCTACACATAAAAATTGCGGATAAAAATATTGCACAGCTGTCTAGAATGAACATCGATGAACTTCACGATTGGGTTGTGAATGTTCATGACAATCTAACAGAACGTCAAAAAATTATTGCCAACGAACTTTTAAAAGAAATTGGAAACCGATTATCCTTCTTAAATGGTGTTGGATTGGGATATTTATCATTGAACAGCCCAGCAAAAACACTCAGTGGTGGTGAGGCTCAAAGAATTAGATTGGCCACTCAAATTGGATCCAAATTGGTGAATGTTCTGTATATTTTAGATGAGCCATCTATAGGATTGCATCAAAGAGACAATGAAAAACTCATCAATTCATTAAAAGAATTGCGTGATTTAGGAAATTCTGTTTTGGTTGTTGAACACGACAAAGACATGATGATGGCTAGTGATTGGTTGGTGGAAATTGGCCCCCATGCTGGTAAACGAGGTGGTGAAATTGTGGCGAGTGGAACAGTTGAACAATTTGTAGAATCGGCTACCACAACAGCAAAATATTTAAAGGGAACAGAATCAATACCTGTTCCAAGCATCAGAAGAAAACAAACGGGTGATTTCATTGAACTGAAAGGTGCACGTGGAAACAATCTCAAAAATGTTAATATTAAAATACCCATTGGAAATTTGGTATGTATTTCAGGAGTGAGTGGTGGTGGAAAATCTACCCTCATCAATGAAACCTTATATCCGCTGGTTCATAGTAAAGTATATGGATCTCAATACAGACCACTACCCTATGATTCTATCTCTGGATTAGAACATATCGATAAGGTAATACGCATAGATCAAAGTCCAATTGGAAGAACACCAAGAAGTAACCCTGCTACTTACGTTGGTGTTTTCCAGGAAATTCGAAATTTATTCACCAACCTACCAGAAGCAAAAATCAGGGGATATAAACCGGGCCGTTTTAGTTTCAACGTAAAAGGCGGTCGTTGTGAAGGTTGCGGAGGTGGTGGCCGAAAAGTGATCGAAATGAACTTTTTACCCAATGTAGAAATTGAATGTGATATTTGCTTAGGAAAGCGGTATAACCGAGAAACATTAGAGGTAAGATACAAGGGTAAAAGCATTTCTGATGTTCTAGAAATGCCTATTTCTCAGGCCGTGGAATTTTTTGAATCAATTCCCCTTATAGCAAGAAAAATTAACACCATGAACGATGTTGGATTAGGGTATATTACCCTGGGCCAAAGTAGCACAACGCTCAGCGGTGGAGAAGCTCAACGGGTAAAACTTGCAACTGAACTCAGCAAAAGAGATACCGGTAAAACATTGTATTTGTTAGATGAACCTACCACAGGATTGCATTTTGATGACATTAAACAACTCTTGGGTGTGTTGCAAACATTAACAGACAAAGGAAATACCGTTATTGTAATTGAACACAACATGGACGTAATTAAAGTTGCAGATTGGGTGATAGATGTAGGACCTGAAGGTGGTTCGGGTGGTGGGCAAATTTTAGTTGAGGGACCTCCAGAAATCATTGCAAAACATGCAACAAGTCACACCGGTAGGTTTCTCAAACTTGAATTATAATTCGCATTTTTAAGAATCATTCTCACATTTTTTTTCTCATTTTTGGGGGATATCCGTAATTTTGATGTATTTCAACACAACTAAACATGAAAATTAAGCTATATATTATTGTTCTATTGGGATTATGCACACAATTTGCTGCAGTAACTGCCCAAGATTCTACCAAGTCAAAGTCCCTCAAAAAAAGAATGGTGGTAAATCAATACCCAGCTGAATATCAATACACCTATCATGATGATCCATATGTAACTGGATTCGCTTTAGGTATTGATTACCAACAAGATAAATTCAACAAGAAATTAGATTGGGATGTAAATAATCATTATCAGAGAGCTGGAGGATTTAATATTTATTTCATGTCAGGAAACCAGTTAAAGCAACAAAATCCATTCGGTTCAATCAACTGGGGAGGTGGATTTTCAATGACATTTCAAGGAGAAGGGAAATCAGTAACCACCCTATTGAATACCGTAAATCAAGATAGTGCAAAAACATATTTATCTGTTTTAAGTCCTCAGTTATATGCATTTGCGAGGTATGAATACAAAATCGGACCATTTTATCCTTTTGTAGGAATCAATGCGGGAGTTAAATGGTACAGCACTTCTCAAAATTCAGAAACATTTGTAACGCTCAAAGATTACGAAAATCAAAATTCAGACAATGTGGACGTAACAGGATCCGTTTATGTGGCACCAGAGATTGGAGTTCGAATTAAATTGTCAAAAGTGACGAGCATTGTTACAACTTACACAGTCATTGCCGGTGGTGATTTGAATTTGGTTGATTTGAATGAAAGTAAAATGAATAGCTGGCAATATGTATTGAATAAAAGAACCGAAAGTATGAATTTAAACCAGTTAAAGATTGGTTTCTTATTCAATTTAAGCGAGCGTTCACATACAAAAAAGGTAATTAGGGAAGCACATTCTGATACTACTTGGGTGAATGAAGATGAAATTAATAGCAATACATACCCTTGTCCTTGCTGTCCCAAAACATCAACAAACACAACCCCAAGAACCCCACAAAAACAGTCAGAGATGGATGCAGAACCATTCAATCCCGATTATAAAAAGAATTCTACGATAGAGAGTTACCCATCGAATTCTCGTTTTCCAAATCCTGAACAACCTTCAATCAACATACCAAAGAAGCCGCTTCCTGGAATCAAACCAGTACCTATTCCAAAACCAAAATCATAATGATAAAAAAGCCTCAAAATTTGAGGCTTTTTTTATGGTGAATTGCTTATAAAAAGGATTAATTTCCGGTTAAAATGTGTTTTAGAATTAAACATTAAATTGTAACTTTGTAGAATGTTATTGAATGAATTGTCGGCAGTTAGTCCTATAGATGGTAGATATAGAAAATCAACACAAAACTTATCTCAATATTTTTCAGAAGCTGGATTAATTCAATACAGGGTTCGTGTAGAGGTTGAGTATTTAATAGCTTTATCTCATGTAGCACTTCGCGGTTCAGATTTTGGCATGTTAATGGATAAATCAGTTGAATTGCGTAATTGGGCTAAGAACTTAACCATTGAAGAAATTCAATCGGTAAAAGAGATAGAAAAAACAACCAACCACGATGTAAAAGCGGTTGAATACTTTGTAAAAGCAAAGTTGGAAAATTTAGGACTTAACTATTACAAAGAGTGGGTACATTTTGGGTTGACTTCGCAGGACATTAACAATACGTCAATTCCTTGGAGCATGAAAAATGCTGTTGAAAATGAAATATTACCAAAGTTAATTGCAGTAGTCAATGCATTAAAAAACCAAGCAAAATCATGGGAAAATCAACCCATGTTGGCAAAAACACATGGACAACCAGCCTCTCCAACTTCCTTGGGTAAAGAGTGGTGGGTATTTGTAAGTCGTTTGGAATCACAAATTGAAACGTTAAAAGGCATTCCGTACACTGCTAAATTTGGTGGAGCAACAGGAAACTTCAATGCACACCAAATTGCCTATCCCGAAATCAATTGGATAGAATTTGCCAATAATTTTGTCAATCAACAACTTGGATTAAGTCGTGTTCAATTTACCACACAAATTGAACCATACGATTTCATGGCTGCACATTTAGACAACTGGAAACGCATAAACAATATCCTTATCGATTTTTCTAGAGATGTATGGACCTACATTTCGATGGATTATTTTAAACAAAAAATCAAAGAAGGTGAAGTTGGATCAAGTGCAATGCCACACAAAGTAAATCCAATTGATTTTGAAAATGCAGAGGGAAATTTAGGAATAGCAAACGCAATTATGGAACATCTGGCGGGAAAACTTCCAATCTCTAGATTGCAAAGAGACTTAACAGACAGCACTGTTCTCAGAAATTTGGGGGTGCCGTTTGGACATATCATGATTGCTTTGAATAGTTTAGAGCGTGGATTGGGAAAATTAATTTTAAATGCTGATGCAATTAACCAAGATTTAGAAAACAATTGGGCCGTTGTTGCTGAAGCTGTGCAAACAATCTTACGTCGTGAACGTTATCCTAATCCATACGAAGCATTGAAAGAGTTGACAAGAAGCAATGAAAAGATGTCAAAGGATAAAATGCACAAATTCATTGATTCACTAGAAGTTAACGAAGAAATCAAAAATGAACTTAAACAAATTTCGCCTCAAAGCTATATTGGTGTCACTGCTGAATTTTGTTAAATCACCCCGATTTATCAAAATTTCTAAAATAACCGGAATTGTTTCGGTTGTTGTTATTGCTTTGTTTTTTATTGCTTGGTTTAGCTTACGAAATTATTTGCTAGAATCTGCTTTTCAAAAAGCTCAAACTTCATTTGCAAAGAAAGGTTATACATTAAATTGCACAGAAAAAGGATTTGACGGCATTTTCGGAATCCATGTTTCAAAAATATATCTAAACACAAACAATCATAATGATTCATCTGGTTTGCTAAAATATCCATTGTTTACGGCTGAACAAATTTCAGTTTCCATCAGTATTTGGCGATCAATATGGAATGGACCGAGCTTGGGCAATTTTAAAGCCATCAAAATGAATGTAAATTTGGTGGATTCAGCTAATGTTTCAAACTACAAAGCCCTATTAAAATCCGACAAATCATCCCCCGAAATAAAAAAGAAAGATGATTTGGCAAATTCTATTTTTAAGAAAGTAAAATCAACCATTGGGAAATCTCCAGCATGGGTTGACCTCGAGCAAATTCATGTGCATTTTCAAGATTCAGCACGACATATATCCGTCTCCATCCCTCAATGTACTTATATTCATGAAGATATAAAGGGTGAAGTACAATTCACGACAGAAAATCCATACCTAACAAATATTCAATATACCCCGGGAATGATGATTCCGATGAAGCAATCTAAAGGGTTTGCTTTTGAAGGACTTTTGGATCGCGATGATTTATCGGGTGAGATTTCCATAATAGGGGCAAAAAATCAAAAATTTGTAGAGATTCCTTTTATTGTGGGTGGATTAGGGTTTAGAAAAGCCCATTTTGTGCTCAATAGTTTAGACCAAACCCGTAAGGGTATCGAATTTGATGCTCAAGGTGAAATATCGGAATTGAAGGCTGAAGAAAAGCGAATTTCCGACACTTTGGTGAGCATCAACAATTGCTCCGGTCGATTTTTAGCCTACTTTGGCAAAGATTATGTAGAAATTGATAGCCAAAGTCAATTGCAAGTTAACGGAATAAAAACAAAGTTTTTTGCCCGATATGACATTGGCAACAACCCACATTACGCGTTACAATTCCAAATTCCAAGCATTCCAGCACAGCAATTTTTCTCGAGTTTACCCGCGGGATTATTCAGAAATACGTCAGGAATTGTTGCAACTGGATCTTTGTCGTATCATTTCAAATTTGAGTTAGAACATCAAAAACCGCATCAATGTATTTTGGAAAGCGACATGGAAACTAGCAAAGATTTCAAGGTTGTGAAATGGGGAAATGCTGATCCGAGGAAATTAAATGGCACTTTTATTCATGATTTTTTTGATAAAGGAGAATTGGTAGCCTCTTTTGCGGTTGGGCCTTCGAATCCTTTCTTTACTCCATACAATGAAATTTCTCCTGATGTTCCAAGAGCTGTAATGAAGTCTGAAGATCCATCATTTTTCCATCACCGAGGATTTTATAGGGATGCCTTCAGGTCAAGCATTGCACATAATTATCGTTTAAAACGTTTTGCTCGAGGTGGAAGTACCATTTCTATGCAATTAATCAAAAATGTCTTCTTGGGTCGCAAGAAAACAATGGCTAGAAAAATAGAAGAAATTTTACTCGTTTGGCTAATTGAGGACCAAAGAATAGTGAGTAAAACGAGGATGCTAGAGGTTTATTTAAACATCATTGAATGGGGTCCTGGAATTTTTGGCATTGGTGAAGCTGCTGATTTTTATTTCGACAAACATCCATCACAAATAAATTTGGGGGAAGCAACTTTCTTGGCATCTATTATCCCCTCCCCTAAAAACGCAGGATGGGCCATTGATAGCTCAGGATCGGTTCGGGATAAATTTGGACATTTCAGATTGTTAAAAAATAGATTGTTGGCCCAAGACAGCACTCAAGCAGATACTTCTGTTTTTAACGTTCGTTTTTCCCCTAAGGCCATGAGAAGGCTTAAAGGACATAAAAAATCAGAGACTTCTGAAACCGTCATTGATCAAGAAGAGGAAATCATTGGTCAATAACGGCCAATTTGACACTCAATACGTTATTTTCAAACGCTTTTAAGACATTTTGACTGAAATGCATCTCAATGCATGATCATTCAATGACAAAACAGGTATATTCCTATGAAATTAAGGGATTGGAATATTGTTTGTCGGTTATGATTCATGAACTTACAACAATTAACCATTAAAGCACAAGAAACCGTAAATCAGGCCCAGAATTTGGTCTTAGCGAACGGGCAACAGAGTATTGAAAATGCTCATTTGTTGGCAGCTATTATCAAAGAAGATGCTGAAATGATGCAGTTCATTACTGGGAAATTAAGTGTGAATTTAAGCCGACTACAACAAGCTGTTGAAGGTCAACTAAAAGGATATCCAAAAGTAGAGGGAGGACAAGTATATGCTTCACAAGAATTTAGCATGGCAATTGTTAACGCTGAGAAATCGATGCGTGAAATGGGCGATGAATTTGTAACAAATGAGCATTTATTGTTGGGAATTCTCGATACAAAAGGCACAACTTCAACGATTTTGAGGGATGCAGGTTTCAAACGGGAAGAATTATTTAAGGCCATACAAATGCTCAGAGGTGGCAAGAAAGTAGACAGCCAAACAGCTGAAAATCAATTCAATTCATTGAAAAAATACGCCTTAAATTTGAATGATTTAGCGCGTCAAGGCAAACTTGATCCAGTTATTGGCCGTGATGAAGAAATTCGTAGGGTTTTACAAATTTTGAGCCGCCGTTCTAAGAACAACCCTGTTCTAATTGGTGAACCTGGTGTTGGTAAAACAGCGATTGCAGAAGGATTGGCCCATAGAATCATT
>CAZBMF010000027.1:0-5018 GCA_964492925.1 uncultured Rhizobium sp. | reverse complement strand
CTTAGACATGGGGGCTCTTATTGCCGGTGCTAAATACAAAGGTGAATTTGAAGAACGATTAAAAGCGGTTGTAAAAGATGTAACCGCTTCAGATGGAGATGTGGTTTTATTCATTGACGAAATTCATACACTCGTAGGTGCTGGAAGAAGTGAAGGCGCTATGGATGCTGCAAATATTCTTAAACCAGCATTGGCGAGAGGAGAACTGAGAGCTATTGGTGCCACTACCCTTGCTGAATATCAAAAATATATTGAAACAGACAAAGCCCTTGAAAGAAGGTTTCAGAAAGTTTTGGTAGAAGAACCTGATTCTCAAGAAGCTATTTCAATTTTGAGAGGACTTAAAGAACGTTACGAGGTTCACCACAAAGTACGAATCAAAGATGAGGCAATTATTGCCGCAGTTGAAATGAGTCAACGTTATATCAATGATCGATTTTTACCAGACAAAGCAATTGATCTTTTGGATGAAGCGGCGAGTAAATTGAGATTGGAAATGGATTCTGTTCCAGAAGAATTGGATGAAATGAATCGAAAAATCATGCAGTTGGAAATTGAACGTGAGGCCATCAAACGAGAAAATGACACTGCTAAGTTGAATAAATTGTCGGAAGATATTGCCAACATTACAGAACAAAGAAATTCATTGAATGCTCAATGGGAAAATGAAAAAGGCATTTTGGCACAAATTCAACAGAAAAAAGCCAATATTGAAAGTCTCCGTATCGAAGCGGAACAAGCGGAAAGAGAAGGTAATTACGGCAGAGTTGCCGAAATCCGTTATGGTTTAATCAAACAAAACGAAGAAGAATTATATGCCCTTTCCGTGCATTTAGGTGAAAGTGAAAAAGGGAAACTCATGGTGAAGCAAGAAGTTGACTCTGAGGACATTGCCGAAGTTGTTAGCAGATGGACAGGTATCCCTGTAAATAAAATGCTCCAAAGTGAACGTGAAAAACTCTTGACACTAGAAAACGAATTACATAAACGCGTTGTAGGACAACATGAGGCGATTGAAGCCATCGCGAATTCTATTCGTAGAAGCCGTGCCGGATTGCAAGATCCTAAAAAACCAATTGGGTCTTTTATTTTCTTAGGGACAACGGGCGTGGGTAAAACAGAACTTTCAAAAGCGTTGGCTGAATTCTTGTTCAACACAGACCAAGCAATGGTGAGAATTGACATGAGTGAATATCAAGAAAAACACACCGTGAGTCGTTTGGTTGGAGCTCCTCCAGGTTATGTGGGATATGATGAAGGTGGTCAATTAACAGAAGCCATCCGCAGAAAACCTTACAGTGTGGTGCTTCTTGATGAAATTGAAAAAGCTCATCCTGATGTATTCAACATTTTACTTCAAGTTTTGGATGATGGAAGACTTACCGACAATAAAGGTAGAACTGCAAATTTCAGAAATACCATCATCATCATGACTTCAAACATGGGATCTGATATTATCAGAGAGAATTTTGAAATGTTACTCGAAGATAACAAGGAAGAAATTGTAGCAAAAACAAAGGTACAGGTGTATGATTTATTGAAGCGATCAATTCGTCCAGAGTTTTTGAATAGAATTGATGAAACTATTATGTTTGAGCCTTTAGGAAGAGATGAAATTAGAGAAATTGTAACCATTCAAATCAAACAAATGCAAAAAAGACTTGAGGATAATGGTTTCAAACTTGAAATATCAACAGCTGCAATTGATTGGTTATCACAACTTGGTTACGATCCGCAATTTGGTGCACGTCCTTTAAAAAGAGTACTTCAAAAGAGAGTCATGGACGAGTTGAGCAAGCAGATTTTGGGTGGGAAAATTTCAATCAATGATGAAATATTCATTGATTTCAATGGAATAGATTTAGAATTTAATAAGAAGTAATTTTAATACAAAAAAAAGGGGCATTCGCCCCTTTTTTTTGTGTGATGATATATCCCTATTAACAATAAGAGATTAAAAGTTAACTTGGGCCTGAATTCTGAGAAAACGTCCCTCTTGAAGATTCTCTTGTTTTGAAAAATCTTCATACCTTCTAGATGCAATGTTATAAGCAACAACTAATTCAAATTGTTTTGTAGGCTCCCACTCTATCCCTGCTTCAATTTCTTCTACGTTGTAAGCACGTGCATCTTGCTCAAATTTTTTCGCTCCATCGAATTTTACATACCGAACAAATGGGATAACAGTATGGCCATGAAATTTCGTACGATAACTGGCAACAATATATCCACCAACCATTCTTGCACTTTCTATTGAATCAGTATTTTTATTAAATCTTGGACCTGTTCCCGTGGTGAATTCTGCTTGAATTCCAAAAGGTTGTGGATACAGCACAAATGTACCTGCAATTCTCTGATCCAAATAAGTTCTTGATGGATTATATTTTACATTTTTCGTCAAGTTTGCAGTAGGAATTGTCCAGTCTCCAGTAATTGCTTGAATACTTGGTTCAATGATTTGCGACCCTAGTTCCATTGGATATGTAAATCTGATTACTTGGTGTAAATTATTATTTTCTTCAGGTTTATTAGCAGTTTGACCATTATAAACACCATACCCAAAACATCCATAATCTCCAGATCCTTTTAATCCTGAACTAACCAATTTTGAAAATAGTTCTCTCTTTTCCTTAGGTGCCCAATACAAAAATGCACCCATATCGCGTTCATTGGAAACCATGCTATTTAAAGCATCATCTCGGTCTAAATTTAATCTATTTTGACTACTTTGCATATTGATAAAACCAAAAGGAACCTTACTTTGACCAATTCTCAATCTCCATGAATTGTCATCATTTAAACCTAAGTCAAAATATGCATCTCTAATTTGACCAAAATGCAATGCCGTTGATGATGCGCTACTTGCAAAATCAGGTTGAATATACATGTAAACCCTTGGATGAATTTGACCGCTGAATATCAAACGCAAACGTCGAAGAAAAAAGCCCCCATTTTCACCAATACTTTTATCGCATTGATCACATTGAAGCTTTGTATTCGTTTCCATCAAACGATTGTATCTAATTTGTGCATATCCACGTAGCTGAATATTTTGATACCATTCCTTTTTGGGAGGATGTGTATTGTTGGTTACCATTTTTTTGGTTGTGTCATTTAATTGGTCATCTGTTGCCGAAAACAATAAATTATTAGCAAATGATAAACTCAAGATGATAAATATATTTCTCATGATTTAATTTAGTGTTAAGTTAAAATTACGAATGCAAAATTATTGTTAACACAATAAATTAAAATAATTACATCATTATTGTTATGTTATCATAATATTAATAAAATGACAAAATAACATGTACAAAAACGATTCAAGAAATTGCAAAACCAATTAAATCATTGATTACCAAAAATAAAAACGAGAATTTGATACATTAAGCAAATGTTACCAAATTGCAATATGGATAATATTGGCATAACGACAAAAAAAACCGCCTTTCGGCGGTTTTCGTTTTTGTATCGTTATGATTAAATTATTTAACTAAAGTTATAATCCAATAAGATAAACCAGCTACAAATGCACTTACAGGAATGGTAATTATCCACGCAAACAATAAGTTACGTGTTACACCCCATCTTACGGCACTCATACGTTTTGTAGCACCAACACCTATAATTGAACCAGTTATGGTGTGAGTAGTTGAAACTGGAATACCCATTTGAGCTGTCATAAACAATGTGATAGCACCAGCGGTTTCAGCACCTACTCCTTCCAAAGGAGTAACTTTTGTAATTTTAGTTCCCATGGTTTTAACAATTTTCCAACCACCACTCAAAGTACCCAATGCAATTGCACCATAACAAGCCAATGGCACCCAGTTCGGGATTTCTTTGAAATCCATGATATCACCATGCGCAATAAGAGCAGCACCGATGATACCCATTACTTTCTGAGCATCACTTCCGCCATGTCCTAAACTAAATGCAGCAGACGATAACAATTGAAGTTTTTTAAACATGTTTTGCATTTTCAATGCTGTTGGTTTTCTAATTACCTCTACATAAATGTATGCCAAAGCAAAAATTGCAAAAACAATCATACACCACAAGTTCAGAGTTCTGTTATCTGCTTTATCGAGCTCTTTTGCCAATGATTTTTTCACATCCACTTCATAGGCTTTTTTGAACTTGGAAGTTTGAACTTCACCCAAACCAATGATGGATGCAATCATTTTTGCAGAACTGTCTTTACCCAATTCATGATAAGCTTTTATAATTGGCTTACACTTTTTTAACAATGCTTCTGCAGAATCAAGCGATGGTTTCTTCGCATCACTATAGAAAGCTTCTTTTTTCTTTTTGTCTAATCCAACAAAACGACTAACCACATCTTTTAACTTACTTTCCTCAACTGGAGAAAGATCTACAGTATTTGCAATATTTGCAGCAACTTTATCTTTACCAAGAGTTCTATAATCCTTCAAGAATGGTTTAGAAGCCTCATATCTTGCTAATGCATTTTCATATTTCTCTTTAACATCCGCTTTTGAGGTGTCTTTTAAATACTCCTTTTTGTATTTGTCAACTTTATAAAATTTCATCAAATTTTCATCCAATTTGCTTGTCATGAAATAATTGAATAAGAAAAACAAAGCTGCAGAGGATACAATAATAAGTCCCATTCTCGCAATCATATTGCGTTTAATGGTGACCAAAGTGATGTAAGCAGAAATGATCATACCTATAATTGGGGCTAGGAAGATGAACCAAATTGTTTTTACAATTGAATCTGAATCAACAATATTCTTCATTGGCATGTATCCTTTTGTCATGTAAGCGTGCATAATAGCAGCGCCGGCAAATCCCCCAATTAAAGTATGGGAAGAAGAAGACGGGATACCAAACCACCAGGTTAATAAATTCCAAAAAATTGCTGCAATTAAACCTGCCAAAATAACATCTAAGGTGATATAATTCTCACTTACTGTTTTACTAATTGTATTGGCAACTGCGTGATCTTTAAAAATAAAGAAGGCCACAAAGTTAAACAAAGCTGCCCACAAAAC
>CAZBMF010000026.1:0-28026 GCA_964492925.1 uncultured Rhizobium sp. | reverse complement strand
TTTCCTCGCTTCGCTCGGATTTCCCTACTGTTTAGTTCTGCAAAAGCAAAGTCCAACGCTTCGCGTTGGCTTTTTTTATGATTTTCACTCCCTTGCGTTTTTCAAACGCAGACTCGTTCAAATCATAAAAAAAGTCCTCAACTTTCGTTGAGGACTTTGCTTTTGATCGTGCACGCGTAGGGATTCGAACCCCAAACCTTCTGATCCGTAGTCAGATGCTCTATCCAATTGAGCTACGCATGCGTTTCCTTCAGGGCTGCAAGGGTTGGGAACAACCCCGAAAGGGCTGCAAAGGTACGAAAAAAAATATCCTTATGCAAAAAAATGTCAAAAAATATTGTTACCTGCTGCTGAGCTCGTCAAAAATAACCCTAAGGTTCTCAATGTCAATATCTGCCAAATTTACTGTCTGCACCATGCCGTCAACTTTCAAATCTTCCAAGTAGCCAGACTCGTAAAATCCCAATACCTTACGCTGTTCGTCGCTCAGTGTCACTAATTCTTTCATGTTATAGCCGCCACCCGAGCAAATCATCAAAGCCAAAAATTGAATTTGACTTGTGGAGTATTTCGATAATTGTTCACGGGTCAATTGCATGCCCCTGATATTTTTAAAGGCCGTCTGAAGTTCAGTTTCTTTGATTTTGGCATTGTTGAATTCATGAACCATCCATTTTGCTTCAACGCTTTTGTTGTCGCCAAATTTCAAACCGGTCATAAAGTTGTTAGTTTTCGGTGTAGTAACAACTGAGCTAGGGTTTTCTTGAACCGCTATGTTGTTTTCGGATTCCTTTGTGGATGTATTTGAATTGTCTGAAATTTCGGTATTTTTAGTTTTCGGTGTTTCAGTCTCAGTTTTTTGAATATTATAAAAATCAGGATTGCCAAATTTGGGGTTGTTAAATTCTGCTTCTTTAAATACTTCATTGTATATAGCCGAGCTGCCTTCAATTTCATAATTTAATTTATAATATTCTTTGTAAACAGCATATGGCAAAGCGTAAAATACTTGGCCATAAGTGGCAGTAACGCCATATCCCAAAATCGCTCCAACGGGAAATAATATAACGCTGTAATCAGAAATTATCAGTCCACCTATAAACCCACCTGCAATTGATATTCCGTTGACAAAAAAACCATAAGATCTTCCAAGTTTGATTTTTTCAATGTTGTTGTAACGGATGTAATGTACTTTATGATATTTCACATCGCTGATAAACACACCCTCTGAACACATAGCCACCAACTTACCTCGAATCATTTTACCATTTGTATGTAAAATCCTTGTGTGTCGGTTATGTTTGATATCACTTTTTTGTAAAGTTCCATTTATGGTATTACTTTTAAGTGGATTGTACGCCTCGTTAAGGAGCTGAAGAAAGTTATCTTCTGAGGCTTGTGATTTCACGGAAGCAATCATTGTAAACATGATCAAAATCACAGAAATACGCGGTTTGAGAAAAGAGGTTAACAGTGTATTCATATTCAAAATTGTTATTTACAAATGTAGGTTTCTCCTTACAATTGCAAGCTCATTGTTTCCCTTGTTATTAGATTAGTTTTAAGGGGAATCCGTAATCATTTTTAACGCATTTGCGATAATCCGTAAAATTAATTTGGTAAAAATCCCGGGAAACTCTCAAAATCTACAGCATTGCTATATTGAGGGAAATTGCTTTTTACCATTTCGTAATATTTTTCTCCATTCTTGCGGTTGAAGTCTATTTTAAACTTAATTTCTGGGTATCTCAAACGCGCACTGTATATAGGAGCAGCAAGCAACTGCCCAATTGTAACAGCCGTTGTCCCTCCCGAAAAAATAGCCTGTGTAGTTGCTGCAAAACTCTGTTCACCAAATACATAGGCCCATAAAATACTGTATCCAATGCCTGATTTCCAAAGCCAATTGCCGTAAGATTTTCCTCTTCTAATCCATTCTACGGATTCATAAGGACAATATACAATGCCATTTTCTTCATTCGAGTATACATATATACCAAACTTTGAGGCACACACCAATTTTCCCCTGAAAATATCTTTGTTCATCACCTTTACTGCAATATGCGATTTGTCTTTAATGTACAGATTATCAATTTCTCCAGGTACAATGTAATAGGAAATTTCACCCGTTTTGGCAGATTGGTCAGCGGCTGCCATCTGTAAATCATGTAAAAATGGTTTATCGATTCTTAGAGGGATAAATTTAGGGGGTTCTGCGCTTTCTGTTTTCAATGAATCTGTTGAAATTGTGGTAGCCTGAACCGTAACAGACAATAATACAATGATGTATGAAATTGCCGTTGGCAAGGTTAGGCGAATATTTTTCATCCTAGTTAACATATTTTGAGTCATTCTCTATTGCAATGTTAGTTTAATTTTTTGTAAATTTCATGTCCCTCAAAATCTAAGAAAACATAGAAATGTATTACCTTGCATTTTTTTATGAAACAACGATTATACTTAATGTCTGCCATGATGATTTTTGGTCATGCATCGCAAGCACAATGGTTTAAAAAATCAAAGCCAGCTCCTCCAGTACCTCAATTAGAGCAATCTGATAAAAAAGGTAAGAGTGAAACAATTGAATCTAAAACGAAAAATTGCACAAAATTAACAGGCCTTTTTACGTTGTATCGCGATACCAACACCGGCCAACTGTTTATGGCAATAAACAAATCTCAAATCAATCAAGAATTTATCCATTTTACCTACACCGAAAATGGGGTGATTGAAGCTGGACACAATAGAGGTTCATACAGAGGTAGTAGGATTTTTAAGGTTAAAAAATCGTTTAACAACATTGAATTTGAACAACAAAATACCAGTTTCTATTTTGATCCGAAAAACCCAATATCAAAAAGTGCTAATGCAAACATTTCAAATGCTCCTTTGGCTTTTGAAAAGATCATTGCTGAAGATAAAAAAACAGGCGATTACCTGATCGATGCTGATGAATTGTTTTTAACGGAGAAATTGCATCAAGTAAAAGCAGGTGGAAGACCGGGTGCTGAAGGTTTCAAATTGGGAAGTTTAACCAAAGGAAAAACGCAGTACATTTCGGTGAAAAATTATCCTGAAAATGCAGATTTTGTGGTTCGATATGTTTACGATAATCCAGCGCCAACAGCCGGTGGATCTGAAGAAGTTACCGATGCACGCTCCGTTGTTATTGAATTGCAGCACAGTTTAATTGCTGTGCCAAAAAACAACTTCAAACCACGCAGAGACGATTTTAGGGTTGGATATTTTTCAGAACAAGTGAACGATATGACAACAGCCAACGTAACGAACTACAAAGACCTCATTCACCGTTGGAATTTGGAGAAAAAAGATCCAATGGCGGCAAAGTCTGAACCTGTAAAACCAATTACTTGGTGGATTGAAAATACCACACCTAAATCTATTCGCTCAATTATCAAACACGCTGCATTACAATGGAATAAAGCTTTCGAACCACTCGGTTTTATCAATGCCGTTCAGGTATTTGAACAACCTGATACCGCAACCTGGGATGCTGGCGATATTCGTTATAATGTATTAAGATGGACATCTAGTCCGCAGCCTCCTTTTGGGGGATATGGTCCGAGCTTTGTAAACCCCAGAACGGGTGAAATTTTAGGTGCCGATATCATGCTTGAGTATGTATTTTTAACCAATCGTGTGAAATTAGAAAATGTATTCAATGTAACAGGTGCCGCTGATTTAGATGAACATTCTTCTCATGAGGGATGTGATGCCGGTTTGTACCTTCACCATCAGCAAATGCTGGCAAAAAGCTTGTTGGAGATTTCTAACGATAATGAAAATGAAATATCCCGCTTGGTTCAGGAATCTATCCATTACTTGATTTTACATGAAATGGGACACACTATGGGACTGATGCACAACATGAAAGCTTCAAATTTGCACACCCCAGAAGAGTTACTTGATAGAGAACTTACCATGAAAACTGGATTAATTGGGTCTGTAATGGATTATCCAGCAGTGAATCTTCCGCCGGCAAATAAAAGCACCGTTTCAGTGCAATATTGCCAAACCGAACCAGGGCCATACGATTATTGGGCCATTGAATATGGTTATAGTATTGGGAAAGATGATGCAACAGAAGAAGAAAAACGCCTAACCACAATTGCTGAAAGAAGCATTGAAAAGCAATTGGCGTTTGGAAACGACGCCGATGATATGCGATCACCAGGAAAAGCCATCGACCCAAGAGTGATGATCAATGATTTGAGCAGTGATGCCATTACTTTAAGTGCAAATCGTATTGAATTGGCATTGTCGCTCATGCCAAATTTGGTGAAAAAATATGGCAATAACCAAGAGAGTTATCAGTCTTTGGTGAGTGCATTTAATATGTTGAGCGGTACATATGCGTCAAACATAGAAATCGTTTCGAGGTATGTTGGTGGCGTTTATGTTCAAAGAAGTGCGGCAGGACAAGCAAATGCACCAGTTCCAATGCAAGCGGTGCCATACAAAGAGCAAAAAAGAGCGATGGAAGTTTTGGCAAAATATGCATTTGCACCCAATGCAATGGAATTCCCTGAAGAAATTGCAAACAAATTGCAACAACAACGTCGTGGATTTGGTTTTTTCAGCGCTGGTGAAGATCCTAAATTACACTCACGTGTTTTGAGAATGCAGGGAACTGTTTTGTCACACTTGTTGAGTTCATCTGTATTGTTGCGTTTGTCAGATTCCAAATATTTGGGAAATACATATTCAGCCAATGAGATGTTAACAGATTTAACAAAATCAATTTTTGCTGAAGATTTAACAAAAGCAGTGAATACACATAGAAGAATGTTGCAAATTCTCTACACAGAAAGGTTGATCATGATGTTGGATGGGTTAAGGGCTCCAATGTTTGATCCTATTTCAAAATCAGCCATTTACAATCAAATTATCAGCATTCAAAAAATGCTCAAAACCAATCCTGGTGCAGACGGTGAAACAATGGCACACCGCAATTATATCAATCGTTTGATTGAACAATCTTTAAAGAATTAATCGGTTTTTATGTAATTCATAAAATTAAGGTACACTCAAGTAATTTGGGTGTACCTTTGCATTTATGAAGTTTTTGAGAGTGTTATTATTGTTTTCTTTAGTTGTAAGTTCGTCTGTACATGCACAAAAATCTGTAGATTCTACTTTGTGGAAATTTCCAGATGTAAATGTAAATGTTGGTTCTTTGGGTAACCATATTCCTTTAGACTTAGTAGGCAGTAATTACAGAATCCTTACATCATCAGACATTGAAAAATTGCCTGTTCAAAATTCTCAAGACGTATTAAAATATGTTGTAGGCTTAGATTCTCGACAAAGAGGATTCGGAGGTGTGCAAACGGATATTGGTATCCAAGGTAGCGGTTTTGATCAAGTTTTAGTCTTAATCAATGGTGTAAGAATGTCCGATGCACAAACAGGACACCACATGATGAATTTACCAATTCCGTTGGAGGCAATAGACAGGATTGAAATCTCTAAAGGGGCGAATGCCCGTCGTTATGGTTTAAATGCCATGGCTGGAGTTGTTAATTTTATTACCAAGAAGTCTTTCAAAAATGGGTTGCAATTGAACAGTTTTGGGGGTAGCAGCTTTGAGAAAAATAGAACTGGGGAAACATATTATAATCAAGGTATTCGGGTGTTTGCAACCTTCAATAACAAAAATGTAAATGGTTGGTTTTCATCATCCCTCGACAATGGAAACGGCTACCGAAACAATTCGGCATTTCAAACCTATAGAAATATGGCCGAAGTCAATGTCCCTCTGAAAAAAACTGAAATAAATGCGCTACTTGGAGGGAATAACAATGATTTTGGGGCCAATGGATTTTATGCGGCGCCAGGAGATTCGGCATCCCACGAAACTGTGAATACTGTTTTTGGAAATTTGAGGGCAATACACCAATTAGGAGGCGGTCATGTGTTGCGCGCCAACGTTGGATTAAGGAACAATTTTGACCATTATGTTTATCGGAATTTTAATCCCTCATTTTCTCAAAATAAACATACTTCAGATGTTTTTATGGCTGATATTCAATGGTTTAAGACAATTGACAATTTCAATATTTCTGCGGGTACTGAATACCGGGAGGAAAAAATAGCAAGTTCAAATTTAGGCCGTAGAAATAGAAGTTTTTTAGGGAATTACATCGATGTGAATCGCCAAATTGGTGCCTTTTTTATTTCTGGGGGACTTTATGCTCTGAATCAATCTGAGTTAGGTTTTAAACTTTATCCAGGGCTCGAATTATCATATAAATTGAATCATATCTACACTGTTTATGGAAATTACGGAACCGCGCAAAGACTACCAACATTCACAGATTTGTATTACAAAGGACCAACAAACCGAAGCAATCCTTATTTGAAGCCTGAAAGTGCTGAAAGTTTTGAAATGGGAATTCGTTTTGCCAAATCCAAATTACAGGGATCTTTAAATGTGTTTCAAAGAAATACTTCTCAGTTAATTGATTGGACACGTGTAAGTTTAGATAGCGCATGGTCTCCTGTGAATTACAATCAAAATATAGCCAAAGGTCTAGAATTTCAGTTTGATTTTTTTATCAATAGATTCAAATTTCAATTGGGTTACTGTGGATTGAACCTAAACAATACAAAAGAAGAAAAGATCATTTCTAAAAACGCACTGAATTATCTTTCACATCAAGCAATTGTGAGCATTTCGGTACCAGTGGTAGCTGGTTTAAATGTTCATGCTCAAGCTAGATATCAAGAAAGAAATGTTGTGAATGAGGGAATTTGGTTGTACAGTGCAAATGTGAATTATTCAATTGCCAATCGAATTTCTTTATATTTGAATTTTCAAAATATAAGCAATCAAAAATATTCTGAAATTTCCATTTTGCCTTTACCGCCGAGGTGGACAACTTTTGGAATCATTATAAAATTACAAAACAAACATGGTAAGAAACAGGCATAATTATTTTGCTCTTGGTGCTTTTATGGTCGCTTTGGCCATCATTCTCGGTGCTTTTGGTGCACATGGATTGGAGAAAAAAGTATCCATCAAATATCTTGGGACATGGAAGACGGCCACAGAATATTTAATGTGCAATGCACTCGCTTTAATGGCCTTTGCAGCGTATAAATCGGGTTACAAATTTCATACGGTAGAAGAACAAAGGAAAGAGCAGCCATCTTCTATGTTGAGGTTTTCAATTTATTCGGTTCTTTTGGGGGTATTCATATTTTCCTTAAGTTTATACATCGTTGCATTGAACGAAATTTATGGTGCCGAACTGCGTGCTTTTGGCAAATATGCGCCAATAGGAGGAAGTTTAATGACATTAGGTTGGATAGGGGTTGGCGTGCATTTTCTAACCCATAAACATCCCAAATAATTTTAAATACAAGTACTTACATTCTTAGTTGATCTTAAAAATGACACAAAAAATAATATTCATGCGTCATGCAGAATACTTTAGAGACTTTAGCTCTAATTCAGGAAAATTAACCCCTAGGGGAATAAAAATGGCCCAATATATGGCCAAAGACATGGTGGCAAAAGGATTGAATCCTGATGTTTGTGTGTTTAGCGACGCTATTCGTGCCATTCAAACCAAAGATGTAATACTTCAAACAGCCAATTTTAAAACAATTACCGAATTTGAAGAAAAAAACATCTATGAATGTTGGGATTTTGAGCCTATGGTGGATGTGATTAATTTATTTCCCGAAGCTCAATGTATTCTGATAGTTGGACACAACCCAATCATGGGTGCAATTGCCTCATTGTTACTTCAAACTCACGGTATTTTTCAACCAGGTAGCTATTTGGTAGTTGAATATTCTGCAAAAATTAATACACGTAATATTTGCAATTCTGCGGATGCCAAAGTTCTCTTTAGTGAGATGGCCGTTTATCATTAGAAGCCAATAACCAATCCAACTTTGATGGCCAAATTTCTCCATGGTTGGTTATATTGATGGGTAGCTCTCCAAATGGCGTCAACTCTCAGTACTTTAAAGATATTTTCAACTCCAAATCCATATTCTACATAAGGTTTATCGTCGAACCCATGTATTGGGTTGATTTTCCCTTTGTTGGGAATTTCAGATGGAATCAATTCTCGATTCGCTTTGCTTAAAGTGCCATGAACTGCTTTTACTGTAAAAATTTCACGTAATTTCAGGTTGCGTATTCCTGGAATTCTATTGAAAATAAATCCATTGAAATGATGTTCTAGTGCAACTTGTACGTTTTGATCCGATACAAATTCAAACAATCTCATTTGATTAAATGCACGGAAATTATAGATAAAGGCTTGGTTACCCAATGGAATATTCAATAACGGGAAAGGAATATTCCCAAAAACCTTGGCTGCATTAATTGAAAACAAAGTTCTTCCAATGTTTGGCCATATTTTCCTGGTAGACAATCCAACGCCCAATCTTTGATATTCAAATTCGCTGCCAAAAATGCCTTTAACACCGCGTTGATAAGAAATTGAATAAACCGGACCTGGTTCGTGAATTGCCCTTCTTTTGTTGTTTCGAATCAAATGGAATACTTTTGGTTCATATTCTAATTTGATGGTGGCAGTTGCATTCACCATTTGATTTTCAATGTGTAGCGCTGGCAATGAATCATACCAACCCAACGAAAATCTATCATTGCTTGGGTACAAATAACTTCTATGACTCAAAGACAATTTGGCGCGCAAACCTTTAACAATATCTGAGGCAAAATCAATTTTACTGGTTTTGCAATAGGTCACATTGCGTGTTCCTATCATGTTTAATGCCGTTATCAAGTAATTGTCGGTAGCAACTGCATCATTATCGCTAAAACCAATTAATTCAACATCATTTGTGTGTTGCAAGGATAATGTTATTCCCTTCTTTCGTTGAAGGTACCAGTCAAATGTCCCTCCATATTTGAATTTTTTATCGCCGTAACCGTATGCAAGAAATCCTTCAAATTGAAAGTTTTTGGAAACATTTGCAGAGGTTCTAAATCCAATTCTGTTGCGGAATCCCTCAACAAAATTGATCCCTGCAAAATAGTAATAAGGACCTATTTCAATGTATTTGGTTTTTACATAACCATCTAGGATAAAGGTTACCAAATCTACCCATTTAGAGATGCTTGGAAGCTTTTTAACAGAGTCTATTCTCGCATAAATACGCTTTTCATTAGCGCTTAACTGAAGATGACTTTTTGCTTCCCAAAAACTATCTGGTTTATTCAGGTTCTCTTCCGTTGAAATCCTGTTGTCGAAAAAACCAGATTCGAAGGTGGATTTTGATACAATGTTCTTACAGCTAATGATACTTGTAGCCATTAATCCACTGGCATTTTCATTGACTTCTGCTATATCTAAAAAACTTCTTGAATTGTTACAAATGTAACCAATGCCGTTGGGTGCTGGTAAATATTCCTGGGAAACCCTAAGTTTGTCGATATAATTTAAGTTTGCGTTGCCATCCAATTCCATGCTTAATCGCACAATTGCTCCCGTGGTGTCTTCAATCCATATCATTCCCTTAAAAACCAAATCTTTTGGGTTTTTAGGAGTAACATTCACCATGAATAAACGTCTGGGACCCATTTTATCAACGCCCACAAGTTTGTAGTTGTATTGTAATTTGGCCGTTGGAGCAATGGGTGAGGGAATACCTTTGGCCAAAACAACCAATGTTGGGTTGTAAACGTTATATTTGGTTAACGCAGACCCCATAAGCTGTGAAATAAAGCTTCCATCGGCCACGCCAACGCCTTTAATCCGAGAAGCAAGAATGTTTTCTTTGTTTTGAGACGGTTCTTTCTGATGATAATAGTTGCTCAGAACTTCACTGAAAAATATCGGCAAAATGGCTTTTGAAGAATCACCAGTAACAAATGTCATTGTGTCAAATAAAGGTCCGATTTCTTTGCCTAATTTGCTGTTTTTCATCCCTTTGCCTATGTTGTTTAGCGATAAAATGGTTTTGCTAAATACCTCACATTCGTAATTGCTGGCGTTATTGGGGTTGTTCTTTTCAGCGTTTTTTTGAGCCAATTCTACCCATTTCATGGCGGGGTTAATGCCCAATTTAATTTCAATGTCTGCCGATTTTACAATTTCACGTTCTAAGAAAATTTGAATGTCTTTTCTGTCTTTAAAACTTGAAACCAACACTGTTTTAGTTTTGAAAACACTGTAAACTACTCTCAATGTATCATTTGGTAGTTCATCTAAATTAACGTTGAACTTACCTTCGAAATTGGTGTAAAAACCTTTGTTGCTGCTGCCCCAAAAAATAGATGCAAATGCCACAGGTTCATTGGTTTCATTTTCAAATACACTGCCAGATATGCGTCCAACCTGTGCATTTAAAAGAATGGTGTTGAAAATTATGAAAGTGCTGAAAATGATTCGCTTGAGCTGCATATCCGAACTTCAAAAATAACAGATTATTTGTTTTTGCAAGATTAATTTTAATCTATTTTCAATTTTTGTTGGTTTTTATAGACATTTCCGAAAATTCGAAATTTGATTTTGCACTTTCTGCACCAAATTTTAACCCATTTTGTGGATTTATCGAACAATATTCTCCATTTTTACAAAATGAATTTGAAACATCCGTTTTTATTGTCTTTAAGCATGTTTGTTTTTGGGGGACTTTGGGCGCAAGCACAAGAACATGGTGCAAATGCAAGAATGAACTACGAAAATAGAAGGCTGTCTGATCCCTCAACAGGTAAAATTCCTTTGGATATGAGATTGAAGGAATTGGCGTTTGCTCAAACTTTACCACAAGCTCAAAAATCATCAGAATTGGCCTTGGTTGGTACGCCTTGGATGCATAGAGGCCCCTATAACATTGGCGGAAGAACAAGAGCCTTGGGTATTGATGTTGCCAATGAAAATAGAATAATTGCAGGTTCTGTTTCCGGTGGTATGTGGCTAAGTGAAGATGGCGGTAAAACTTGGAAATCAACTCAAAAATCAAATGAATTAAAAAGTGCCACTTGTTTGGCTCAGGATATTCGAAAAAATCATCAAAATGTTTGGATCATGGGATCTGGTGAGGCTTATGGTCAAAGTGCAGGTTCCCCTGGGGCTTACTATTTGGGTGATGGACTTTTTATTTCTACCGACAGTGGTCAATCATGGCAACAAATTCAATCAACGGCAGGTGGTGTGCCTACAACATTTTCAACATCATGGCAGTTGGTTTGGAACGTGGCTATTGATCCTTCCGCCCCAGATTCAACTACCGTAATTTATGCCGCCACCTATAACAATTTGATGAAATCCACAGACAATGGAAAAACATGGAAAAGCATGAAAGTTGGTGCTTCCTATTTTACAGATGTGGCAGTTACTTCAACTGGAGTGGTCTATTTCACCATGAGCTCAGACGGAGTTCAGAAAGGAATTTGGCGTTCGGTAAATGGAACCGACTTTGTGAATATTACGCCTTCAAATTGGGGGGCCAAATACAATCGTATTGTAATTGGAATAGATCCTCAAAACGAAAATAAAGTGTATTTTTTGGCCAATACGAATGGATGGGGAATGTCCACTCAAAATTACAAAGGAGATACAGAATACAATGCCTTATTTCAGTATCAAAACCTAAAATCGGTAGATGGCAAAGATTCAATGGTTTGGGAAGATTTGTCTCAGAATTTGCCCAATAATGGTGGACCTTTTGAAAAATGGAATGTACAAGGATCCTACGACATGTTTGTGAAAGTTCATCCAGCAGATTCAAATGTTGTATTTATTGGAGGAACAAATATTTATCGTTCTACTACAGCATTTAAAAGCAATACCAGCACAACCATGATTGGTGGCTATAAAAAAGGAGCAAAATTCCCTGATGTGGGAGTTTGGCCGAACAATCATCCCGATCAACATCAATTGGTTTTTTATGCTTCAAATCCAGATAAAATGCTAAATTCCAATGACGGTGGTGTTTTTTTATCCAACAACGCTAGAAAAGATTCAATTGAATGGATTTCTCTGAATCATGGATATTTAACCACTCAATTTTACACAGTATCTCTTGATCATGGAACGGATATGAGTCCAATTTTAGTAGGCGGTGCGCAAGACAATAATCAAGTAATGGTGAATTCATTTGATGGTAATGCAAATTGGGAAACGGTGTATTTCGGAGATGGTTCATATTCTGCCATAGAAGATGGCGCAAAAACATTTTATTTTTCTAAACAACAAGGTAAGATGATTAAGGCTACAGTGAACAGCGCACTACAAAGAACATCGTATAGAAGAATTGATCCAGTTGGCGGGAAAAATTATGACTTTATCAATCCTTTCGTGCTTGATCCAAACAATCAAAATATCATGTATTTAGCCGGAGGGAAGTATTTGTGGAGGAATGATAAACTAAATGAAATCGTACTAGACAATAAAAATGATTCAATTTCATTGGGTTGGACGAGGGGTTCTGATTCCGTTCCAATTCCCAATATGAATGTTACAGCTATACATGCTTGCAAAAATCCTCCAAATAGAGTATATTATGGTACCGCGCAAAAAAGGGTTTACAGAGTAGATAGTGCTCACCTTGGAAATATGAAACCGGTAGATATTACTGTGAATAGTGTTTTGCCTTCCGGAAATGTGAGTTGTATGAACACCAATCCATTAAATGGAGATCAAGTGATTCTCACATACTCTAATTATGGAATTTACAGTATTTTTTATTCTGATAATGCTGGTAAAACTTGGCAAAAAGTGGCGGGTAATTTGGAGCAAAATACGAATGGTAGTGGTAATGGTCCTTCGGTGCGTTGGGCTTCAATTGTCCCTGTTCAAAATGGCATGATTTATTTGGTAGCCACAAGTATTGGATTTTTTGCAACAGACACATTGAAAGGATTGAATACGGTATGGGTGCAGCAAGCACCTGAGACAATAGGCAATATGGTTTGTGAAATGTTTGATGTGAGACATAAAGACGGCACGGTGGCCTTGGCTACGCATGGTAATGGAATTTATAGCGCTCGATTGTTTAATAAAGAAGATATTTTGAGTCAAAAGAGAATTAACACTGTAGATTTTGCAATTTACCCCAATCCGGCCAGAAATTGGGTGAATGTTGAATCAAAAGGGAATTTTAAAATAAGCAAAGTTGAGCTTTACGATGAACTCGGTAGAATTGTTCTAAGCCAACAGGTGCAGGGTATGTCCGCTCAAATTCATTTAAGGGAATTTAAAAAGGGCATTTATTATGTGAAATGCTGGACATCTAAAAATGAATTTCAAGTGAAGCAAATGATTTTAGAATGATGATAGGTTTACGTTAAATTCATAATTATTCTTCATTATTGCATGAAATTTTTTAGAATTATTTCGAACAGTTTTATTCAAAATGTCTGAAAATGTTAAAAGTATCATTATTGGCATAAATATTGCTGTCTTCAAACTACAAAAAAAAAGAAGTATCTTTGTATAATCAATCAACAAAAAAACTATGAAATTTTTTACAATTGCTTTAATGCTAATCACTCCATTCTTTGCATATGGACAAGGGGAAAAGGATTATGATTTAGATAAGAAAATAAAGACATTGGAGGTGCGTAATCAAAAGCTTTCAAGCGAGTTGAATGCTGTAAAGCAAAGCAACCAAAAACTTGAAGCCACTGTGGCTGGAATGACAGACAAATTGCAGGCTGAGATTACAAAATCACAAGAATTACAAGCTCAAAATGAAAGAGCCATGAACTTGGCTTTGGATGAGTTTTCAAAAAAGTTTGAAAAACAAAATGAAACAGTTAAAGGCGTACAAGAAACATTGGATCAAAAATTCAATAATCAATTGATATACTTTTTCTTAGGTCTTTTGGCTGTTGTAATCATAGCAATCGTAGCTACAAAAA
Organism: uncultured Rhizobium sp.; assembly: GCA_964492925.1. GTDB lineage: Bacteria > Bacteroidota > Bacteroidia > NS11-12g > UBA955 > VMCP01. The sequence continues at coordinate 14,153 of CAZBMF010000026.1, read as the reverse complement.
ATGCAACCAAAAAGGCATTGAACCAAAACGTAGCGAATTGGAACAATTTTCAGGAACATTTACTAAAAAAATAACACCATTCACAAAAAAATCAATATTATGAGCAATAAACCGAAAGGAAAATTAGATGCTATCACCTTTATCTACGGATTTGGTGCTGCGGTGGTACTTGTTGGTGCCATGTTTAAATTCTTAGGATGGCAATTCGCCAATGAATTATTTATCCTAGGTTTGAGTATCGAGGCAATCGTATTCTTAATTTCTGCCTTTGAAAGACAAACCGACGATAAAGAATATCACTGGGAAAATGTATTCCCTCAATTGCAACAAGAAGGAACCAATGCCCAAGGCACAAACTCTTACGCAGATGCAATGGCTCAATTCAGCGCAACTTTAGTTGAATTAAATACCCAAATGAAATCTATGTCGAATAGCGTTGCTCAAATTAAATCAGAGCTTGAAGCCAATGCTAAAAATTCAGCTGAAATGCAATCTAGAATGGCAGAATTTAACGACCTTATGCAAACATACAATGGAAATTTGCGCAAGGTTAACGACAAATACAACAATATTTTAGGCGGAAAATAACAACATTAGATGGGATCTACCATACAAATAACGCATTCTAAAAACCTTTCGTTCAAGAAGCTTTCCTTCTTGTACTTGGTTTTTATTTTGTTTTTATTTTTTTCGAGCCCAGGTCAATACGTTGTTCATTATACCCACTTATCGGAAACTCAGTCAGAACTGAACTCACGTCTTCTTACCAAACTAAAATCATTTAACTCACAAATCCCTCAAGAAATGGATTTGAAAAACACCACTTTGGAGTGTTTGAATGGTTTGTCGGCACTAGAATTGGAATACTCCAATTATGCTGAAAAGAATTTGGTTACTGGAGATAAACTCAGAGAAAATAATTTCTCAGAGAAAATTGTGAGAAAAGGTGATTTAGCTGCCAAATTAGAAGGTATTTTGAATCAATATTTGACCTCTTTTTCAAAAGTATCTAAACGAGATTTATCTTCTGATTTGGTGAACTTGAGAGATTTTACGTCAAACAATATCAAAACCATTGATTTCTTTTTTAAAGAAACTCCAAATGGTGTGGTAAATTCAATGTTTGAGCATTTTAAAACTGTTTTTCTTTACAATTCTTTGATTGATTTAACCCATCAAAATATCGATTTGCCAAAATTTGAATTGATATCCCTCAATGATGCAAAGTTTATTGAGAAATTCAGAAGAGCTTTGGTTTTGGGCGAATCGCTTGAACTGGCTGTGAAGCCAGAGAAAGCAGGACTCATTCCTACTGTAAAAATTAATGGTTCTTTGGTTGATATCAAGTCTGCTGGGAATGGTGTTTTTACGGTAAGTTACAGACCTGCTAAACCAGGTAGTTACGCATTGGAAGTTTTGGTAGGCGATAAACGTTTATTAAGTGGATTTAACGTTTTAAAACCTGAATTCCGATACGTGATGGATCGTTCGAATTTGAATGCAAAAGTGGGTTCTACCTGCGAATTGAGTTTAGATTCGCAATTTCTGCCAAAATCTGGTGTGAGTTTTTATTCCCCTAAAGCTTCTGTTAAACGCGTTAAAAATGCTTTGAAGATTGTTCCTAGTGAAGAAGGTGTGTTTGAAATTTTCATGAAAGTGAATGATAATGTGGTTGACAAGGTTACATTGTTTGCTCATGCTCCTGGTGCTTTATCGGTGGGCTTGATGGACATTGGAGGTAATCTTTCTAGTTTGGATAAAGCAAATCGTTTAGAATCTACCAATACATTTTGGCAAGTGGTGAACTTCCAAATGACTGTTGTTGATCCTTCTGGCAATAAAAAATCTTTGAAGAGTGCTACCCGATATCTCAGAAATGAATTGAGAGACCTTGAAGCAAAAGCTCCTGCTGGAAGTACAATCATTTTTGATAATATTAAATTAGTAGGACAAACTAGCGGATCAACACAGGTTGGTCAGCCTTTAATCATGGTGAAATAATTATGGCAAAGTATGTAAGAATTAAAAAGGCAAAGAATTTACGATTCCGATTAATCAGCGTATTGTATCTTCTATTCATTGCTTTGTCGATTATTCAAATTCCTATTGAATGGTTTAGAATCAATCCTACAATGACGGCTTATTTAAAATCAACCACTTCAAGAGAAGTTGTTATACTTGAAATTAAGTCCGCCATGGATGCAGTGGATCAAATTGATGCTGATTTTACCGAAGCTTTGGGATACGATGAAAAAAACAAAATCTATCGCGAGCCAAATGGTTATTCCATCACTGATAACTTTTTTATCATCAAAAAGAAAAGCAATGTGATTTTTGAAAAACTCGTTGGATTAAAAAATTATACTGAAAAGCTTTCTGCGGAAAACCCAAAGAGAAAAGAATTCGAAAGATTGTTTGCGGGTGATTTACAGAATGGACTTAAAAATAATAATCCTATTCTTTGGTCGGAATGGAAATTCAAACACGTTCCAGCTACAGTAGTAAAAACTCTTTTGGCTGAACTTCGATTGAGATTAATCTTGTTGAATGGAGCCGTTGAATTGGATATCAAAGGAGATAAAAAAGACAAAGTTGTACTTTTAGCCTACAATTTAGATGTTTTAAAACCCGGCGATACTGCCACTTTTATCATTTCGAATAAAAAAGAAACCACCTTGCAAATTTCAAAAATGGGATCAGAAGTGAATGAATATAAATGGAAGGGTGATACCCTCTATTTTATCCCTAAAACAACTGGTCAATACGAAGTGAAATTTGATTCCAAAGGAATTGTAGACAAATTGAACATCACGGTGATTCCTGCCGATTTTGAAGACGATAAAAAAGAAACATTGCAAACTTTCTTCATAGGCAGAAAAGCTACATTGAGATTTAAAAACATCTTAAAAGCAGATAAAGTTTTATGTTCTTGTGCGGAATCAAATTCAATTTCTCAAACTGCAGGAAAAATAGAATTTACACCAAACGTTTCTGGATGGTGTGCGTTTCAAATTAATGGAGCCAGCGGAGAGCCTTTGTTGTTTGATTCAATTTATGTTCAAGATTTACCTACACCTCAAATTGTTGTAAGTGGTGCTTCAGGAAATAAATTGTCAGAAAATCGTTTGATTCAAAGCAAATCAATCAGTATTTCAGCAATTCATCCTGATATGACAAACTTCAACTATGATGTGGCCAGCGTGAATTATACATTGATTGGCGCTAACAGAGAAACAAAATCTGTGCAAGGTGCAAAAATCGATTTAAATGGCATTGATATTGCCAAACTAAAATATCTGTTGATTAATGAAGTTGACATTAAAACAACAGTGAAAAAAATCAACTTAAAAGAACCAGTATTAATTGAAATTATCAAATCATGAAGACCATTCGTCTAAATAGTATTTTATTTATATTTTTCGCAATTGCGAATTCTGTATTCGGTCAGTCTACAATGAAGATTGCCGATGTGAAAATTGTAGCAGTTGGCGAAACGTTAACCGTTCCTGCAGGAACAACAATTGAATTGGGTTCTGGTGCTGTATTGCAAGTAGAAGGTACTTTGATAATGAATGGTACCAAAGAGAATCCCATTACGATTGTGAATGCTGACCCCAATGCCCCAGGATTGGGCATCGTGATCACTGGTTCTGATGGAAATGGTAAAGTAGAATTGTCAAATGTACATTTCAAAGCACAAATTCAACCAATTCGTTTTGATCCATTTTGGCACAGAAAAAGTGTTGAATTAAATGGAATTAACATGGTGAATTGTGTGTCAGGAGAACCTTTGATTTATATGGCAATGCCATTGACAGACCTTAGAGAAGGTCGTCAAATCAAAGCTACTTTGAAAGATTTCAATTTGGTAAACAATGCTTCAGGTATTTTGCTTGAAAATGTTGGTTCTGATGGAATTGATTATACAATCAATAACATGGTTTTTCAAGACAATGTGTTCAACGGTTCGGATAATTCAATGGGCTTGATTCATTTTGATTTTGCGAAAAATGCAAAACCTAGCAATATTAAAGTTGGAACATTGTCATTTGTGAGAAACTACGCCGGCAGCAACGCCATTGGAATCTCAGTTTCTGGTACTGGTAACCAATCTTTGAATGTTGAAACCATTTATCAATCCAACATGTCTGAAGACATTATCTTTGATAAACACATTGATGTGCGTATTCCTTCAATAATCGTTTCTAAAAAAGAATCAATTCAAAATGCAGGTTTATCTGATTTGATAACAGGTATCAATCATGATTTCGGACAAGTTAGAATCAATGCTATTGGAAATCCGAGTATTGCTAAATTTGTTGATTCAAATGGCAATAAAGTAGATTATACATTCTCTAAAAAAGGGGATACCATGGTGTTTGATTACATTCAAGGAAATCCAGCAAAGGCTATTTTAGCTTCAGGTACAAGTGTCAATATCCCTAAATTTAAACTTACCCCTTCACAAGCTCTTGAATTGAGTAAAGTAGATACTGCAGAATATAACAGATATTTGCGTCAAAAGAGTATCGGTGGTGGTCAAGAGCAATCAGATGTTTTGGGTATTGGTGTTAACTTGCCTATGTTCAAATCTAAAGGTGAAGTGATCAAAAAAATTAGAGTATGGGAAATTGGAATGTGGGGCGGTGGTGCCATCTATGGTGGTGGTGATATTAAACATAAATATGCACCTTTGCCTTCAACCATTGAATATAGTTTTGGTGGCTATGGTCAATTCAATTTTAACAGCCGTTTTTCACTAAAAGGTACACTTTATTATTCTGAAATTTCTATTCATAATATTTGGGCAACGGGTTTGTTTTCTGGAACATCTCCTTTGATGTCATACGATGAAAATTACAACGAATTCACTGCCGCAGGTAATAGCTACCCAGTTCATTTTTGGACAAAAATGGGAATAGCAGAAGTTGAAGGTTTGTGGCATCTAAGACCTTATCAATTATCTACAGGTAAAACTTCTCGAATTATACCAACCTTAGGATTGAGCCTTGGCATGATTTACTTCAATACGTATCGTTATGCCTATACAAATCAAGGTAATAAAGAAGCATATTCAGATTATGTGGCTCGTATGAAAAACGAACATCTTTATAATTTGCGTGATTTAGGTTCTGAGGGTCAAAATTACTTACCTGGTGCAAAACCATATAGCCCAATTGCATTCAATGTTGGAACATCATTTAGCCTTACCTATTTGAGAAAACGTTGGGCGTTTAAAGGTGAAATGAAAGCCGTTTATACTTCTACTGATTACTTAGATGATTACGGACCTGGTGTTTGGTTTGGTGGTGACTACGACGCGATGCGTGCGGCTGCTTATGACAAACTCCCCGGCATCACCGAGTCTGACATGAATAAAATCTCAAATTATTCATTAAAAGACAAAATTGCTCCAAATGCTCCACGTTCAACAAATGGTTTGAACGATTGGTATTTCCAATTGCATTTGGGTGCAAGTTATATCTTGTTTAAATAATAATATCTCAATATTTGAATATAAAAGGCTGTGTTTACACAGCCTTTTTTGCTTTTTTTATATTTATTTCATCTTTAACCTTTGTTTTCATCAGATATTTAAGCAATCAACACTTAAAAATACTAACTTTGTAAATATTTTTTGCCTCAAACTATGGCCATTGAAATTATCGTGCCCGCTCCGGGCGAATCTGTAAGCGAAGTAACCATTGCAAATTGGTTAGTGAAAGAAGGTGATTGGGTTGAAATGGATGCCCCTATCGCTGAATTTGAAAGTGACAAAGCTACTTTTGAAGTTAATGCCGAAAAAGCTGGTGTGGTTGAAAAACTCATTGGCAATATCGGTGATACCATTGCAATCAATACTATAATTGCAGTAATCAATACTGAAGCCGCTAGGCCAGCAGCAGCTGCCGTTCCTCCTTCTACTCAAAAAACTGAAGCTCCTGCTGAAGTGAAGGCAGAGAAAACCGCTGCTCCTGTTGCGGAGAAAACACCAACTGTAGCTTCTGATGTATTGGCTTCTCCAATGGCTATTCAATTGTTAAATGAATATGGTATTGATCCTTCTCAAGTGAAAGGTTCTGGCTCAAATGGTAAAATAACGAAAGTTGATGCCCTTGAAGCTATTGTGAAACTTGGTGGAGTAAAACAAGGTAATTTCAAATCTACTGGCAGAAACGATCGCAGAGAGAAAATGTCGAATTTGCGTAAAACTGTTTCTAAACGTTTAGTTGCTGCTAAAAATGAAACCGCCATGTTAACCACATTTAATGAGGTGAACATGAAGCCAGTGATGGACCTTCGTGCGAAATACAAAAAACGTTTCGAAGAACAATTTGGCGTTGGTTTAGGCTTTATGAGTTTCTTCACACGCGCAGTGTGTATTGCTCTTCAAGATTGGCCTGCAGTGAATGCATCAATTGAAGGGGAAGAAATTGTTTACCACGATTATTGCGATATCTCAATTGCCGTGAGCGCACCTAAAGGTTTAGTTGTGCCTGTTATTCGTTCTGCCGAAAATATGTCCCTCGATCAAATTGAAAAAGAAGTTAAACGTTTAGCCACTAAAGCACGTGATAACAAATTGACAATCGACGAGATGACAGGTGGTACATTCACCATCACCAATGGTGGTGTTTTTGGCTCTATGATGAGTACTCCTATTATCAACCAACCTCAAAGTGGTATCCTTGGTATGCACAATATCATTGAACGCCCAATTGCTGAAAATGGTCAAGTTGTAATTCGACCAATGATGTACATTGCCTTAAGCTACGACCACAGAATTATCGATGGCCGTGAAAGCGTAAGCTTCTTGGTGAGAGTGAAAAATTTACTCGAAAACCCTGAAATGATGCTTGACGGTAAAAATCCTCAAGAAAAAGTACTCGGACTTTAATGCACAACCACGACCACCACGATCACCACTTAGAAATGGGTCGGAAATTCCTACTTGGAATTATTCTGAACTTTACCTTTGTGCTGATCGAACTTGGTTATGGATATCAAATAAATTCACTTTCATTACTCGCCGATGCTTGGCATAATTTGGGTGATGTGGCTGGCTTACTTATCAGTTGGTTTGCCTTTAAAATGGCAACCAAAAGTCCTACTTCTTCCTATACCTACGGATTTAGCAAAGGAACGATACTCGCTTCTTTAGCTAACTGTGTTTTGCTATTTATTGCCGTGGGGTCTATGGGTATAGATGCCTACCATCGATTGAATAATGTTGAACATCCCAATGGGTTAACCGTGAGTGTTGTTGCTGGTATTGGTGTGGTAATCAATACTTTAACGGCATTGATTTTCATGCGAAGCAATGAGCTTAACAACCGCGCGGCCTTTTTACACATGGCCGCAGATGCCTTAGTCAGCGTGGCTGTAGTTGCTGGTGGCTTTGCAATGACAAAATGGGGATGGCAGTGGATTGATCCAGTTTTAGGACTTGGAATTTGTGTGGTGATTCTTTGGGGAACATTGTCTTTATTTACTTCTAGTTTGAAACTGAGTTTAGATGGAGTGCCAGAAGGCATTGATTCTATGCAAATTCAAAATATGGTTGAAGAAATTGATGGAGTAGACAAAGTGAGGGACATGCATTTGTGGGCAATTAGTACCACTCGAAATGCCTTTACCGCTACCATTCTGCTCAAAGAACAAGTGAAAGTGGAGCATCAAGAAACTGTCAAAAATGAAATTCGTGATTTGCTCAAAAAACACCGAATTCAGCATACTACATTAGAAACTACCTACTCATTGAACGATTAGTCCTCCCTTTCAAATCTCAATTCTCTGTTGTATCTTTAAGGTAATATAGGAGAGATTGTAGTGAAAGAGGAAATTTTACAGCATTTTTGGAATGCAAAGTTGGCTGTTGTTAAGCCCTTAAAAACTGAAAATAACTTACCGCTCATTATTCGAAATTTCGGTGTTCTGAATGAAGGCCAAGGTCCTGATTTTACAGGTGCGGAAATAGAAATTAACGGCGTTGTATTGCACGGTGCAATTGAAATACATGTAGATTCTAAAAATTGGTTTGAACATCAACACCACCTCGATGAAAAATATACCCAAGTTGTGTTACATGTGGTGTGGGACTTTAAGCAAGATGTACATGATTTACACAACAGAATCATCCCTTCATTGTCCTTGAAAAACTTTTTTAGCCTAAAAGATTTGCAAAAATCGCAAAATCATTTTCAACAAAATGGCGAGTTTCCATGCCACAACTTTCATGAAAAAGTATTGGTGTCAGAAAAATATCAGCAACTGGTATTTGCTCAATCCAAACGTTGGCAAAGAAAAGTAGATGAAGTGCTTCTCAAACATTTTGAATACAAGGGCAATTGGCAGCAAGTTGTTTTGTTCCAATTTGCCAAATATTGGATGGATAGTCAAAACCGACAATCTATGTTACAGTTGGTTTCTCAAGTAGATGTTTTTAGAATTCAGAAAATGACAGAACCTGAGCTTTGTGCATTTTGGATTGGGCAAAGTGGACTTCCTTTAGATCATTTATTTGAAAAAGATTTTTCACATAAACTGTGGACGAACTTTCTATTTCTCAAACATAAATTTCAGTTAAAAGAGCATCAATTACGCTGGTATTTTGGAAAAGTACGCCCAAATGCTTTTCCTGATTTAAGAATATTACAATGGTCAAATTGGCTCAATAAACAACAAAGTAATTTAACTCATTGGCTTAAACCATTGGAATATAATGAATTGATAGATAAGTTAACAGTTGCAATGATCATTCCTAATACCAATGCCAACACTCATGAAAATATTTCAAACGGCATACAACATGTGCATCAATTGATTATTAATGTGGTTGTGCCTATTTGGATGGCCTATGGAACCTATCACGGAAACCAGTCGCTGATTGAACATGCCATGTATATTTTGGAACAAGTTCCTCCAGAAAATAATAAAATCGTAAAAAAAATGAATTGGCTGAATATTTTTAATCGTTCTGCGAAGCATAGCCAACAATTGATTGCGCAAAATGAAATTTTTTGCAAACAGAAAAAATGTATGGAATGTTTGATAGGGCAATCCTATCTGAGCATTGGGAAAATCAGTTAATATATTTTTCGGAATTCAGATTACTTTTGCGTTATGGAACATCACGATGTTGTAATAGTGGGTGCGGGAATCGTTGGATTGGCAACGGCCTATCAATTGTTGGAAAAGAAACCAGAGTTGAAAATTGCAATTGTTGAAAAAGAGTACGATGTAGCCAAGCATCAAACTGGAAATAACAGCGGTGTGATTCATTCCGGAATTTATTACAAACCTGGAAGCTTAAAAGCAAAGAATTGTATTGAGGGATATGATGCATTGATTCAATTTTGTAAAGCTGAAAACATTAAATTTGATCTTTGTGGTAAAATTATAGTTGCCACAACAGAGGCTGAAATCCCTGCACTTGAAACATTATACCAACGAGGATTAGAAAATGGACTAGATGGTATCAAATACATCAGTCAATCCGAAATTAAAGATTATGAGCCTCATTGTATTGGCGTTAAGGGAATATTTGTGCCGCAAACGGGTATTGTAAATTACAAAGAAATTTGTATTCGTTTATCAGAGAAACTAAAAAAGCAAAATGTTAAAATTTACTTTGGATTTGGGGTTTCTAAAATCATGCAAAACGACAATTCTGTTCAACTTTTTACTCAGCAAGGTGACGGTATTTCCGGTAGCATGATGGTGAACTGTGCGGGGTTGTACTGCGATAAAATTGCCGCGCTTTCAGGGGAGAAATTGGATGTGAAAATCATTCCATTCCGCGGTGAATACTATAGCTTAAAGCCCGAGAAAGCTCATTTGGTGAAAAATCTTATTTACCCAGTTCCAGATGCCAATTTCCCGTTTTTGGGGGTGCATTTTACGCGTAGAATTTCAGGCGAAATTGAAGCAGGCCCCAATGCTGTATTCGCTTTTAGACGTGAAGGATATAAAAAATCTGATTTCCATTTTATAGAGTTTTTTGAAAGCATTTTGTGGAAAGGATTTAGAAAAGTAGCGTTTAAATATTGGAAAACAGGACTTGGGGAATATTACCGATCTTTCTCTAAAGCTGCATTTACAAAAGCTTTACAAGGATTGGTTCCTGAGGTGCAAATGGAAGATTTAGAGCCAGCCGGAGCAGGTGTTAGAGCTCAAGCTTGCGATAAAAATGGTGGCTTGATTGATGATTTTTACATCCAGGAAAGCCGTTTATGTGTGCACGTTTTGAACGCCCCTAGTCCGGCCGCAACAAGTTCATTTTCAATTGGGAATCATATCTCATCCCTCATTATTGATAAACTTTAAAAAGATTCTGAGGGATGTCGGAGTTGTTGCTAATTTTAAAAAAGTACCTACCTGAAGGCAGTGCTGATTATGCACACGATCTTTTATGGAAATATGGTATACAGCTGCGAATTAAAAAACCCAGAACCACCAAACTTGGAGATTATAGACCGCCAAAACCAGGTGAGGCCCATAGGATTTCTATCAATAAAGATTTAAATCAATATGCTTTTTTGGTTACTTTCTTACATGAAACAGCTCATCTTATAAATTTTGAAAAACGCGGTTTTAAGGTTATGCCACATGGCTTAGAGTGGAAGCAGGAATTTCAAATTGTGACCAAACCAATGCTTTCAGAAACTATTTTACCAAAAGATGTTCAACATGCCCTAGATCGGTATTTGAAAAATCCTAAAGCAAGCAGCTGTACCGACCCTTATTTATTTAAAACCCTTAGAGGGTATGATCAAAAACCAGATCATTTGGTGTTGGTTGAATCAATTCCTTTTCAAACGTTGTTTAAAACCAAAGACGGGCGCGTTTTTCGCAAAATAGATAAATTGAGAAGCCGATTTAGATGCGTAGAAGAAAAAACCGGCAAAATATATTTGGTACCTGGGTTAATGGAAGTTGAATTGGTTATTTAGTCCCCAATTTTATTTGCATATTATGCAAATAACTAATTTGTAGGTTCCTTACTAATTAACTATTTTTGTGTTTTCATGAAAACTCTTTCTATCGTTATCCCTGCTTACAATGAAGGACCTACCATTCACCATATTTTGAACAAAATTCAAACAGTTCAGCTATTGGGTGGAATGGAAAAAGAAATCATCGTTGTAAACGATTGTTCAAAAGACAATACTTGGGAGATTCTTCAAGCTTACAAAAATGAACACCCTTCAATGAATTTACAGCTATATTCTCATGAGGTAAATCAGGGAAAGGGTGCTGCTCTCCATACAGGAATTAAAAAGGCTACAGGTGATGTAGTTGTAATTCAAGATGCCGATCTTGAATATGATCCAAATGAATTTAATATTCTTTTAAAGCCAATCTATGAAGATGTAGCCGATGTGGTTTTTGGTAGCCGATTTATGGGAGGGAAGCCACACAGGATTCTTTTCTTTTGGCATAGCATTGGAAATAAATTCCTAACTTTTTTGAGCAACATGTTTACCAATTTAAACCTCACAGATATGGAAACATGTTACAAAATGTTTAAAATCAACATTGTTCAGGGTTTGGATCTTAGAGAAAAGCGTTTTGGCTTTGAACCTGAGGTAACAGCTAAAGTTGCCCGTATTCCTAAAGTTAGAATTTATGAAGTGGGTATCAGTTACTACGGACGAACTTTTGAAGAAGGTAAGAAAATTGGTTGGAAAGATGGATTTCGTGCAATTTATTGTATCCTGAAATACAACCTCTTTTCTAAATAAATGGGCTCCGTTATCCTGCAATATTGCTTGAAAAGAAAGTGGATTTTACTCTTACTTACTTTTGCTTTTATTGGGGGAGTCCTCGTGATGACCAAAGGTCATGAATGGGGAGACGATTTTGCACTTTATTTGTCTCAAGCATTTGCATTAATCAAAGGAAATACCCAAGAATTGGCCCAGTATAACACTTGGTCAATGCAACATTCCGATGGTACCCTGGGCCCGTATTTATATCCACCCGGATATCCATTGTTTCTTTCGATATATTTAAAGTTCTTACCCTTTAATTGGTTAGGAATCAAGATTTTTCAATGGTTATTTTATATTCTGGGAATTGTAGCTTTTTATAAATTACTACAAAATTGTCAATATAAATTACCCCCAATTGCCATTCTGTTTTTGGTTATGCTGGCAATTATGCATCCGAAGTATATTCAGTTTGCAGACCGTTTAATGAGTGATTTGTGGTTTATTGTAACCGTTTTTTTATTCTTCTATTTCCTGTATTCCAAAGAATATTCCAACGTTAAAAGAATTTTATTTGTGGGTATTGCCCTCATTTTGGCATCCTTGACAAGGGTTAATGGATTTCTTTTATTGGGATCTTGGTTGATCAAAATTGTTTTAGATCAGAATGATAAAAAACTGAAATTTCAAGAATTTTTGGCATTCATTCCTTTTACACTGCTCGTTTTTTACATCAAAAATGTTGACAGTAAGTACGAAGCGAATCACCTCGATATTTTATCGTCAATTTCAGTGGAATCCTGTATTGAAAATTTGCGAGGCTACCTTATTGAACTGCTAAATTTCCCTCATTCAAGTTTCACCAAGATTTTGCCTGCTTTTGCATTTAATTTTGTCACCATTCTTTTAGGAATTGGTGTCATTCTTTGCTTTATTTATGCCATAAAATCCAAGGAACCTTTGTTCTATTTTGCCCCAGTAGTTTTTTGGATTGTTGTCAATTTTGCAATTGTAGTTATTTGGCCAATCATGCAGGGAACTCGTTATTTATTGCCAATTGTTCCATTTTTCTTTTGGATTGTTTTGGTTGGATTTCAAAACTATTTACAACAATCTCGTTTTCAATTCTTTGTAAATAAAATTTACTTTTTATTGATAGCACTTATTTTTCTACAATTTGCGGCAACGGTTGTGATGTTTGGTTTTATTGAGTCCAGGAATGATGTAATTGGCCAAACCCAGAATGATATCTATCTAAAAATAAGGGAAACTGTAAACGATGATGATGTAATTGCCTTCGACAAACCCCGTTGGCTACACTTAGTAACCAATAAACGGGTAATTCGTAAATCGGTAGATTCAACATTTTTTAACTCACAAGCGAAGTACCTGTTGCACAAAAAGAACAGTATTTATGGAGGTAGACCCAAATATATTAACGATCAGCGATTGGATTCAGTTTATTCGAATCGTGATTTTATTTTATATAAGCGGAATGATTTAAAATCCAAATAATTCCAATTTGGATTTTTTCGCAACCAAACCTTTATTACCTGCAATCCAGAAATATTCGCCATCAAATAAGCAAACATTGGAGCCTTTTAATTGGCCAGCAAAATTCTGTTTTTTGGAAATACTTGATTTTGAAATTCCCTGTTTTCCTGGAATTAAATAAGTGTCTATTCCATTACTTCCTACTGAAATTCCTGAGTATTTTTTATTTTGGGGATTGTAAAAAAAGCAACCTCCACTTCGGTAACCATTTTGCGATATAGGTGTGCTCAGGGTGGCAATTTGAGACTTTATTTTATTTTTTCCAATGGTGTAAGTAACATTCGACAGTTGAATCATATAGCTGAAAGAATCTTTTGCATTGGGATACTTCCAATGTCCCCCAAAACAAAACAAACGATCATTGATTTTCTGCATGCCATAAATTCCCCAACCGTCGCCGGGCGGAAATTTTAACTGATAGTCAAACTTTAAATATTCAAATGTTTGTTTAGGTTCTTGCACCTGAAACGAAAGTATCACTTGGCGAATTTCGGCCGCTGTATTTCCCCCGCCAGAAAAATAGAAATCCATTAAAATTTTCCATTTTGAAGTTGTTTTATCGATTTCTAATTTGTTGAATACAAGTGATGTGCCACTTGCTGCATACATGGATGAAAGATTGTTTGTGGCAACATTCCAGGTTCCATTGGGTATTGGATACCAATGATTCCCATAGTCGGGTGTGTATAAGGCAACAAAATGTTTGTTGGTAGAATGGTTGTCGTTTTTGTTAAACAAAGAATCAGGAAGAGGGTCACCAAGTGCTATTCCAACACCGGTTTGATTGTTGATTTCAATAACATCAAAAAATATTCCGGGCCGATTGTCTTCATAAACCACATTCCAAGATTGTCCGTGGTTATAGGTTTTCAGGATCACCGCCGAATC